>JAJYCZ010000040.1 GCA_021777915.1 Pseudomonadota bacterium | reverse complement strand
AATTGCTCATGGCGACATCCTCAAACGCGGGGTGAACTGGACTGATTCCACCGAAGAAGAATAATCCGCGCACAGGGGTCACTTCGGCTTTGCGCGACGCAGTTGTCAAAATTAGATAAGGCATGCAAATTGGTCAATTCGCTTGCGAAATCTTTCCCCTTCAAAAAGACGCCCAAGGCGCCCGATTTGAGGGCAGGCGCCGCAAGGCGGACGAGATCGGCCAAAGGGGCCAAGCCGCGTGCGGAGACGATGTCAAATTTCTGTCGGTCACAAAGGCTCGGCAAAACAGCCTCTATTCTGCCGGAATGAATTTCTACTGCGGTTTTTGTTTCACGTGAAACTTCTCGAAGAAACGCCACCTTGCGTTTATCGGCCTCGATTAAATGAACGCTCCGATCAGGGTCGGCGTTGGCGATGGCCACGACCAATCCGGGAAAGCCGCCTCCCGATCCGAGATCGACCCATCTCGCCCATGATCCAACGATATTAAACAGTTGATAGGAGTCACGAAAATGTCGATTCCAGATGTCGGCGAGGGTTGATTCGGAAACGAGATTGATTTTCGGCTGCCATTTTCGCAACAGGTATTCATAAATCTTCAGCCGTTCCGCCGTCGCCGGCGGCAGTTCCTCGGAAAAATCCCCGCGCGATTCGGCCAATTTATTCGCCCCCGCAGCCGATGGATTCCGGCTTCATCTTTCTTGTCCATGCGAGCAGAAGCGCCAACGCGGCGGGGGTGACGCCCTCAATGCGTCCAGCCTGCCCAAGATTTTCGGGGCGAATGGACATTAATTTTCCACGAACTTCATTTGAAAGCCCAGGAACACGCTCATAGTCGAAATTCGACCCCAATAGAACCCGCTCTTCGCGGCGAATGATATCGGCCGCAGCCTCTTGCCGGTCAACATAAACTGAGTATTTCGCATCAACCTCAACCTGGTCCGCTGTCCTATCCGAGTAGGCCTTCAGCTCCGGCCAAATTTGGACGAGATCACCGAAGCGAACATTTGGATAGGAGAGAAGCGTGAATGCGGAGCGGCGTATTCCATCCCGATTCAGTTGGATTCCATACCCCGCCGCCTCGCGGGGGCCAATTTCTAAAGCCTTCAAACGCTCGGTCAAAGACTGAAGCGCGGACATCCTCGTTTGGAAATTCGCTGCGCGCGCTGGACTAATGCAGCCCAATTCCAGGCCCCTCGGCGTCAGTCGCGAATCCGCATTATCGCAACGCAGCGACAGGCGGAATTCAGCGCGCGACGTGAACATGCGATACGGTTCCGAAACGCCGCGCGTGATAAGGTCGTCAATCATAACACCTAGATACGCCTCAGTCCGATCGAAGGTAATCTCTGGTAGCTGTCCCGCATAGGCTGCTGCATTCAGGCCTGCCACAACGCCTTGAGCGCCCGCTTCCTCGTAGCCGGTTGTTCCATTGACTTGCCCCGCCAAAAAAAGTCCCGGCGCTCGTTTGACCTCCAACGTAGATTTAAGAGCTCTTGGATCGACGAAATCATATTCGACGGCATAACCAGGTCGGAGCATTTCAACATTTTCCAATCCTGGTATTGTCTTCAAGAAGGCATTCTGGAGCGCGGCGGGCAGAGACGTCGAAATTCCGTTCGGATAAATCGTTTCGTCGTCGAGCCCTTCGGGCTCCAGAAAAATTTGGTGGCTCTGCCGATCCGCAAACCGTATGATCTTGTCTTCGATCGAGGGGCAGTATCTCGGTCCGCGCCCTGATATCTGACCGGAAAAAATGGGCGCCTTATCGAGATTTTGCCGGATCAAATGGTGACCCGCCGCAGTTGTGTGTGTGATGGCGCATGCCACTTGTCGATTCGAACATGACGACGTCAGAGTCGAGAAAAATTCTGGATTTTCATCGCCTGCTTGCTGCTCCAGGTCGTCCCAACGAATCGAGGAGCGCCGCAACCGAGGCGGGGTACCGGTCTTAAGTCGCCCCAGTTCAAGGCCCAATGAAGCGAGGCTATCGCTTAAATGAAGCGCAGGCGCGTCTCCAATCCGGCCCGCGGATTCGATGTTTTCCCCTATATGGATCATGCCGTTCAAAAACGTTCCGCTCGCGACAACGACAGCATTGCAGCGAACGGCAGAGCCATCGCGCAAGTGCAAACGGAAATCGTTCGATCCCATCGATCGCGCCAACCCCTCAACGGACCCTTCGCGCAAGGTCAAATTGGGCGTGCTCGTCAGAATGTTTCGCACCGCCTTCCGGAACAATTTGCGGTCTGCCTGGACGCGTGGCCCCCGAACCGCAGGGCCTTTGGAACGGTTCAGCAGGCGGAACTGGATTCCCGCCAAATCCGCCGCGCGACCCATGATTCCGTCCAGGGCGTCAATTTCACGAACGAGATGGCCTTTTCCTAAGCCTCCAATCGCGGGATTGCAGGACATTTCCCCAATCGTGTCGATCTTGTGAGTGAGCAACAGGGTCCGCGCGCCAAGACGCGCCGCAGCGCTCGCCGCTTCACAACCTGCATGGCCACCGCCGATCACGATGACATCGAATCCTGTCAAAACCTCTGACATCCGCAGCTCATTCACTTTCCGATACAGAACCGGCTAAAAACGCTATCCAGGATATTTTCGACCCCGATCTTCCCGAGCAGGCTTTCCAACGCGAAACTGGCGCACCGCAACTCCTCCGCCATGACTTCGGGTGGCGAGTTCGGCTGAACCGCCGCCTCTATCGCTTGCCGCGCGGCAACGATGGCCCGCCGCTGGCGTTCATTGGCGACAATGACGGAACTATTAATCGACATTTTTTTTTCTGCAAATTCTTGTAACCCTTGAAGGAGGCCGTCGAGTTGAAAACCCGAATGCGCCGACAGGAGATAGACCTCCCCGTCATTGTTCTGCTCGCCCGCCGCCTTTGCGCTCAAATCAACTTTCGTTCTGACGGTCCAAAGGGCCTCAAAGGCCAGATCTGCGGGAGGGGATGTCACCGATTCATTGACTGGACTGAGCCACAAAACCAAGTCCGCGGCCCGCGCTTTTTCCATAGCACGTCTGACACCCTCTTGCTCGATCGGGTCATCTGTCGGGCGCATTCCTGCCGTGTCGATAAGATTGACGGGCAATCCACAGAGATCGAGCCTGACTTCGACCAGATCGCGTGTCGTCCCGGCAATTTCGGATACGATCGCAACCTCTCGCCGAGCGAGGGCATTCAACAAGCTGGATTTTCCGGCGTTCGGGGGGCCGGCGATCAGTACGGTAAGGCCATCGCGGACACGCTCGGCGCTCGAATAGCAACTTTCCGCAGCAGACAATTTTCCTTCAATAATCTTCAACTCTGATCGAACTTGCTCAGCGATTTCGTCGGAAACATCAACCTCGTCGGCGAAATCAAGCGCTATCTCGAGATCGGCCATCAAACGAACCAACTCGTCACGAAGCGCCTCACCAAAGCCACGGAGCGCTCCGGATTTTTCCATGAGGGCCAATTTTCGCTGGGCTTCGGTATCTGCGTCTATGAGATCCGCTAGCGCTTCTGCTTCGATAAGATCGAGCTTGCCATTTTCCATCGCGCGCCGGGAAAATTCGCCAGGCTCTGCCGTGCGCACCCCTGGCGTCTGTCTCAAGATTGAAAAGACCTTGGCGATGACGGCGCGCGAACCATGAAGCTGCAACTCCAGGAGATCTTCGCCGGTAAAACTGTTCGGTCCAGGAAACCAAATCGCCAATCCCTGATCAACGATTTCCCCGCTCGCAGGATCACGCAAATTCGTCAGTTGAGCGACACGCGGCCGCACACGACATGATGTCATCGACTCCAGGATCCGGAGCGATTTCGCCCCCGAGATCCGAATGACTGAAACCGCGCACTTCCCGACACCAGACGAGAGGGCGAAAATCGTTTCGCATCGGCCCAAAGCGGAATACATCGATACCCTCAAAACAAGATCGGCCATGTTTCACGTGAAACATGGCCGATTGCATCTCGAAGCCCCGGGAGCCGAGTGTCACGTATTCATCGACTCAAAGAAGCTCATATTGCCCTTTGGCGTCTCGCGCAATTTCCCCAGCAAGAACTCGATGGCGTCCACGGTCCCCATGGGATTTAAAATTCGCCGCAGGACATAGGTCTTTTTGAGGATATCGCCAGGCACCAGCAATTCCTCTTTACGTGTGCCGGAGCGCGTGATGTCGATCGCCGGGAACACTCGCTTGTCTGCGACCTTGCGATCGAGGATGATTTCCGAATTGCCGGTGCCCTTGAATTCCTCGAAAATAACTTCATCCATGCGCGAACCAGTCTCAATCAGAGCAGTCGCAATAATTGTCAGCGAGCCGCCTTCTTCGACATTTCGCGCGGCGCCAAAAAACCGCTTCGGGCGCTGCAGTGCGTTGGCGTCGACGCCGCCCGTCAGAACCTTTCCCGAAGAAGGAACGACGGTGTTGTAAGCGCGGCCCAGTCTCGTGATGGAATCAAGCAAGATCACGACGTCGCGTCCGTGCTCCACCAACCGTTTTGCTTTTTCGATCACCATTTCGGCGACCTGAACGTGGCGTACAGCCGGTTCGTCGAAGGTTGAGGACACCACCTCGCCCTTGACGGAGCGCTGCATGTCCGTCACCTCCTCGGGGCGCTCGTCGATCAAGAGGACGATAAGATAGCATTCGGGGTGGTTGGTCGTGATCGATTGGGCAATATTTTGCAGGATGACCGTCTTGCCCGTCCGAGGCGGCGCAACGATCAGGGCGCGCTGCCCTTTTCCAATCGGTGAAACGATGTCGATCACCCGCGCCGAGAGGTCTTTGCGGGTAGGGTCCTCAATTTCCAGTTTCAGCCGCTGGTTCGGATAAAGAGGCGTGAGATTGTCGAAATGGACCTTGTGCCGGACCTTTTCGGGATCCTCAAAATTGATCGAATTCACCTTCAGCAGGGCAAAGTACCGCTCGCCCTCCTTCGGGCTGCGAATCAGCCCTTCGACGGTATCGCCCGTGCGCAGACCGAAGCGCCGAATTTGAGACGGCGAAACGTAAATATCGTCTGGCCCGGCTAGATAATTCGCGTCCGGCGCGCGCAGAAATCCAAATCCATCCTGAAGCACTTCGACCACACCCTCGCCCACGATCTCGATATCGCGCGAGGCAAGCTGCTTCAGGATCGCGAACATCAGTTCTTGCTTGCGCATGATCGAAGCGTTTTCGACTTCATGCTGTTCCGCAAAAGCCAATAGTTCAGTGGCGGATTTAGCTTTCAAATCCTGCAACTTGATTTCGTTGCGGCGGTTCTGGGATTCCGGTTTTTCGATATCTGTCATTGCGCCAAGCGCTCTTCTCACGACGGCTGGGAAGGTGATCAACGGGGATTGTGAGCGGCATCAAGTCGACGAGCCCCGAAGGGCGTCTTACCGATCGATCACTTGGAGGAGGGAGTAAAAGGATAGACCCTTTCTGCAGCGACGTAAAGCGTAGCTGGGAATGTTTTCAATGACCATCCGCTTGATTCGAGTGACAGCGCTGTCGAGGGGCCGCTCATTCCGCCGCGTTTGATTCGGTTTCCGCGCCAAAACGCTCCGCGACATAGTTTTCGACGATCTTTTCGAAATCCTTCGCAATGTCCGCGCCGCGAAGCGTCTTCACCTTCCGACCATCGATAAAAACCGGCGCTGCGGGGGCTTCGCCCGTTCCTGGAAGGGAAATGCCTACATCGGCATGTTTTGACTCGCCGGGACCATTCACGATGCAGCCCATTACGGCAACATTGAGCGATTCAACGCCCTGATAAAGCTTGCGCCATTGAGGCATGCGTTCACGAATCATGGATTGGATATCGCGCGCCAATTCCTGAAAGACCGTGCTTGTCGTCCGTCCACAACCTGGGCATGCCGCAACCAACGGGACGAAAGTGCGAAAGCCCATCGTCTGCAGAATTTCCTGCGCGACACGAACTTCCAATGTTCGATCCCCGCCCGGCTCCGGGGTCAACGACACGCGAATCGTGTCGCCGATGCCCTCCTGGAGCAGTATACCCAGAGCGGCCGACGAGGCGACGATCCCTTTGGAGCCCATGCCCGCCTCGGTCAATCCGAGATGCAACGAATAATCGGATCGCCGCGCGACCATCCGATAAACTGAAATCAGATCCTGCACGCCGGAAACCTTGACGGAAAGGACGATTCTATCCCGCTTTAACCCAATATCTTCGGCGCGCCGGGCCGAAAGCAGCGCCGAGCGCACAAGCGCCTCGCGTGTCACCGCGCGGGCGTCTACGGGCTTTTCGGCCCTATGGTTCTCATCCATCAGGGCGGTCAGCATCTCCTGATCGAGCGATCCCCAATTCGCGCCAATTCGTACCGCTTTGTCGTGTCTGATGGCCAGTTCGATAATGGCGCCGAACTGTTTGTCCTTTTTTTCCTTGAAGCCGACGTTGCCCGGATTGATCCGATATTTTGCCAAGGCCTCCGCGCAGGCGGGATGATCGGTGAGCAATTTGTGTCCGATATAATGAAAATCACCGACCAGCGGAACATTCACGCCGATCGAATCGAGCCTGTCACGAATCTTTGGAACCGCCGCGGCCGCCTCATCGCGATCGACCGTGATCCGCACAAGTTCCGATCCAGCATGAGCGAGCGCGGCCACCTGGTTGACAGTGGCTTCGACATCCGCCGTATCCGTGTTGGTCATGCTTTGGACGACAATTGGCGCGCCACCGCCAACGACGACCGACCCCGGACCCGACCCAATGCGCACGCCGATGCCGTGGCGACGCAGCAGGGGTTCAGCGGGGATTTCCGTTTCGCACAGCGGCGGGAACTCATCGTCGATCATCATTCGACCCATCGAGAGGAAAAGCGCGCCTTCTATAGCATCGGAAATCCCAACACGCGACTTTTGTTGTTCAAAGGCAGCCGTGCGGATTTCTCGGCTGCAATTTTTGTGGCGCAAAATTATAGTCGCTGCGAAGCTCATCACATGCTTCGCGATCCATTCCGTGCTTCGCTGCAATGAGCCCGACCATGTCGATTGCCTCCAAAACCGCTGTTATCTCAGGATCCACCGCGGGCATTGGTCTCGCAATCGCCCGCGCCTTTGCAAAAGAAGGCTGCAACCTACTGATCAATGGTTTCAGCGAGACCGCGGCGACCGAAACCGAGCGCGCATCCATCGTAAAGAACTTCGACGTCACGGCGATCTATGGCGCTGTCGATATGTCTAGGCCGGAAGAAATCGCCGGAATGATCGCACATGCCGAAAATATCTTCGGCTCCGTCGACATTCTCGTGAACAGCGCCGGAATTCAATTCGCTTCCCCGATCGAGGATTTTCCGATCGAAAAATGGAACCGGATGATAGCGATCAACCTTTCCTCGGCGTTCCATGCCATGCGCGCGGCGATACCTGGGATGAAGGCGCGCGGATGGGGGCGCATCATCAACATCAGCCCGATAGACGCGCTCGCCCCATCGCCATTCAAATCGGCTTTTGTCGCTGCACGCAACGGCGTCGCGGGGCTGACAAAAGCCGCCGCCGTTGAGCTGGCGAGCTTCGGCGTCACAGTGAATTCCATCACGCCCGGCTATTCCGCGGCGGCCTTGGCTGGAAAGCAGATTTCGGGCGCGACGAAAGCGAACGACATGGCTCAAGGACAGATTGTGCATAATGGTCGTCTCGTTTCCCAGCCTAACGGGAAATCTGCGATCGCCGATCAAGTCGCGGCAATGGCTGTGTTTCTGTCGAGCGAAGCCGCGTCCCAAATCACTGGCGCCGATATTTTGATCGACGCCCAATCGACAGCCGAGTGATGTGAAACCGAGATGTATGTTGAACCCGCCGCGGTGAATTTTCCAAGGGGCCCTTTTCGTCGCCTGGAGGGGCGGCGTTCAGCATGCTTGACGCTGGCCGCCTGAACGGCGTTAAAAGTCGCTTCCGATCGTCTGCATCACGCAAGACATGATTGCGCCAGAATCCGTCATGCCGGCAAATCCAAAGTTCGTACTCAGCATAGATCCGCAAACGCCCCCGCCCGAGCTGATGGGCGCTGTTGTCGCCATCGGCAATTTTGATGGTGTGCATCGAGGTCATCGCGTGGTCATAGCCCGGGCAATGACCTTGGCGCGACGCCTCGGGCGTCCTTGCGCCGTTTTGACCTTCGAGCCCCATCCCGTCGATTTTTTTGGTCGCGGCGGCGGCATCTTCCGATTGACCAGTCGCGACGCCAAAGCCCATCGCATGGCGGAACTCGGCCTCGACGGCATGTTCGTCCTCACTTTTGACGAGGCTCTGGCTCGACTGGACGCGGAACGGTTTTTGCGAGACGTTCTCATCGGCCGGATCGGCGCGGGCGCGGTCGTCGTGGGCTATGATTTCCATTTCGGCGCGGGACGATCCGGGACGCCCTCGTTTTTGCGCGAAGCCGCGCCGAAACTCGGAATTCAGGTCGAAATTGTCGAAAAGGTTTTCGCCGACGAGGAAGGTTCGCTGGAAGCCGTCTCGTCGACCGCAACGCGTGAGGCCTTGGAGCGTGGGGACATTCGCGGCGCGGCGGCGTTGCTCGGCCATGCATGGTCCTTGACCGGCAAGGTCATTCATGGCGCGAAGCTTGGGCGGCAGCTTGGATTTCCAACCGCCAATCTCGCTGTCGAGGCCTCGTGCCGGCTCCGGCACGCCATTTACGCGGTCGAAGTCGATCTCGACGGTCGTCGCCTCAAAGGCGTCGCGAGTTTTGGCCGGCGCCCCACGGTGGATGACGGCCCACCGCTGCTTGAGGTCTATTTATTTGATTTTACGGGAGATATCTATGACCGTGACATTGAGGTCTTTTTCGTCGACTTTCTTCGACCAGAGAAGAAATTCGAATCTCTCCAGACGTTGACCGCGCAAATCCGTGAGGATGAAATGCAAGCACGCCGCATTCTGAATTCATGACATTTCCGTTGGCTCGCAGGATCGAATTATGGTCCGTGAATTTCATCCCCGCGCCGTTGCCTGGCTTCAACCCGAATAGAGGAAATTCATGAAAATTCTCGGCGTCGCCGTAGCGCTTTTCGGCCTCACGTCCGGCGTCGTCGGTCTTGAGTTTGCCAATCCCACACTCGATCTCCTCGCGCTCGCTAGTCTGATCGTCGCTTATTGTTGTTGGCGCAGCGCGCCGGTCTCCCGTTTCCTGAAGATATTCCTCGCCTTGTTCGCAGTCGAAACCATCGTCTTCGGGCTCGCTGATTTGGCTTCTCGTTTCGGCCTTTGGCCGAAATCCCTGTCGGAGGCGCGGGTGCCTCCGACCTTGGCGCTGACGGTCGCCATGTTCGCGATCATTGTTTTCGTGGTCTCGCATATACCCGTTGTGCGCACACTGACCAGAATCGCGGATCGTTTCTTCCTCGCCACCGATCAGACGAGCGCCGGAATCGCCAGTTTCCGCTTCAAAACGCTGGAGCGCACATTGGCGACCGGCATGGTCGTCTTCCTTGTCGTGCTCAACCAGGCGGAAGTGGCGATCACGGTGCGTCTAAATTTTTTCAATCGTGATTTCTTCAATGCGATCCAGAACCACGATGGTCCGGTATTCTGGCGCATGCTTCTCTGGGTCTTCACGCCCTGGGCCTTCATCTATGTCGGCGCCCTGGTCGTGGAATATGTCGTCAGCTCGTATCTGGTCATCCGGTGGCGGCGCTGGCTGACACAATTTTATATTTCCCATTGGCTGAGCCATCATGCCCATTATCGCATGTCGCTCACCCGCGGGCCCGCCGATAACCCCGACCAGCGTATCGCCGAAGATGTCGCGCGCTTCATCGACGGAGGAGGTGATGGCGGCGCCTTTGGTTATGGCGTCTATAACTATTCGATCATGTTGATCTCGACTCTGTCGTCGCTCGTTTCCTTCGCCATTCTGCTGTGGAGCCTTTCCGCGAACTTCACCGTTCCAGGAACGCATTTCGCTTTCCCGGGCCTGCTGTTCTGGGTCGCCTTGATCTATGCCGCCGCTGGCACCCTGATCACGCATCTCATTGGTCGGCCGTTGGTCCAGATCATGTTCACCCGGCAGAAGGTTGAGGCGGATTTCCGTTTCGGTCTGGCGCGGTTGCGCGAATATGGCGAGCAGGTCGCGCTGCTCGAGGGCGAAAACGCCGAGGCCGTCTCCTTGCGGCTGAAATTCGCCGCCCTGATCGCCAATTACATCGACATGATCAATCTTCGCAAGAAATTAACCGCCTTTACAGGATTTTATGGCCAGATCAGCCCGATCATTCCCTATATTTTCGCCGCGCCCTTTTATTTCGCCAAGAAGATCGAGCTCGGTGTAATGACCCAGACAGCGCAAGCCTTCGGCCAGGTCCAGAGCGCGCTTACTTTCTTCATCAGTTATTATACGTCACTTGCCGGGTTCCGCGCTGTGCTCGATCGCCTCAGCTCTTTCGACGCCGCGATCGAGGGCGCGCAGACGGGTCTGGCCTTCAAGATCGAGCGGAATGCTTCGTCGCCGGCGCTGCATCATGCAACCATTTCCCTGCCAAACGGAACGGCCTTGTTGAGTGGCGTCGACTTCACGCTGAAACCTGGGAGGAACTTGCTCGTCACCGGCCCGTCGGGAGCTGGAAAATCCACTTTGTTCCGGGCCATATCGGGTATATGGCCTTTCGGCGCCGGCGCGGTGTCGATCCCTGCCTCGGGAAAAATGATGCTGCTGCCGCAAAAGCCCTATCTTCCGATTGGCCCCTTGCGCGAGGCCGTGGTCTATCCCTCAGCGGCGGAAATGTATGACGACAAGGAAATCGCCGCCGCCCTTGGCGACGCCCAACTGCCCGATCTCGCCGAAAAGCTGGACATTTCCGATCTCTGGTCCCAGCGGCTCTCGGGTGGTGAGCAGCAGCGGGTGGCGATTGCTCGCGCCCTGCTGGCAAAGCCGGACTGGCTTTTGCTCGACGAAGCTACTTCAGCCCTCGACGAGAAAACGGAGAAGGCAATTTACGAAACGCTTGCGAGGCGCTTGCCACAAACGACCCTCGTTTCGATCGGGCATCGTTCAACGCTTGGCGCCTTCCATGTTGACCACGTCGAGGTGCAGGCGGGTGCGGTCGTCGCCCCTGCAAAAACTTGAAAGCCCTGCAACGCGGGGCTTATGCGTCGGGGGCAAATATTCAATTTTGTCGAAGCGCTGTTTGGGTTGGATGGTTTTCTTCGAAATTGATTGCCGCCGCCAGGCGTGATTCATTTGCGCGCGCGACGCGGTTCGCATGTCCCCGAAAGCCGCTCGCTGGTTACGACGCTATGTCGCGCGCGCTTCGCAAGCGGCTTTCTCCGGACTTTCTATACGATTCGTTGGGACACGACCCCTCCAGCCTCGAACGGCCCCGCGGGAGGCGGGCCTCTGCGGGAGGACCAGTGAAATCCGGGCGCCGGGAGAATGTATGGCTGGGGCGGCAGGATTCGAACCTACGTATGGCGGAATCAAAATCCGCTGCCTTACCGCTTGGCGACGCCCCAATGTCCGGCCTGGCCGGCGTTGGGGGCGGAACATACTGGCGGCGCCGCTTGCCCGCAAGCGCGCGATGAAAATTTTTCGCCCCTGCGCCAAATGGCGCCTGCAGCCGGACAAGACGCGATTGGTGGGCCGGGAGGGACTCGAACCCCCAACCAGACCGTTATGAGCGGCCGGCTCTAACCATTGAGCTACCGGCCCCACCTGGCCCGGAAGGGCGCCAAGCTGTTTAGACCGATTTCCTTAGCGCTGGCAACGCGCCTGTGGCGCCGCCCGCTTGTTGCGGCGCGAAAACGCTCTATTTATAGGCTGTTCCGTCGGGAGGCCCCGTGACGTCGAAGGTTTTCAAGGTCACGCGCAGCGACGAGGACTGGCGCGCGAGGCTCACGCCCGAGCAATATGACGTGCTGCGCGGCCATGGCACCGAGCGGCCGGGCTCGTGTGCGCTCAACCATGAAAAGCGTCCTGGCGTGTTTCGTTGCGTGGGCTGCGGCCAGGAGCTGTTTCGCGCAAGAGAGAAATTCGACAGCGGCACCGGCTGGCCGAGCTTTTTCGATCCCCTGCCCGGCGCCATCGAGACCAGCCGCGATGTCAGCCACTTCATGGTCCGCACCGAGGTCCATTGCAGCCAGTGCGGCGGCCATCTCGGGCATGTCTTCGAGGACGGGCCGCCGCCGACCTTTTTGCGCTATTGCATCAACGGGGTGGCGCTGAACTTTGAACCCGATTGAGCGCCCGACGAAGGGCGTGCTGGCGATTTCGCGCAAAAACGGCTATGAGCGCGGCAAGGATGAGGCTCCATCAGCTTCAGGGACGGTCAATGCGTAAGGTTGTCGGCGCCAAACTGCACGGAATCCACGTGACGGACGCCAATATCGACTATCATGGCTCGATTACGCTCGATCCCGATCATTGCGAGGAAGCGGGAATCCTGCCGCTCGAATTCGTCGAGATCTGGAACAAGAATTCCGGCGCGCGCATCTCGACCTATGTCATTCTCGGCGAGCGCGGCTCGCGCTGCTGCATCCTCAACGGCGCGGCGGCGCGCACCTGCCAACCCGGCGACCAGATCATCATCTGCAGCTCGATCTATATCGACGCCGACGAAATCCCCACCCTGCGGCCCAAGGTGCTCGCCTTCGACCGCGAAAACCGCGTCATCGACCGCCTGTCCTACCAGGTCGATGTCGATGAGACCGGGCGCTACCGGTTTTCCATCCGCGACGAGAACGGCGCCCCGCAACCCATCCCGCTGAAGGCCAAGACATTCTAGGCAAGACGTTGTGACCTTTCCGCGAGGCCGGCCCGAACAAGCCAAGCGGCGCGCCGTTTCCGCGACCGGGCGATTTTTGAGAACCGCCAGCATCCGCCTCCGGGCCCCGCGCGCTCGGGCGCCGGCCCCCAAAGCAAACGCCCCAGGAGTAAATGATGAACGCGAAACTGTCGCTGCCCAAGGACAAGATCAAGATCCTGCTGCTCGAAGGCATCCACCCCAGCGCCGTCGAGCTTTTCCGCGCCGCCGGCTATGAGAACGTCACCCGCCTGACCAAGGCGCTGGACGGCGCCGAGCTGCGCGAGGCGCTGCAGGGCGTGCACATGGTCGGCATCCGCTCGCGCACCAAGCTCAAAGAAGAAGTTTTCGCGGCCGCCGACCGGCTGATCGCCGTCGGCTGCTTCTGCATCGGCACCAATCAGGTCTCGCTGCCCTCCGCACGCATCCGCGGCATCCCGGTCTTCAACGCGCCCTTCTCCAACACCCGCTCGGTGGCGGAGCTGACGATCGGCGAGATCGTCATGCTGATGCGCCGAATCTTTCCGCGCTCGGTCGAAGCCCACCAGGGCGGCTGGGACAAGAGCGCCACCGACAGCGTGGAAGTGCGCGGCAAGACGCTCGGCATCGTCGGCTATGGCAATATCGGCGCCCAATTGTCCACTCTGGCCGAGGCGATGGGCATGAAGGTGATCTATTTCGACGTCGTCGACAAGTTGCGCCATGGCAATGCCGAGCCCTGCAAGACCCTCGACGATCTGCTGGCCCAGTCGGACGTGGTCAGCCTCCATGTGCCGGAAACGCCCCAGACCAAGAACATGATGGGCGAAGCCCAGTTCCGCGCCATGAAAAAGGGCGCCTATTTCATCAATAACGCCCGCGGCACCACAGTGGACGTCGATGCGCTGGCGCGCGCGCTCAAGGACAAGCATCTGCGCGGCGCCGTCGTGGACACTTTCCCCAAGGAGCCGGCCGGCAATAAAGAGAAATTTGTCTCTCCGCTCCAGGGCCTCGACAATGTCATTCTCACCCCCCATATCGGCGGCTCGACCGAGGAGGCGCAGGAGAGGATCGGCGGCGAGGTCGCGCGAAAACTGATCGATTATTCCGACATCGGCTCGACGCTGGGCGCCGTCAATTTCCCGGAAGTCCAGCTGCCACCGCGCCCGCAGGGCACGCGCTACATGCACGTCCATCGCAACGTGCCGGGCATGATGGGCAAGCTGAACGACATTTTCTCAATGCGTGGCATGAACATCGCCTCGGAATATCTGCAGACCGACGGCGATGTCGGCTATGTGGTGATCGAGGCCGACGGCTCGCACGAGAATTGCGAACAGGCGCTGGAGGAAATCCGCGCGCTGGACGGCACGATCCGCGCCCGCATCATTTATGAGCGCTGATCCGGCCTAAAAGGCCTTCAAGGGCGCCCTCGCGCGACGGCGCCCTTGTTTTTTTGAGGCAGGACAGGCGCATCGCCTTGTCAGTCGCCAACAAAACTGCTAGCCGACTGGCTTCGCGGAATTTTCCGTGAAAAACTCGCTCCCGTCCGCCGGCCCGCGCCGGACACTTTTAGGTGAGACGCATCGAACCAAGATGCGCGCCGGTGGTTTAGGAGCAGATGCAACGCTAACCCAACCGGCGCCGCCCGATCGGGCGTTTCAGGAGAAAATATGTCCTCTGCCAGCAACGCGGGTATGAACCCGACGCGTGACGATTTTGCCGCTCTGCTCGCCGAATCCTATGGCGAGAGCGAAGCTTTCGAAGGCTCCGTGGTCAAGGGCCGCGTCGTCGCCATCGAAAAGGATGTCGCGGTCATCGACATCGGCCTCAAGACCGAAGGCCGGGTGCCGCTCAAGGAATTCACCGGCCATGGCCGGGACGCCGCCCCGCAGGTCGGCGAGGAAGTCGAAGTCTATCTCGAACGCGTCGAAAACGCGCTCGGCGAGGCCGTGATTTCGCGCGACAAGGCGCGCCGCGAAGAGAGTTGGGTCAAGCTCGAAAAGGCCTTCGAGGCCGGCGAGAAGGTCGAAGGCGTCATCTTCAACCAGGTCAAAGGCGGCTTCACCGTCGATCTCGACGGCGCCGTGGCCTTCCTGCCCCGCTCCCAGGTCGATATCCGCCCGATCCGCGATGTGACGCCGCTGCTCGGCGTGCCGCAGCCCTTTCAGATCCTGAAGATGGACCGCCGCCGCGGCAATATTGTGGTGTCGCGCCGCACTGTGCTCGAAGAGAGCCGCGCCGAACAGCGCCATGAGATCGTCGCCAATCTTGAAGAGGGCGTGACGATCGACGGCGTGGTGAAGAACATCACCGATTACGGCGCCTTCGTGGATCTCGGCGGTATCGACGGCCTGCTGCATGTCACCGACATCGCCTGGCGCCGCGTGAACCACCCGAGCGAAGTGCTCAGCATCGGCCAGACGGTGAAGGTGAAGATCATCAAGATCAATCACGAAACCCACCGCATCTCGCTGGGGATGAAACAGCTGCTTGACGATCCGTGGCAGGGCATAGAGGCCAAATATCCGATCAACGCCCGCTTCCATGGCCGCGTGACCAACATCACCGACTACGGCGCCTTCGTCGAGCTGGAGCCGGGCATCGAAGGCCTGATCCACGTTTCGGAAATGTCCTGGACCAAGAAGAACGTCCATCCGGGCAAGATCGTTTCGACGAGCCAGGAAGTCGACGTGCAGGTGCTGGAAGTCGATTCCGTCAAGCGCCGCATTTCGCTGGGCCTCAAGCAGACGCTGCAGAATCCCTGGGAAGCCTTTGCCGAGAAGCACCCGGGGGGCTCGGACGTCGAAGGCGAGGTCAAGAACAAGACCGAATTCGGCTTGTTCATCGGCCTCGACGGCGATGTGGACGGCATGGTCCATCTCTCCGACCTCGACTGGAACCGTCCCGGCGAGCAGGCGATCGAGGACTACAAGAAGGGCGACGTGGTGCGCGCCCGCGTTCTCGACGTCGATGTCGAGAAGGAGCGCATCTCGCTCGGCGTCAAGCAGCTGGGCGGCGATCCCTTCGCCACGGCCGCGACCGGCGAGGACGGCGAGTTAAAGAAAGGCTCGATCGTCACCTGCGAAGTGCTTGAGGTCAAGGACGGCGGCCTGGAAGTGAAGATCGTCGGAACCGACCTTCAAGCTTTCATCAAGCGCAGCGAACTGGCCCGCGACCGCGCCGACCAGCGCCCCGACCGCTTCGCGGTCGGCGAGAAGGTCGACGCCCGCGTCACCCTGTTCGACCGCAAGGCCCGCAAGGTCGCCGTGTCGATCAAGGCGCTGGAAGTGGCGGAAGAGAAGGAAGCCATCGCCCAGTACGGCTCGGCCGATTCGGGCGCCTCGCTCGGCGACATTCTGGGCGCCGCGCTCAAGGCCCGCGAAACCAAGTAAGCCTCTCGCCTTAGCCGAAGAGCCCCGCGCGAAAGTTTTCGCGCGGGGCTTTTTCATGCGCCGCATTGTGCTTTTGCGGGCGGCGGCCTAAACAGAAAAGACTGGAGCGCCCCGCATGACGCAAACCACGCCTGTTGAAACCATTCTCGATCGGCGGCGCCTGCGCCGCAAAATCACTTTCTGGCGCCTGTTCGCGCTGGCCGCGATCGTCATCGCGCTCGTCGTCGCGGCGGGCCGATTCAGCGGCGCCGAGAGCCATCTCACGCCCCATATCGCGCGGATCGAGATCAAGGGGCTGATCACCGGCGACCGCGCCACGATCAAGCTGATCAAGGACGTCGGCGAATCCCGGGCGAGCGCGGTGATCGTCGCCATCAACAGCCCCGGCGGCACGGTGACCGGGTCGGAGCGAATATACAACGCCTTGCGGCAGGTGGCGAAGAAAAAGCCGGTCGTCGCGGTGGTGGACACGCTGGGGGCCTCGGGCGGCTATGTCGTCGCTCTCGGCGCCAACCGCATTTTCGCCAGCGACAATGCTCTGGTCGGCTCGATCGGCGTGCTGCTGCAACTGCCGAATTTCGCCAAGCTGCTCGATAATGTCGGGGTGAAGGTCGAGAGCTTCAAATCGGCGCCGCTGAAGGACGAGCCGAATTTCTTCGATCCAACCAGCGACGCCGCCCGCGCGGCGATGAATTCCCTGGTCCTCGATTCCTACGACTGGTTCAAGCGCCTGGTGAAGGAGCGTCGCAATCTGACCGATGCGGAGCTGGCGGCGGTTGCGGACGGCCGCGTCTTCACCGGTCATCAGGCTCTTGCGCTGAAACTGATCGACGCCGCCGGCGGCGAGGACGAGGCCAAGGCCTGGCTGGAGACGCAAAAGGGCGTCGCCAAGAATCTACCCATCCGCGACTGGAAAAAGCCCGGCGTCGAGGGCAGATTTGGCCTGTTCAGCCTGGCGAGCCACGCCCTCGCGGCCATGGGCTATCCGCAGGCGGCGGAGCTGGCGCGGAAAGCCGAAGGCGCCCGCGCCGCCTCGGCGCTTGACGGACTTCTGGCGATTTGGCAGGTTGACGCGCAATAATAACAAGCCCCTCAAGAGCGCATTCTTCGCGCGGAAACCGGGACGACTTCAGTGATCAAATCGGAACTCGTTCAACGCATCGCCGACCGCAATCCCCACCTTTATCTGCGCGATGTCGAGAATATCGTGAACGCCATTCTCGACGAGGTCATCGAGGCCTTGTCGCGGGGCGACCGGGTCGAATTGCGCGGTTTCGGCGCCTTTTCGGTCAAGAAGCGCGACGCGCGCGTGGGACGCAACCCGCGCACCGGCGATCAGGTCGACGTCGCCGAAAAATTCGTTCCCTTCTTCAAGACGGGTAAGGAGTTGCGTGAACGGCTCAACGAACAGGAAGAGGCCTGAAACGGGGCCGGCCGCCGACGGACGAGTGGGGCGAACATGCGCGGATTGCTGAAACTTCTCGTTCTCGCGCCTCTGGCCTTGATTCTGGTGGCGTTTTCCATGGCCAACCGCCAGATGGTCATCCTTCATTTCGATCCGATGACCGTCAACGATGCGCCGGCGCTGCAACTCCCCGCGCCTCTCTATATGGTGGTGATCGGGGCAGTCATGGTCGGCGTACTTTTCGGCGGCGCCTCGACCTGGCTCGGACAGGGCCGGCACCGCAAGGCCCTGCGCGCGGCCAAGGCCAATCTCGAAAGCCTGCGCCGCGAGAACGAGAGCCTGCGCGCGCACAACACCGAACTCCGCCTGTCGCCGAGCGCCTCCACCGCCGTCGTGCCGACTCGCGCCGCCTGATTTGAAATGTCGCTCATCGTCAAGATCTGCGGCCTCGCCCGGCCGGAGCCGCTGGAAGCCGCCCTGTCCGGCGGCGCCGACATGGTCGGCTTTGTGTTTTTCGAGAAAAGCCCGCGCCATCTCGGCCTCGATCAGGCGCGTCGCCTGTCGGAACAAGTTCGCGGGCGGGCGGAAAAGGTCGCCCTCGTGGTGGACGCCGACGACGCGCGCATCGCGGCGATCGTCGGGGCCCTGGCGCCGGACTGGCTGCAATTGCATGGCGCGGAACCGCCCGAACGGGTCGCGACCCTGCGCAAGACCTTTGGCCTGCCGATCCTCAAGGCGCTCGGCATTGCGGAAAGGGCAGATTTTTTGCCTGTCCCGGCTTATGAAAGAGTCGCGGACCGCCTGCTCTTCGACGCCAAGCCGCCGAAGGACGCCGTTCTGCCCGGCGGCAACGGCCTCAGCTTCGACTGGACGCTGCTGCAGGAGGGCGCGCGACATCTGGCGAAGAAGGACTGGATGCTCTCGGGCGGGCTCGATCCGCAGAATGTCGCCGCGGCGATTCGCCTGACCGGCGCCCCCGGCGTGGACGTGTCTTCGGGGGTCGAGACGGCGAAGGGCCAAAAGTGCGTCGAAAAAATCCTCGCCTTCATCGCGGCGGCCCGCGCCGCCGCCTGATTTTCTTCATTCTACCGCACCCTTGCCCTTGGAGAAGAAACAGATCATCATCAGCTAATTCCTCCGCGCAAAGGCCGAGCTTTGAGCGAAACGCCCTCCGAAGCCAATCTTCATCCCTTTCGTCCGCCGCCCACCGGCGCGCTTCTTCACGCGGTCGTCGGCTTCGACCGCCAGGAGCTGCAAGCGATCTTCGATATTTACGGACGGATGGTCGCCCAGGGAATCTGGCGTGATTACGCGCTCGATTTCTCGACCCAGCGCGCGATTTTCTCGATCTTCCGGCGCAGCGGCGAGGCCGCCTTTTACCGGATCGTCAAGGAGCCGAAATCGGCGCGCAAGCAGGGGGCCTATATGGTGGTCGCCCAGACCGGGCTGATTCTCAAACGCGGCGCCGAGTTGCGCCGCATTCTCGGCGTTCTGGAAAAACAGTCCATGTTCCAGACCATCGGCTAGCTTTACAATTTGCGTAGCGCCACCGTTTCGATGCGGTGGCTGGCGTCCTTGGTCAGGATCAGACTGGCGCGGGCGCGCGTCGGCAGAATATTTTCATGCAGATTGCGCAGATTGATGCGCTTCCAGATGCTTCGCGCCGTCGCCTCGGCCTCCTCGTCCGAAAGATCGGCGTATTTTCTGAAATAGGACCGGGGGTCGCGGAAGGCGGTCGAGCGTAGCCGCATGAAGCGGGAGACATACCACGTCTCCAGTTGGTCTTCGTCGGCGTCGAGATAGACCGAAAAATCGAAGAAATCCGAGATGAAGGGCGTTTCCTTGCCGTCGCGCGGCAGGCGGCTGGGCAGGAGCACATTCACGCCTTCCACGATCAATATGTCCGGCCGGTCGACGCTGACCTTCTGGCCCTGCACGACGTCATAGGTCAGGTGCGAATAGACCGGCGCCTCGACATGGCTTCGGCCGGCTTTGACGTCGGAGAGGAAGCGCAGAAGCTTGTTGGTGTCGTAGCTTTCGGGAAAGCCCTTGCGGTCCATCAGGTCCTGCTCTTCCAACTGCGCGTTGGGCAGGAGGAAGCCGTCGGTCGTGATCAGATCGACTTTCGGCGTGTTGGGCCATCGCGACAGCAGGGCCTGGAGCACGCGCGCCGTCGTGGACTTGCCCACCGCGACCGAACCCGCGACGCCGATGATGTAGGGAACCTTGCCGTCATCGGCCCCGAGAAAACGCTGCGTCGCCTTGAACAGGCCTTGCGTCGCCGCGACGTAAAGCGCCAGCAGGCGCGACAG
The DNA here is from genome assembly GCA_021777915.1 of Pseudomonadota bacterium. Lineage (GTDB taxonomy): Bacteria > Pseudomonadota > Alphaproteobacteria > Rhizobiales > Beijerinckiaceae > Rhodoblastus. Next base: position 4,849 of record JAJYCZ010000040.1, on the reverse strand, counting down.
CGGTAGATAGATGGCGATGACTTCTTCGAGCGAGATCGGATCGTTGAGCGACTGCAAACGCTTGAGGTCTTCGACGGCCAGCGTCAGTGGCGTGTCGGCGCGCAGCTTGGCCCATTCATCCCTGGAAAAATGACGATAGGGAGAAAAGTTGGGGCCGGCGGCTTCGCTGGAAAGAGCCTTGCCGCCGATGTCGCCGCCGCCTTCAGTCAAGAACGCCTCCAAGAACGCCTCCGAGTCCCCCTCCAAGGCCAATGGGCGTCCTAGCTCGTGCGGGACGCCTTTTCCTGATGTCCCGACTGGCGGGTGCGCCAAGCCAGTTCATCGATCACATCCTGCAACGAAACGCCGCCGTCTTGAAGCAAGACCAATAGGTGATAGAGAACGTCGGCCGCCTCGAGTTTAAGGGCGTTGCGGTCTTTCTGGGCCGCCGCTATCACCGCCTCGACCGCCTCTTCGCCGAATTTTTTCGCGATCCTGCCGGTCCCCGAAACCAGCAGGCTCTTGGTATAGGATTGATCGGCCGTCGCCTGCGCGCGCTGCGCGATCAGCGCCGCGAGATCGTGGAGCGTGAAATTTTCCGTCATCTTGCCGCGCCCTGGACGTCGGGGGGATCGAGCCGCATCGGTAGCCCGGCTTTCGCCATGAAAACCTTGGCCTCGCCGATCGAATATTCGCCGAAATGAAAGATCGAGGCCGCCAGCACGGCGCTGGCGCCGCCGTCGCGCACGCCCTCGACCAGATGTTCGAGCGTTCCAACCCCGCCCGAAGCGATGACCGGAACCGAGACGGCGTCGGAGACCGCCCGAGTCAATTCGATGTCGAAGCCGGATTTGGCGCCGTCGCGGTCCATCGAGGTGAGAAGAATTTCGCCGGCGCCCAGTGCGACGACTTCTTTCGCATATTCGACCGCGTCGATGCCAGTCGGCCTTCGCCCGCCATGGGTGAACACCTCCCAGCGGCCGGGCGTGACCGCCTTGGCGTCGATGGCGACGACGATGCACTGGCTGCCGAATTTCTCCGCCCCGCGGCGCACGAAATCGCGGTCGTGGACGGCGGCGGTCATGATCGAGGCCTTGTCGGCGCCGGCGAGCAGCAGATTGCGGATGTCGTCGAGCGTGCGCACGCCGCCGCCGACGGTCAGCGGCATGAAACAGGCTTCCGCCGTCCTTCGCACCACGTCGAACAGGAGATTGCGCTCCTCATGGCTGGCGGTGATGTCGAGGAAGCACAATTCGTCGGCGCCGGCGGCGTCATAGGCGATGGCGCATTGCACCGGATCGCCGGCGTCGCGCAGATTGACGAAATTGACGCCCTTGACCACCCGGCCGTCCTTGACGTCAAGGCAGGGAATGACGCGAGTCTTGAGCAAAAAACCCTCCCCTCAGGCGGCGCGTTTCGACTTGATCAGCTTTAAGGCCTGCTCGGGATCGAGCCGGCCGTCATAAAGCGCCCGGCCGGTGATGGCTCCGGCGAGACGCGCGCAGTCTGGCTCCAGCAACCGCTCGATATCGGCGATCGAGGCGAGGCCCCCGGAGGCGATCACGGGAATGGCCAGGCTGTTCGCCAGAGCCAGCGTCGCCTCGATATTCAGGCCTTTGAGCACGCCGTCGCGGGAAATGTCGGTATAGATGATCGCGGCGACGCCGGCGTCCTCGAATCTCTTGCCCAGTTCGATGGCGGTCAGCTGGGACGATTTGGCCCAGCCCTCGACCGCGACAAGGCCGTCGCGGGCGTCGACGCCAATGGCGATCCTGCCGGGATGGCGCCGGGCGGCCTCCCGCACCAGAGCGGGATCGCGCACCGCGGCGGTGCCGATGATGACCCGCGCGATTCCCTTGTCGAGCCAGCCGTCGATCGTGCGCAGGTCGCGGATGCCGCCGCCGAGCTGGACCGGCATTTTTGTCACGGCCGCCAGAACCTTCTCGACGGCCTGGGCGTTCATCGGCTTGCCGGCGAAAGCGCCGTCGAGATCGACGACATGGAGATATTCGAAGCCCTGACGCTCGAAAGTCAGCGCCTGGGCGGTCGGATCGTCATTGAAAACGGTGGCGAGCGCCATGTCGCCATGGACCAGCCGGACGCATTGCCCGCCCTTGAGATCGATTGCGGGAAACAGGATCACGGCGTCCACCTCAGGAAATTGGAAATCAGCCGCAGACCGAAGGTCTGGCTCTTTTCCGGATGAAACTGCACGCCGACGACAGTGTCGCGCCCCACCGCCGCCGTCAGCGCACCGCCGTAGTCGGTCGTCGCGATCACGTCCTGAGCGTCGGAGGCGACGAGATGGAAGGAATGGACGAAATAGGCGTTCTGGCCGTTTTCCCCGGTCGCGAGGCCCTCGAAGACCGGATGAGGGCGGCCAAGCGCGAGATTGTTCCAGCCCATATGCGGAATTTTCAGCGCCGGATCGCTGGGCTTTATGGTCGTGACCGTCCCCTTGATCCAGCCGAGACCAGGCGTTTCGTGATGCTCCAGTCCGCGCTCGGCCAATAATTGCATTCCGACGCAAATGCCGAGGAATGGTTTTCCTTTTTCCCGCACACCCTCTTCAAGCGCCTCGGCCATGCCGGCGATGGCGAGCAGGCCGGCCCGGCAATCAGGAAAGGCGCCGACGCCGGGAAGGACGATGCGATCCGCGCGCGAAACCGCGTCAGGGTCGGAGGTGACCTGGATCGAGGCCGCGAAGCCGCCGTCGCGTGCGGCGCGCTCGAAGGCCTTGGCCGCCGAATGCAGGTTGCCGGAGCCGTAATCGATGATCGCGACCTTCACTTCGTCAATTCTCCGGATGAAAAAGGCCCAAAAGATCAATCGTCCCGGCCTGTGGCGTCAGCGCCGGCTCCTGCGCCGGTTCTTCGACCGATTCGGGCGGCGGCGAAGCGGCGGGAAGGTCCTTGACGGGTCCTTCGAAAAAAACCTGTTCCGCCTCGCGCGCCGTATCGCCCAGCGCAAAAGCCCGCAAGGCGAAACCGCATTTCCTGAGATGGGATTGCTCCAGCCGGTCGCCTTCAAGGCCGAAGGCCACGGCGCCGACCAGATAGATCAGGCCGGCCGCCGGACCGTCGAGGCGGAAAGCCAAAGCGAGCCCCGTCACGACGCCGACCCAGACGATCCAGAATGCGAACGCGTCCCACAATCCCTTGCGCGCCGCCCAAAGCGGCGTCAGCCAGAAAGCCTCGTGCGAAAAGCCCTGCTTGACGAAGGCCGCGCGTTCCAGGGCTTCGCCGGAGCCCTCGCCGGCTGGGAGGAAAACCCCATAAAGTCTCATGGCCATTCCTCGCCCCGTCACAGCATTCCCTTGGTGGAGGGAATGCGCTCCTTCTGCCGCGGATCGATCGCCAGCGCCGCGCCGAGCGCTCGCGCCACCCCCTTGAAGCAGGATTCGACGATATGATGGCTGTTGCCGCCATAGAGCGTCTCGATATGCAGGGTGATCGCCGCATTCTGGGCGAAGGCCTGAAAGAACTCGCGCACCAGTTCGGTGTCGAATTCGCCGATCTTGGCCTGGGGAATCTCGGTGCGGAAAACCAGGAACGGCCGGCCGGACACGTCGATGGCGACGCGGGTCAGGGTCTCGTCCATCGGCGCAAAGGCGTCGGCATAGCGCATGATGCCGCGAAAATCGCCCGCCGCGCGTTTCAATGCCTGACCCAGTGCGATCCCGACATCCTCCACCGTGTGGTGCTGGTCGATGTGCAGGTCACCCTTGGCGGTAATCTCGATGTCCATCAGCGAATGGCGCGCCAACTGGTCGAGCATGTGGTCGAAAAAACCGATTCCGGTCGAAATTTTGCTCGCGCCGCCGCCGTCGATCGTCAGCTTGACCGCAATATCGGTCTCTTTGGTCGTGCGTTTGAGCTCTGCCTGTCGCGTCATTTGCAGTCCCGTCGTGGCCCACGCGCCGAAAGTTTTTCTCACGCCGGCGAACGCCACGGCTCATAGCAAATGGCGCTCCGCCGCGCCACTCTAACCGCAAAAGACTTGTCATTGCCACAGGCAGGCCATAGATGCGGTCTGCCCGTCGATCGCGACGGAACATTTCAGGTTGTTTCAGTCATGACGGACCAATCGGGCGCGCCCTCGATGCACGCCACCACCATCGTGCTGGTGCGCAAGGGCGGCAAGACGGTGATCGCCGGGGACGGGCAGGTGAGCCTCGGCCAGACCATCATCAAGGGCAACGCCAGAAAAGTGCGCCGGCTCGGCAAGGGCGAGGTCATCATCGGCTTCGCCGGCGCGACCGCCGACGCCTTCACCCTCAGCGAACGTCTTGAAGCCAAGCTGGAGCAATATTCCGGCCAGCTTCTGCGCGCCTGCGTCGAACTCGCCAAGGACTGGCGCACCGACCGCTATCTGCGCCGGCTGGAGGCGATGATGCTGGTGGCCGACAAAAACGCCGCTTTGGTTCTCACCGGCACCGGCGACGTGCTGGAGCCCGAGCCCTCGCCGCTGGGCGTGGTCATGGGCATAGGCTCGGGCGGCAACTATGCGCTCGCCGCCGCGCGCGCCCTGATCGATACGGATCTCGACGCCGAGACCATTGCCCGGCGATCGCTCCAGATCGCGGCGGACATCTGCGTCTACACCAATTCCAACATCGTCGTCGAAACCATCGATTCGCTCTGACGAAAGCGAAATTCAGGCCCCGCCCCATGACAGACCTCTCTCCACGGGAAATCGTTTCCGAACTGGACCGCTATATCGTCGGCCAGAAGGACGCCAAAAGGGCGGTGGCGATCGCCTTGCGCAACCGCTGGCGGCGGCTGCGCCTTGAAGGCGCGATGCGTGAGGAGGTTCTGCCCAAGAATATCCTGATGATCGGGCCGACCGGCTGCGGCAAGACCGAAATCGC
>JAJYCZ010000210.1 GCA_021777915.1 Pseudomonadota bacterium | reverse complement strand
GCAAGCATCAGCGCCGACAGCGGATAATAAATCATCGGCTTGTCGTAGACGGGCAGCAATTGCTTGGAGGCGGCCAGCGTCATCGGGTGAAGGCGGGTGCCCGAGCCGCCGGCCAGAACGATTCCACGCATGTACGATACTTTCAATTCAGCCGATCAGGCGATCGAGGCAGGTGGTCAGGGATGTACGCCAGTGCGGCAGCGCGAGGCCGTAAGCACGGGAGAGTTTCTCGTTGTCGAGGCGGGAGTTGGCCGGCCGCTTCGCCGGGGTCGGATAATCCGCTGTCGCGATTCTCCTGACCTTGATCGGGGGCCGGCCGCGCCGTTCCGCTTCGGCGAAAATCGCCTCGGCGAAATCGGCCCATGTCGCCGCACCCGCGCCGGTCATGTGGAACACGCCGCGCAGGGCGGGCGAGGGATCAGCGCGCAGCCGCGTCGCGATCGCGATCAGCGCGTCGGCGATGTCGAGCGCCGATGTCGGATTGCCGGTCTGGTCGGCGACGACGCCGATTTCGGAGCGCGTTTCGCCGAGGCGCAGCATGGTTTTGACGAAGTTCGCGCCGAACGGGCTGTAGACCCAGGCCGTGCGCAGGATGGCGTGGTTGGCGTGGATGGCGGCGATCGCCTGCTCGCCCGCGAGTTTCGAGCGCCCGTAGGCGCCGGTCGGGCCGGTCGGATCGTCCTCGCGCCAGGGGCGGTCGAGCGTTCCGTCGAACACGTAATCGGTCGACAGATGCAGCAGCGGCGCGCCCAGTTCGGCCGCTACCTCCGCGACATAACCCGCGCCCTCGCCGTTGACGCGCATGGCGAGGTCCGGTTCGCTCTCGGCCCGGTCGACCGCGGTATAGGCGGCGGCGTTGACGATCACGTCGCAGCGCGCCGCGCGCAGGGTCGCCAGAACGGCGTCGCGCATGGACAGATCGAGCTGCGGCCGGCCGAGCGCGATCAGTTCGACCTCGCGCGGCGCGCGCTCGATCAGCGCGCTGACGACCTGCCCGGTCAGCCCGGTGACGGCGATGCGCAGGCGCGTCACGCGAAGGCGTCCGCGAGGTCGCGCAGCCGCGGCCAGCGCCGGTCCTTGTCGGACAGCAGCGGCCCGCCCGGCGGCAGCGGCCAGTCGATGCCGAGGTCCGGATCGTCCCAGGCCAGCCCGCGGTCGTCGGGCGCGGAATAGAGCGCGGTCACCTTGTACAGCACCTCCGTATCGGGCTCGAGCGTCACGAAGCCATGCGCAAACCCGATCGGAACCAGCAATTGCCGCCAGTTTTCCGCCGACAGCTCCACCGCCACATGCCGGCCGAAGGTCGGCGAGGATCTGCGGATGTCGACCGCGACATCGAGGATGCGGCCGCGCACCGCGCGCACCAGCTTGTCCTGCGCGAACGGCGGTACTTGAAAATGCAGGCCGCGCAGCGTGCCAACCGGCGCGGACATCGAGTGGTTGTCCTGCACGAAGGTCCGATCGAGCCCGGCCGCGCGCCAGTCCGACTGCTTGTACACTTCCGAGAAGAAGCCGCGCGCATCGCCGTGCTTCCTCGGGGTGACGATCTTCACGTCTGAAATTGCCGTGTCTTCGAAACGCATGGGATAATCCGATCCGGCCGCCGCTCAGACCTTGAGACCGAGCCGTTCGCCGCGGTACTTACCCGATTGGATCGCCCGCCACCATTCGGAATTGTCGAGATACCAGCGCACGGTCTTGCGCAGCCCGGTCTCGAACGTCTCGGTCGCCCGCCAGCCCAGATCGCGCTCGATCTTGGCGCAGTCGATGGCGTAGCGCAGGTCGTGGCCCGGCCGGTCCTGCACGAACGTGATCAGCTCGCGATACGGCCCGTTCGCGCGCGGCCGCAACTCGTCCAGAAGGGCGCAGATCGCCTCCACCACCTCGAGGTTGGTCCGCTCGCTGCGGCCGCCGACATTATACGTCTCGCCCACCGCCCCCTCGCGCGCCGCCAGCAGCAGGGCGGCGGCGTGGTCCTCGACATAGAGCCAGTCGCGCACGTTGTCGCCGCGGCCGTAGACCGGCAGCGGCTTGCCCTCCAGCGCGTTGAGGATGGTGAGCGGGATCAGCTTCTCGGGGAAGTGATACGGCCCGTAATTGTTCGAGCAATTGGTGATCAGGGTCGGCAGCCCGTAGGTCTCGCGCCAGGCGCGCGCCAGATGGTCGGAGCCGGCCTTGGAGGCCGAATAGGGCGAGTTCGGCTGATACGGCGTGTCCTCGCGAAACAGTCCCTCGGCTCCCAGCGCGCCAAACACCTCGTCGGTCGAGACGTGCAGGAAGCGGAAGGCTTTGGCCCGCCCGGCCGGCAGGCCGCGCCAGTAGGCGAGCGCGGCGTCGAGCAGCGTGAACGTGCCGACCAGATTGGTCTCGATGAAGGCCGCCGGCCCGTCGATCGAGCGGTCGACATGGCTCTCGGCCGCCAGATGCATCAGCACGTTCGGCTGGAACTCCGCCAGCGCGCGCGCGACGGCGGCGCGATCGCAGATGTCGCCCTGGCGGAAGGCGAAGCGCGGGTCGCCCGCCACCGGGGCGAGCGAGGCCAGATTGCCGGCGTAGGTCAGCTTGTCGAACACCAGAACGGAATCGCCCGTCGCCCCCACGATTCTTCGCGCGACAGCCGAGCCGATGAAACCGGCGCCGCCGGTGATGAGGATGGGCATGGGAACAAGCGCCTCCGAACGTTCGTTGAGCAATTAAAAGGTTATATGGCTATTGATCCACCCCCGTTGAATTGGTCCACCTTGAAGTATGTCTTTGGACATGGAGAAGGAGGATCAGAATGCCGAGAAAGCGCCATAAGCCGGAGGAGATCGTCACCAAGCTTCGTCAGGTCGACGTGCTGGTTTCGCAGGGCCACGCGGTGGCGGATGCGGTCCGATCGATCGGCGTGAGGAGGTTACGTACTATCGCTGGCGCCGGGAGTTTGGGGGTCTGAAGAGCGACCAGGTCAAGCGGTTGAAGGATCTTGAGGCCGAGAACACTCGACTTCGGCGAACCGTTTCGGACCTGACGCTGGACAAGATGACCCTGGCGGAGGCGGCAAAGGGAAACTTCTGAGCCCCGCGCGTTGCCGCGCCTGCATTGATCACGTCAGATCGGAATTGAAGCTGTCCGAGCGCCGGGTTTGCCGGGTGCTCGGACTGGCCGATCGACGCAGAGGCGGACGCCGACGGGGCGAGAAGACGAAGAACGATTGACCGCCGACATTATCGAACGCGCTCGCCAGTATGGCCGCTACGGCTACCGGAAGATCGCGGAGCTTCTGCGATCGGCCGCCGGCTGGGGGGTAATGACAAGCGGGTCGAGCGGATCTGGCGGCGCGAGGGGCTGAAAGTTCCAGCCAAACAACCGAAGCGACGCCGGCTTTGGCTGGCGGACGGCTCTTGCATGCGGCTGCGCGCCGAGCGGCCGAACCATGTCTGGTCGTACGACTTTGTCGAGGACCGCACGCACGAGGGCAGAAAGTACAGGATGCTGAACATCGTCGACGAGTTCACGCACGAATGTCTGGCGATCCGCATTGCCCGGAAGCTCAAGTCGACGGACGTCATCGACGTCCTTTCCGATCTGTTCATCCTGCGTGGCGTCCCCGAACAGGTTCGTTCCGACAACGGTCCGGAGTTCGTGGCCACGGCCGTGCAGGACTGGATTGCAGCGGTCGGCGCCAGGACAGCCTATATCGCGCCGGGCAGCCCCTGGGAGAACGGCTTCATCGAGAGCTTCAACGGACGGCTACGCGATGAAGTGCTCGACGGAGAAATCTTCTACTCGCTCACGGAAGCCAAGATCGTGATCGAGAGTTGGCGCCTCCACTACAACACGGTGCGGCCTCATGAATCGTTGGGCTACAAACCGCCGGCGCCCGAGGTGTTCGTGCCCACGTCGGCCGCGCGGGGCGACTGCGCAACCCCGCCCAGCCCTGGCCCAGCGCTGCCGCCCGCGCTGGTCCCGAGATCGTCAATCAACTAACATTGAAATCGGACCACTCAGTGGGGGCCGATCACTGTGACCGCTTTGTGCGTGAATTGCGTTGCGCCGCGGTGGAAGAGGACGCATGCCCAGCTTTGCAAAAATTTCAGCTAGCCACAGCGAGCCGCCGCGAAAGGACGCTGCGTTCTGGAATGAGCAGGCCAGGATCATAATGGCAATTATTTTGATCGATATGAAAACTCGTTTTGGAAGCGGGTTCCTTAGCTACTCAATAGCTATATTGTGGCCGCTTGCCCATGTATCTTTCGTTGTTTTCGGATATGCTCTGGTTAACAAGATCGCTCCTTTCGGGGGCGACCCGTTTATTTTTATGGGTAGCGCAATATTACCATATTGCCTCGCCTTTTATCCAGCAAAAATGATCGGCTCTGCGGTTTACGGGGGCAGGGCGCTTCTGAGTTTACCGGTTATCGCTCCGATCCATCTGTTAGCTGCGCGTATCGTGCTGGAGAGCTTGGCAGCTATCGTTGTCGCTGCTCTATTTGTTTTTATTCTCTACCTTATGGGGGTGGAAGTAGTTCCAAACGATGTAAACGTAGCAATATCAGCTTTAGGCGCTACAATCTATTTCGGTATTTGCGCCGGCGTATTTATGTCCATGATGATGGCGACTTTCGGAATATTTGGTGCTCACGCTGTTATAATTATATTAATAATTATGTACATAACGTCTAGCGTATATATTCCGTTGCAATTTATTACAAGTTCGATGCATGAGATTGGTTATTACAACCCTATATTTAATTTAGTCGGATGGTTGCGGATGAGCTATTTTATAGAATATGGCGAATCGGAGATAAATAAGCAACTAATATTTATATTTGGAGCCTTTCTCGCATTAATCGGAATTGCGGCCGAGCGATTTATGCGGGGCAGATTTATCGGGCAATAAAGCGCGGGGCACGCAACTTGCGTGGCGTGGAGATATAACGGGCTGTTGAAAAAGGCGCTCGCCACAGGAATCGTTGAGTGATTCAGTCTATTCGCGGGGACGCGGAGGCTGATGCATGCGGGACGAGGACGAGCGGTCTGGATCATTGTTCAGCTATGTCGATCTTGAGGTTCGCGTTCGGCAAAATCATCCGCTGCGGTCGATCCGCGCGATCGTGAACGAGGCGCTGACGGCGCTGGAGAGCGACTTTTCGGCGCTGTATTCGCCGATCGGCCGGCCATTGATCCCGCCGGAGAAGCTGGACGCTTCTATTTACGGCGTCGTCAGCGCCGTGCTGACGAGCGGGGCGCAGATTTCCGCCCTCGAGCGGGGCGCATTCTTTTGCTGACCGCTGACATGGCGTGCGCCATTGCCCCTTCCGGGCGT
>JAJYCZ010000039.1 GCA_021777915.1 Pseudomonadota bacterium | reverse complement strand
TCGACATTCTGCCGCTGGCCCGTGCGGGACTTGCGCGCCGCAACCGCCTCGACCCTGCCGGCCACGACGAAACACAATATCTCGCAACATTGGAGGAAATCGCCGAGACCGGTGAAACCTTGGCGCAAAAGCGGCTGGCGCTCTATCATGGCGCCTGGAACCAAAGCGTCCTGCCAGCCTTCCGGGAATGCGTTTTCTAGTCCGGCTGCATCCCGCGAAAGGCCACACGCCGCAATCGCAGGCGGCCTTCCGGCGCCTCGCTTGGCGGGTGAGCGGCGACAAAATGGGCATGCGCCGGACTGGCGATGGCCGGGCGGGCGGCTGGAACGCGGGTTTCACCCCCGAACAAGGACGCCGGCAGCGCGAAGAGTGGATTCAATGGAAAAAAATCTTCCGCCGCCAGACTGCAAACGGGCGTCAGCGCACCGGCAAGCGTCAGAGCGAACCCCACAAACAGACGGCGCGCGATTGCGGATAGCCGTGGTGTTCCGGTGATCACGAATCTCTCTGTCATGGGTCGTTTTGACCCCAACATGATGGCGAGATCATGTCGTCCGTCGCGCGCATGCCGGTTTCATGCGCGCCAGTCGCCAAGAGCCGCCTGAACCAGGGTCAGCGCCGCCACCGCCGCCGTATCGGCGCGCAGCACGCGGGGTCCAAGGGATATGCGGATGCTTGGCGCGATTCGCGAAAGATAGGCGCGTTCGCTGTCGTCGAATCCGCCTTCGGGGCCGATCAGAACCGCAAATTTGGAAAAGCCCGCGCCGGCCTCCCGCAGGGCCTCGATCGGACCGGCCATATCCGCCGCCTCGTCGCAAAAGATCAGCAAGCGGTCGACCGGCCAGTTCGCCGTGGCCGCCTTGAGTTTCTCCTGCTCCAGAACTTCGGCCAGGGCGAGCAGTCCGCATTGCTCGGCGGCTTCGACCACATTGGCCCGCATTCGCTCCAGATTGATCCGGCTCGCCTGGGTTCGCCGGGTAAAAACCGGACGCAGCCGCCGCGCGCCCATTTCGACCGCCTTTTGGGCCATGTAATCGAGTCGGGCGTGTTTGAGCGGCGCGAACAGATAGTCGAGATCGGGCAGGCCTTCTTGCGGCCGGATCCGTGTCTCGATGCGAAGCTGGACGGCTCTTTTGCCTGGATTGGCCAGCGCGGCTCGCCATTCGCCGTCGCTGCCGTTGAACACGAGCAGGCGCGCCCCTTCGCCTAGCCGCAGGACATTGACGAGGTAATTGGACTGATCGCGCGTGAGCTCGATCATGGCGCCGGGTGCGAGCGGGGCGGGCGTAAACAGGCGCTGGCTGGTGAAATCGAGGCGAGACATCAATTCTTGGCAGGCAGGACAAGATCGAATTCGACGGGCGAAGGGCCGGCGACGGTCAGGCGCAACGGCGCTTCGGGCCGCGTTCGTTTCGCCGGATGCTCGATCATCGCCAGGAGAAAGGCATTTTTCATCGCCGCCGGTTTCACGTCGAAGTAAAATCCGGCGGGCGGTTCGACGAAAAGGTCGCGGGCCTCGCCATCGTTTATCTTGACCAGCCATTGCGCCTTGCCATCCGCGACCGGAGCCGGCGCGACGCTCGCCTCCTTGGCGGCCGCATCGCCGTCGAGGGGCTTGGGCACGTTCTTCATCGCGTCGGCGAGCAACGCGCTTTCCGGCGTCTGTGGATGTGGGTCGAGGACGCCACTCAACTGGGCGTGAACCGGGACGCAGATCTTGTCGCAGACCGCGTAATCGAGTCTCAGCGTCAGGATCACCGGCTTGGCCGGGTCGATCGGCGTGACGCGAATCGGGAACATGACCTCATGTTGATAGCCAAAAGCGACCGACCCGTCTTCGTCGATTCGCGACGGCTGAGGATAAAGGGTCGCGGCGTCGCCCAGATTGTCGGACCCGGCGAAATCGAAAGTCGGCGGCGAGCCGGCCTCGCCCGGATCGCGCCAATAGGTCACGGCGGCTCCGGCCAGACGAACCTGCACCAGAGCGTAGCGCGCGCCATCCAAAAGGCCGCCGTCGACGACCCGCGCCTCGGATTTTGGTCCCGCGACCCAGTCGCTCGCGCGCGCGGCCGTGGAAAACGCCAGCGCCAGAGCGAGCGTCAACCCGACCTTATGAAAAATCCGCGACGATGAAGGGGCTTCACATTGCGCGCTCATCCTTTAGCATATCTCCTCATGCCGCGCGTGGCGCCGGCGGCCGGCCTTTCCGCCGGACGGGCCGGGACGCGAAGGAAAGGCGTCAAAGTGAATACATCCGGTCCTGGTCCGTTTCTCGAAGGCAAGTGCCTTGTGGCCATGCCCAGCCTGCAGGACGTCCATTTCAACCGATCGGTGGTCTATGTCTGCGCACATTCCGAAGAGGGCGCGATGGGAATCATCGTCAATCATCCCGCGCCGGGCGTCAATTTGGTCGATCTTCTGCTACAACTCAAGGTGATCGATTCCTCCGATGCGGTTCGGCTGGTTGAAAGGGTCGGCGACCAGCGTGTTCTTTCCGGCGGCCCGGTGGACGCCAGCCGCGGCTTCGTGCTGCATTCCGCGGATTACCGCGCCGACGACGCCACCATGAAGATCGACGAGAGCGTTTCGATGACAGCGACGCTCGACGTTTTGCGCGCCATCGCCCAAGGGGACGGTCCGCGCAAGGCGGTCCTCGCGCTGGGCTACGCCGGCTGGTCGCCCGGACAGCTCGAACAGGAGATTCTCGCCAACAGCTGGATGATCTGCCCGGCGGATTCCATCCTCCTGTTCGACCCCGAGCATGAGATGAAATATGAACACGCGTTAGGCGTCATCGGGGTCGATTTGCGATTTCTGGCCGACGAGGCGGGCCACGCCTGATCAGCTGGCGGGTTCGGCCGCCGCGCCCACGAGCTTGCGGGCTTCCAATGCGCTGAGCGGCGGACCGAAAGCGAAACCCAACGCATATTCGCAGCCGATCTGGGAGAATTCGATCACGTCCGATTCGTTCTCCGCGCCCTCGGTCATCGCCTCCATGCCGAAATCATGAGCGAGCGTGACCAGCGAGCGCAGCATGGCCGCGCGATTCGTCACTGGGTCCTGAGGCGCCAGGCCGCGGTCGATCCGAATCATGTCGAAGGGGAAACGCTGGAGATAGGCCAGCGACGAATAGCCGGAGCCGAAACGCGTGAGAGTGAGGCCTGCGCCCAGCTCCTTGAGGCGTCCAAGTATCTGCGCGGCATATTCGGGATTTTCCATCACCAGCGCTTCACTCAATCCCAGCTTGAGCGATCCGGGCAGAATGCTGACCCGGCTAACAACGTTCTTCACGTCGGCGAGCAGGTCGTGACGCAAGATTTTCCGGGACGAAATATCCACGCAAGCGAAAAACGGAGGATCGACGTCGAGCGCCTTCTGCCAGGCGGCAAGTTCGCGCGCCGCGCGCTGGATGGCAAACAGACCGAGATCGACGATCAGGCCGCTCTCCTCGGCAAGCGGAAAAAATTCGCTGGCGTCGACCCGCCCGAGTCGCGGATGCTCCCAACGCAACAGCGCTTCGAAGCCGGCGACCGTGCGATCATCGAGCCGCACGATCGGCTGGAAGAATAACTTTATTTCGTCACTGTCGAGCGCGCGGCGCAATTCCCCTTCGAGCGCCCGGCGATTGGCGCCTTGCGCGCGCATCGACGGCCGGAAGACTTCGACCCGTCCGCCACCTTCGCGTTTGGCGAAGCGCATCGCGATCTCGGCGTCCCGGAGCATCTCCTCGCCTTTAGGATGCCATTGCGGGTCGAACAGCGCGACGCCGATCGAAACGGCAAGTGGAATTTCGCGATTGGCGAACGTAATCGGAATCGAAACTGAACGCCTGATACGGTCGGCCAGATGGACGATCTGTTCGGTCGTCGCTTCGGCAGCCAGGATCACCGCGAAAGTGTCGCCGGAAATTCGAGCCAATGTGTCGCGTGACTTCAGCAGACGCCCGAGGCGTCGGGCGACGGTGAGCAGAACCGAATCCCCGGCGGAAGCGCCGACCGTGCGAACGATCCGGTTGAAGCCATCGATGTCGACGCAAAGCACGTTGGGCCGATTGTCGGTGTCGGACTCGGCTTGAAGCAAGGCTGTTTCCAGCCGGTCGTAAAAGATTTCGCGGTTGGGCAGGCCGGTGAGATTGTCGTGGACCGCGTCGTGCAAGAGTCGCTCGAAGGCGTTTTTTTGATCGGTGACGTCGGTCAATGTGCCAACGAGGCGCACGACTTCGCCGTCCTGTCCAACAACGGGGCGGGCGCGCAAGCGGAACCAGAAATATTGTCCGTCGCTGGCGTGGAAGCGGAAATCCTGGGCGATTCGGCCGCGGCGCTGCTGGAGAACAGTGTCGAGACAGGCGCGGTAGCGGTCACGCTCAAGCGGATGAAGCAGGCTCAGCCACGACGAAGCCGGGCCTTCGAGATCGCCCCGCCGCACGCCCAGCTGTTCCTCGATCTCGGGGCTGACGTAAATGCGGTCGTTCACAACATCCCAGTCATAGATGATGTCATTGGCGCCTGTCAGCGCGAGCGCCTTGCGCTCGACATCGCTGATCGCGCCATGCCCGCCGCCGCCGGCAAAGGCGCTCTGCATGACAGTGAAGCCGATCAGCATGACGATGAGGACGAGGCCGCCGAGCAGCGCGGGCGCCGCGAGGTCGTTGGCGATCGAGCCATTGACGATGAAGCCCGCCGCCACGACCCAAACCACCAGCAGCAGCCAGGTCGGGATCAGCATGACCGCCCTCTCGACGCCATGAGTGGCGAGATAGATGACGAGCACAAAACCGACCCCGGCGGTGGAGGCCAGGGAAATGCGGGCGATGCCGGCGGCGATCGGCGCGTTGTAAACGGCCAGGCCGACCAGAGCTGTCAGAAAGGCCAGCCACACCCCCGCGACATGGGAGGCGCGGACATGCCAACGGCCGAGGTTGAGATAGGCGAAGAGGAAAACGACCATGGTGGCGGCGAGAACGGTTTCGGCCCCGGCGCGCCAGATCCGGTCAGCTTCGACCTGGGTGCCGAACACTTTGGACCAGAAGCCGAAATCGATCGAAACATAGGCGAGGACCGCCCAGGCCAAGGCCGCCGCCGCCGGGAAAATCACCGCGCCTTTGACAACGAACACAACCGTCAGGAACAGGGCCAGCAAACCCGCAACGCCTATGACGATGCCTTTGTAGAGAGTCAATTCCGTGGTCTTGTCCTTGTAGGCGTCCGGCTCCCAGAGATAAAGCTGGGGAAGTCTGGGCGTCTTCAGCTCGGCGACATAGGTAACGGTTGCGCCCGGGTCGAGGGTGAGGCGGAAAACGTCCGCGTCGTCCACATCCTCTTTCTCCGGCGGGATGCCCTGGCTTGCGGTGATTTCGGTGATCCGCTCCGAACCGAGGTCAGGCCAGATCACGCCTGATCCGGCCATGCGGAAATGCGGCGCGACGATCAGTCGCTCCATCTGTTCGTCGGTGTCGTTGGTCAGCGCGAACACGATCCAGGATGGATGCGCGCCGGCGTTGCGCGCATGAATTTCAATGCGGCGGACGACGCCGTCAGGGCCGGGGGCGGTCGAAACCTGGATCCGGTCGCCCTGGTTGGAATATTTCTCTACCCAGCGGGTGAGGTCGATCGCCTGCGCGTCCGGCGGCACGCGCGCCGCTTCCACCGCGCTCGCGGGACGAAACCCGAAAAGCGTGAAAAGGAGCAACAGCAGCAGGAGGACTGGACGGAACAGGCGCACGCGACCTTTGGGCGAGATCTTGTTTGAGCGGCTCAACGAGGCCGTAAGGGGTTTTCGCAAATCTCGCCGCGATTGCCTAGCCCGGAAATGGCCGGCCGGCGAGGCTTTCCGCGTGCCCCGGCCAGGTGTCGAATCTATGGCCATATTTTGATGTTCGTCCTGGCGTAGGCCCGCCACGCGCGGTGTTGGCGACCGCGGGCCTTGGCATGAGCCCGCGGCTCGCGCGACGAGGCAGGGCCTCAAACCTTCGGCGTGGCGCTTTCGGCCTTGTTTTCGCGTAGGAAATCTCCCTCAAGCATGGCGAAAAGGAAATGGTCCTGCCACGCGCCGTCAATCAGGAGATAGGCGCGGGCGAAGCCCTCGCGTTGGAAGCCAAGGCGTTCCAGCAGGCGGCGCGAGCGCTCGTTGTCGGGGGCGCATGCGGCCTCGACGCGATGCAGGCCCATTTCCAGAAAGGCATGACGCAACAAGGCGCGGGCCGCCTTGGTCATAAAGCCCTTTCCAGCATATTTTTCGCCCATCCAATAGCCGAGCGTCCCGCATTGAGCGACGCCGCGCCGCAGGTTTCCCAGTGTAAGCCCGCCGAGCAACGCATCGTCGGTCGTACGGAAAATCAGGTAGGCATAGGCTTCGTCTTGGGCCCGCTCGCGGTCCTGACGCAGGACGCGGCGGTGAAAGGCGCTCCTGGTGAGGTCGTCGAGGGGCCAGGTTGGCTCCCAAGGCGTCAAAAACGCGCGGCTTTCGCCACGCAGCAGTCGCCATGCGTCGAAATCCCCCATCAGCGCCGGCCGCAGATAGAGGCCCTCGCCATCGATACGGCCGGACGATGTCTTCTTTCGCGAAAATCCAAAAAGATTCATGGTGGATTCACAGGCGCCAGCGGGTTTCGCGCTTGATTAGCACGAACGCCGACGACTTTCGACCGCTCCAGATCACACCGCGGCAAGCTGGGCCGCGACCTCCGCCGCGCCTGGCGCCTTGCGGGCGCCGCCCAGGATTGCGACGGTCGGGGACGACCGCAACATGGCGGCGCCGGCGGCGCGCACCTCCTTGAGGCTGAGGGCGTCGATCCGCCCTATCATCTCCTCGCGAGTCAGAACCCGCCCGAAGATCATGGTTTGGCGAGCGATCTGTTCAGCCCGCGCCGACGAGCTTTCGAGCGCCGTCAACAGGCCGACCTTCGCCTGGGCTTTGGCGCGAACGAGATCGGCTTCCGTCAAGCTGTGTGTGCTTTCGGCCAGACAGGCTAGCGCAACGTCAACGAGTTCACGGGTTTGGCGCGCGGAAGTCGCCGCCTCAAATCCGAACAGGCCGGTGTCCAGGAACGCCCAATGGAAGGAGGATATGGAATAGGCAAGGCCGCGTTTTTCGCGCACCTCCTGAAACAATGGCGCAGCCATGCCGCCGCCCAACGCATTGGCGAAAAGATGGGCGGCGTAATTTTGCGGATCGGCGTAGGCGCGCCCCTCGAAGCCAATCACCACCTGGGTTTGTTCGAGTTTCTTTGCGACCAAAGCCTCGCCGCCGACATAGGTTGCGGGCGCCATGGCGGTCTGTTGCGCCAAGGGAAGGCAAGCGAACAGGCGCTCGGCATCATCCAGAACCCGCGCGTGATCGACGGCGCCGGCGGCGCCGACCACCAGCGCGCGCGGGCCGTAATGGCGGCGCAAATAGGCGTGCAGGGCGTCGCGGTCGAAGCCGGCCACGGTTTCCGGCGTCCCGAGAATCGCGCGGCCGATCGGCTGGCCCGGGAAGGCGGCGGCGTTGAACAGGTCCATGACCAGGTCGTCGGGCGTATCCTGCAGGGCGGCGATCTCCTGCAAGATCACGTCCTTCTCGCGTTCCAACTCGACCGGGTCGAACAGGCTTTCCGTCAGAATGTCGGCAAGCACGTCGAGCGCAAGGCTGCAATCCTCCCGCAACACCCGCGCGTAAAAGGCGGTGCTTTCAACTCCGGTAGCGGCGTTGAGGTCGCCGCCGGCGCTCTCGATCGCCTCGGCTATGGCGCGGGCGTCGCGCCGCCGCGTGCCCTTGAAAGCCATATGTTCGAGGAGATGCGACAGGCCCTGTTCCTGCTCGCGCTCGTTGCGCGAGCCGGCCGCGACGAAAACGCCCAGCGAGGCGGTTTCCAACCCGGGCATGGCGTCGGTGACGACGCGCAGGCCGGAGGCGAGTTCGCTCGATTCAACCGCCATGTTTGCCGGTCGCGGCGCGGGCGCGGGCGCGGACGAAACGGGCCACGGCTTGCGCGTCGTTGGGCAGCACGTCGAAACGCTCCTGGCGCTCGAAAAGATCGGCGAGATGGGGCGGCAACGGCGCGGAAACGCCGGTCGCCGCGCGCACGGCGTCGGGGAATTTGGCGGGATGGGCCGTGCCGAGCGCCACCATCGGCGTTGACGGATCGCGGGCCAAAAATTGCCGCGCCACATGGACCGCGACCGCCGTATGAGGATCGAGGAGACCCTCGCATTCGCGCCAGGTCCGTCCGATTTCGGCCGAAGTCTCGGCCTCGCTCGTGCTGCCGGCGCCGAATTCGGCGCGAATTCTTGCGAGCGCCGCCGGCGGGATCTCAAAAGCGCCCGACTGGTCGAGGTTCGCCATCAGGCCACGCAAAACCGCGGGATCGCGATCGACGGCGTCAAACAGCAGGCGTTCGAAATTGGAGGAAACCTGAATGTCCATGGACGGAGACTGAGTCGCATGGACGCCGCGCAGTTCATAACGGCCGGAGGCCAGGGCGCGGGCGAGAATGTCGTTGGAATTCGTGGCGACGATCAGCTTCTCGACCGGAAGGCCCATCTGTCTGGCCATATGGCCGGCGAGAATGTCGCCGAAATTGCCGGTCGGCACGGTGAAGGAAATTTTCCGCAACGGTCCGCCCAGAACGGCGGCGGAGGTGAAATAATAGACCATCTGCGCCACGACGCGGGCGAAATTGATCGAATTGACCCCCGAAAGACCAAGTTCCTCGCGCAGGACCCGGTTGCGGAAAAAGGCCTTCAACATCCCCTGCGCGTCGTCGAAGGTTCCCTCAAGCGCGATCACATGGACATTGTCGGCGGCGACCGTGGTCATCTGACGGCGCTGCACGTCGGAAACGCGGCCATGGGGATAAAGGATGAAAACATCGACCTGATCGAGCCCGCGGAAAGCCTCGATCGCGGCGGCGCCGGTGTCGCCCGAGGTCGCGCCGACAATGGTGGCGCGCTGCCCGCGCGCCTTCAGCGCGCGGTCCATCAAGCGGCCAAGCAGTTGCATCGCCACGTCCTTGAAGGCGAGCGTCGGCCCGTGGAACAGCTCCAGCACAAACAGATTGTCGTCGATCTGCGTGAGCGGCGTCACCGCCTTGTGCCGGAAGCTTTGATAGGCGGCCTTCAGCATGGCGCGAAAATCGGGCGCCGCCAGCGCGCCTTCGAGGAAGGGCGAAATGACCGCCTCGGCGACCTCGACATAAGGTTTGCCGGCAAAGCCGCGCATTTCCTCGGGCGAAAGCCGCGGCATGGCCTCGGGGACATAGAGGCCGCCGTCGGGAGCGAGACCCGCGAGCAGGGCCTCGGTAAAGGAGATTTTGGGCGCTTCGCCGCGCGTCGATATATAGGCCACTTTTGCCTTCCGTTGAATTTCGGGCCTTTTACCGCGCCAGATCGTCGCCGTCACGCTCCGCCGACTTCAAAATCGTGACATGGCCCATCTTGCGGCCTGGGCGGGCTTCGGATTTGCCATAGACATGCAGGCAGGCGCCGGGAACGCCCAGCAATTCGCGCCAGCGGAAAATGTCGTCGCCGATCAGATTGATCATCTCGGCCGGGCCGTGGGCGCGGGCGACGCCGAGCGGAAAGCCGCAGATGGCGCGGACATGCTGCTCGAACTGCGAGGTTGCCGCGCCGTCGAGCGTCCAATGGCCGGAATTATGCACGCGAGGCGCGATTTCATTGACCAAAAGTCTTTTGCCCGATGGGGTCGAGACCAGGAACATTTCGACCGCCAGGACCCCGACATAATCGAGCGCTTCGGCGATCCGCATCGCCTTGTCGCAGGCGCGCGCGCGCAGTTCTTCGCCGATCGGGGCCGGAATTTCGGTCTTGGCGAGAATATGATGCTCGTGGGTGTTGAGGCCCACGTCCCAGGCGACGAAATCGCCATCGAGACCGCGCGCCGCCACCACGGAGACCTCGCAGACGAAGGGCACGAAGCCTTCGAGAATGCAGGGCTGGGCCCCAAGCGAACGGAAGGCGACGGCGAGGTCGGAGCCTTCGCGGATCAGCGTCTGGCCCTTGCCGTCATAGCCGAAACGCCGGGTTTTCAGGATTGACGGTCGTCCGATCTGGGCTATCGCGCGGGCGAGCGCTCCTGCATCGTCGACCTGGGCGAAAGGCGCGACCTCGATCCCCAGGCCGGAGACGAAATTTTTCTCGGCCAGCCGGTCCTGGGTCAGCGCCAGCACGGCGGGCGAAGGCCGCACCGGCTTGATCGCGTTGAGAAATTCAGCGGACTTGGCAGGGATGTTCTCGAATTCGTAAGTGATGACGTCGACCGCCGCGGCGAAGCCGGAAAGCGCCTGTTCATCGTCATAGGGCGCGATTGTCGCGGCGGCGGCGGTCTCGATCGCGGGATCATCCTTGCGATCGGTATAAATATGGCAGGACAGACCGAGGCGCGCCGCCGCGAGCGCCAGCATGCGGCCAAGCTGGCCGCCGCCGACGATGCCGATCCGCGCGCCGGGCGCCAGTTTCTTCTCAATCATGGCCGTCCGGCCGCTCCGCGACCCCCGCCGTCTGTTTCGTGCGCCAGGCGTCGAGCCTCGCCGCAAGCTTGTCGTCGTTGAGGGCGAGAATAGACGCCGCGAGCAAAGCGGCGTTGATCGCCCCGGCCTTGCCGATCGCCAAAGTTCCAACTGGCACGCCGCCCGGCATCTGCACGATGGAATAGAGCGAATCGACGCCGGACAAGGCCTTGGACTCGACCGGCACGCCCAGCACCGGCAGAGGCGTCATGGCGGCGGTCATGCCCGGCAGATGCGCGGCGCCGCCCGCTCCGGCAATGATGACCTTGAACCCCGCCTCGCGCGCGCCTCTGGCGAATTCGATCAGTCGGTCGGGCGTGCGATGAGCCGAGACGATGCGCGCATCCGCCGCGACCCCGAGCGCCTCAAGCGTATCCTTGGCGTGGCGCATGGTCGCCCAGTCGGACTGGCTGCCCATGATGATCGCGACGGGGGGATGATTATTCGGCACGTTTCGGACTCGCGGCTTCGGGAAGGCGACGGTCTAAAGCGCCGCATCGAAAAGGGAAAGCGCGATTTTGGCGAAACTCGTGCTTTTCGCCAAAATCGCGGGCGGCGGTGAGGGGTTCAGGCAATGATGTCGGGGGTAAGGGCGTCTTCGAGAAATGTGATCCGATCGCGCAGCATCAGCTTGCGTTTCTTGAGACGCTGCAACTGGAGGCGGTCGCCGGCGCCCACCGACGTCAATGCGTCGATGGCGGCGTCCAGATCGCGGTGCTCCTGGCGCAAGCGTTCGACTTCGATGGCGAATTCGGCCCGTTCTTCCTGGCTAAGTTCCTTGGACATCGAAAACCGCTGGGCAGTTTTTTGGGCGCCCTCGCGCCGGGCGCCGGATTATGTCCGCGACGCGCTGCGAGAGCAAGGCCAAGATAGCGGCCAAGATAGCGGCGCCAAACAGTCAAGGCCGTTCCGCCGTCCATTTCGCAAACGCAAGACGCGACTTTCACAGATTGCGCCAGCGCTTATTGGCGCCGCCGCGCCAGCGCCCGGGCGGCGCACGAAAAAATTTTCCCTCTTGCGCCTTCCCCGCTTCGTGTCACAATCTTGTCGTTCAAGCATCGATAGGAGTTGCGCATGTCCATGCAAAGCCATCTCGCCGAACTCGAACGCCGCCATATGGCGCTCGAAAGGGAGATCGAGAAGGAAGAGCTCCACCCTTCCGTTGACGAGCTCAAGGTGCATGAACTCAAGCGACGCAAACTGGTGTTGAAGGACGAAATTGCGAAACTTCGGCACACGGCCGAAAAGGAAATGGTTCATTAGATCCATTCCATGGATTGCAGGAATACCGGGGCCGAAATGTCCAGCGGGCTCCTGATGGGCCACATACTTTTCTGGCTGTACAAACGATTGGAGGCTTCGGTCAGACCGGAGCCTCCAATCGTTTATACAACCGCTCATCCCGGGAGACTGACTGTCCGCAACCGGAGGGCGGCCGAGCCGCCCTCCCGGAAATCCCGTTCAGTTGAGACGGCCTGGACTGGTCTCGCTCACATGCCCATCTCTTGAGACCGGCTTGCCGTCGAGCGTCAGGTCGGCGCCGCTCGTCGAGATTTCGACGGTCTGGCCCTCGCCGATTTCGCCCGACAGCATCAATTCGGCCAGTGGGTCCTGGACATTCTTCTGGATCACGCGCTTGAGCGGACGCGCGCCATAGGCCGGGTCGTAGCCCTTGTTGGCGAGCCAGTCGCGACCGGCCTCGCTCAGATCCAGCGTGATCTTGCGGTCCTCCAGCAGACGGGCCAGCCGGCCGAACTGAATGTCGACGATCGCGCCCATGTCCTGCCGCCGCAGGCGGTGGAACAGGATGATCTCGTCGATCCGGTTCATGAATTCGGGCCGGAAATGGCTGCGCACGACCGCCATGACCTCGTCATGAACCGCGGCCGAATCTTCGCCCTCCTTCTGCATGACCAGAAATTCCGCCCCGAGATTGGAGGTCATGATGATCACGACGTTGCGGAAATCGACCGTGCGGCCCTGTCCGTCGGTGAGCCGCCCGTCGTCCAGAACCTGGAGCAGGACGTTGAACACGTCGGGATGGGCCTTTTCGATTTCGTCGAACAAAACCACCTGATAGGGCCGGCGGCGAACGGCTTCGGTCAGCGCGCCGCCCTCCTCATAGCCGACATAGCCGGGAGGAGCGCCGATCAGCCGCGCCACCGAGTGCTTCTCCATATATTCCGACATGTCGATGCGGATCAGCGCCGAATCGTCGTCGAACAGGAAGGCGGCCAGAGCCTTGGTCAATTCGGTCTTGCCGACGCCGGTCGGTCCGAGAAACATGAAGGAGCCGATCGGCCGGTTGGGGTCCTGCAGACCGGCGCGGGCGCGGCGCACGGCGGTCGAAACCGCGGCCACCGCTTCACGCTGGCCGACCACGCGGCGCGCCAGCTCATCTTCCATTTTCAGCAGCTTGGCGCGCTCGCCTTCGAGCATCTTGTCCACCGGCACGCCGGTCCAGCGCGAGACGACCTGGGCGATATGGTCAGGCGTGACCGCCTCCTCGACCAGCACTTCGCCGGCTTTCGCCTCGGTGTCGGCCAGTTTGCGTTCAAGCTCCGGGATCACGCCATAGGTGAGGCGGCCGGCTTCGGCGTAATCGCCCTTCCTCTGCGCGGCCAGCAGATCGTTGCGCGCCACCTCAAGCTGTTCTTTCAGCTTCTGCGCCGCGCCGAGCTTGTCTTTTTCCGCCCGCCAGCGCGCCGTGAGCGCGGTCGATTTCTCGGTCAGTTCGGCAAGCTCGCCCTCCAGCCGCTTCAGCCGGTCCTTCGACGCCTGATCGGATTCTTTCTTGAGGGCCTCCTGCTCGATCTTGAGCTGGACGATGCGGCGGTCGAATTCGTCGAGCTCCTCGGGCTTGGAATCGACCTGCATGCGCAGCCGCGAGGCGGCTTCGTCGACCAGGTCGATCGCCTTGTCGGGCAGGAAGCGGTCGGAAATATAGCGGTTCGACAGGGTCGCGGCGGCGACCAGCGCCGAGTCGGCGACCCGCACGCCATGGTGCAGCTCATATTTCTCCTTGAGGCCGCGTAAAATCGAGATCGTGTCCTCGACCGTCGGCTCGCTGACGAAAACCGGCTGGAAACGGCGCGCCAGAGCGGCGTCCTTCTCGACATGCTTGCGATATTCGTCGAGCGTGGTCGCGCCCACGCAATGCAGTTCGCCCCGGGCCAAAGCCGGCTTCAGCAGGTTCGAGGCGTCCATCGCGCCGTCCGCTTTGCCCGCCCCGACCAGTGTGTGCATTTCGTCGATGAACAGGACGACGCCGCCGGCGGCCGCGGTGACTTCATTCAGGACCGCCTTCAGGCGCTCCTCGAATTCGCCGCGATATTTCGCGCCCGCGATCAGGGCGCCCATGTCGAGGGCGAGCAGGCGCTTGTCGCGCAGGCTCTCCGGCACGTCGCCATTGACGATGCGCAGGGCGAGGCCTTCCACGATCGCCGTCTTGCCGACGCCGGGCTCGCCAATCAGGACCGGATTGTTCTTGGTGCGGCGCGAGAGAACCTGGATGGTGCGCCGAATCTCCTCGTCGCGGCCGATGACCGGATCGAGCTTTCCGTCGCGCGCGGCTTCGGTGAGATCGCGGGCATATTTTTTCAAGGCGTCATAGGCGTTTTCGGCGGAGGCGGAATCGGCGGTGCGCCCCTTGCGCAGTTCCTCGATGGCGCGGTTCAGTCCCTGCGCCGTGACGCCGGCGGCGGCGAGAAGTTTCCCGGCGTCGCTGCCCGCATCCATCGCCAGGGCGAGCAGCAGGCGCTCGACCGTGACGAAGGAATCGCCGGCCTTCTGCGCGATCTTCTCGGCGGTGTCGAACAGGCGCGCGGTGGCGGGCGCCATGTAAAGCTGGCCCGCGCCCGCGCCTTCGACGCGCGGCAATTTCGTCAGCGCGAGCTCGCATTCGCGCAGAGCGTCGCGCGAACGTCCGCCGCTCCTGTCGATCAGGCCCGCGGAAAGACCCTGTTCGTCGTCGAGCAGAACCTTGAGAACATGAAGCGGGGTGAATTGCTGATGGCCCTCGCGCAAGGCGAGAGACTGAGCCGATTGAACGAAGCCTTTCGCGCGCTCGGTCAGCTTTTCAATATTCATTTTCATCCTCCTCAGCCCACGATTTTCTCCCGAACGGCGAGAAAACCGCGTCAATTCCGGCCCCGAAAGGCGGCCTGAGCCAGATATGGGAAGAGAGGCCCGATTTAAAAGGCCAAGATGAAGCGGATCATGTTCGAAGCGGATCGTGAAGGTTGCAAAAACAAAACGGCGGCCAATGCGGCCGCCGTTGTCGTCATGTCGATCCGGTCTATTCCGCCGAATTGGTCTCGGCGACGGGGGCGCCGTCGGCGTCGTCTCCGCCATTGTCCGCCCGGGGACGCCGGCGGCGGCGCGGGCGGAGATGAAAGCGCGTCTCGGATTCGCCCTCGTTCGGCCCGCCCGGAAATTCGGCCGGCGGCGCGGCGATGAAAGGTTGTTCCGCCGGGCTGGCGTCGCCCGCGGCAGCCTCCGGCGACCCGAAGGGCGCCGGCGCCGATGCGCGCGTTGGCGAGGTTATGAAAGCGGGTAGTCCCGGATTGATCGGCTCGAAATCGACGCGCGGCTGTTCCTGCGAAACCGGGCTGGGCGCCATACGCGGCTGCTGGTCGCGGAAACGTGGACGGCCGTGATCCTGTTGGCGCTCGCCCTGCTGTCCGAACCTCCGGTCACCACGGCCGGGACGGTCGTGGTGGCGCTCCTGATTGCGGTCCTGCCCGCGCTCCGGGCCGCGTTCCGGGCTGCGTTCCGGGCCGCGTTCCTGGGGTTCGGGCGCGAAAGCGGGGCGGTCGAAGAAGGGCTGCGGCTGCGGTCCGAAACCGCCGGCCGGAACATTCGGCTGAGGGTTGTTCAAAGCCGCGGGCTGCTGGGAGCGTTCGAAGGGGGAGGCAAAACGATCCGGCAAAGCGATGAAATCGTCGTCCTCGTCCGTTTCGTCAAAATCTTCCGCGCCGCGGCCATAGCCCATCTGGGCCTGCTGCTGCGCGGCTTGAGCCGCGGCGATGATGCGGAAATAATGTTCCGCGTGCTGAAGATAATTCTCGGCGACAATCGAATCGCCAGAGGATTGCGCATCGCGCGCCAGCTGAAAGTATTTCTCCGCGATATGCTGCGCGGTGCCGCGAATCTTGACATCCGGTCCATTGGACTCATACGCCCGCGTCAACGGATTGGGGCCCTTGCGATTGTTCCGACCACGCATACGCTTGTTTTGACCAGGTCTCATCGATAGTTCCTGAATATTCGCCGCAAGGGCGCCGACGTTCACATCAGAGCGCATTCGCAAATCCAAAGGTCGAGCGCGCTCTGTTTTTCATTGCCGCAAAGCATATCCCTGTCTGAAAAGCCCTTCGGCTCTTCGAGGAATATGTTCTGACGTTTCTTCGCAGGCCGCTCCGGCCAGCCATGACGGCGGGGAAGTTGCGGTGGTTTTGCCACATGGGGCATGTCTGCGAATTTCCGCAAACTTGCTGTCAGTCTTTTAGATCCGTTCAGGGAGTCAGCGACCAAGCCACGCCGCTCTCGTCGCGGCTCAAAAACAGGAAAACTCTTGGCGAGACCTTCAAAAACCGCTGTGCGGGGTCGACCAAAAGCTTATCCGAGCCATTACGTCGATTAAGGCTACGAAGCTTCTCTTGGCGAAAACACTAGACGTTTTTTTCGTCCGCGCCAAGCCAAAACTTTTCAAGCCAAAACTTTTCAAGCCAGACTTTTCAGCCCGGCGTGAAAACGGGGCGAGATCATTTCAAAATTTTCGGACCGCCGCGATGCGGTCGCGTCCGCCATGATCTTTGGAGACGGCTATGTCGCGAAAACCTGCCTCGAACAGGATCTGTCCGACGGCTTGCGCCTGCCGCCAGCCGATTTCAAGAAAGGCCCCGCCGTCCGGCTTGAGCAGGCGCGCGAGGTCCATGGCCAGCCGCCTGTAACAATCCAGGCCGTCCGCGCCGGCGAAGAGCGCCAGCGCGGGGTCGAATCGCGCCACTTCAGGATCAAGCCCAGCGGCCTCCTCCAGACCGATATAGGGCGGATTGGAGACGACGAGGTCGAACCTTGCGCCAATCGCATCGGCCCAGTCGCCGCAAAGGATCGACGATCGATCGGCGAGGCCGCAAATTTCGAGGTTTTTCAGAGCGACGGCGCAGGCGGCCTGCGACAAATCGACGCCAAATCCATAGGCGTCCGGGACGGATCGCAGGATGGCGCAGAGAATCGCCCCCGAGCCCGTTCCAAGGTCGAGAATGCGCGGGCGCGAAACCGGCGTCCGGCGCAGGAACGCCAGCGCCCCTTCAACCAGGCTTTCCGTGTCCGCCCTCGGGTCGAGCACGTCCGGCGTCACCATCAGTTCGAGGCCGAAAAACCCGCTGCGGCCGAGAATTCGCGATACGGGTTCGTCGTGCAGGCGCCGCCCCAGAAATTCCTGCAGCCGCGCCGCGTTTTCATCCCCCAGCGGCGCGTCGGCGCGCGTGACGAGATCGAGCAAACGCAATCCCGTCGCGGCTTCCATGAGCAGGCGCGCCTCCAGCGCGGCGGGCTCCTTCCCCGCCGCCGCGAGAACGCGCGCAAGCAGCAATCGGGCTTGCGAGAGCGTCAGATTCGCGGGGAGAGGCGGGGTCGGGCCGGCGATGGTCAGGCCCCCAAAGCCTTGCCCAGAACGCGCGTCAGACGCGCGGCGAAAGCCGAGGCGTCCTTGGGCAGGGCGCCGTCCAACAGGCGCGCCTCGTCAAAAATAAGCCACACCGCGTCTTCGAAAAGCTCCGGCGCACCGCCCCGGGACAATCTTTCCAGCGCGACGAGGAGGGGGTGGGCGGGATTGACCTCCAGAACCGGCTTCGTCTCGATCGACGACTGGCCGTGAGCGGACAGGATCTGCTGCAAACGCAGGTCGGGGCCGAATTCCGGCGCGACCAGACAGGCCGCGCTTTCCGACAGGCGGTCGGAAAGCCGCACGTCCTCGACGACGGAGGCGAGCGTCTCCTTGGCGCGAGCGATGAAATCCGGCAAGGCGCCGGCGGGTGATTCGGGCTTGCGGGCCTCGTCAAGCAGGTCGATCGCCTTGATGTCGGACGCGCCCTGGGTCGCCGATTTGAATGGCTTGCCCTCATAGCCGACCGCGGTCTGGACCCAGAAAGCGTCCACCGGGTCCGACAACAACAGGACTTCGATCCCTCTGGCGCGGAATCCCTCAAGCTGCGGACTGGCCGCGATCCGCTCGGCGCCCTCGCCGACCAGATAATAAATCGCGGTCTGATTCGGCCGCATCGCGGCGAGATAGTCAGGCAGCGATCTCTTGCCTTCCGGTTCGGCGGTGGTCGCGAAGCGCGCCATTTTCAAAAGAACGTCGCGGCGCTCCGGGTCTTCATAGAGACCCTCCTTGAGCACTGGGCCGAAATTTTTCCAGATGGCGAGAAATTTTTCGGCGTCGATCTCGGCCAGCTTTCCGATTTCCTGGAGCAGCCGGTTGGTCACGCCCTTCTTGATCGCGGCGAACAAGGCGGATTCCTGGACCATTTCACGCGAAACATTCAGCGGCAGGTCCGGGGAATCCACCACCGCGCGGACGAACCGCAGATAGCCGGGCAGGAGATCGCTGTCGCGCGAGATCAGCACCCGCCGCGAGTAGAGCTTGACCCGCCCCTTGCGCGCCGGATCGAAAAGATCGAAAGGCCGCGAACCCGGAACGAAGGCCAGGACATTATATTCGGCGCGGCCCTCCGCCCGCCAATGGACCGTCAGCGCCGGAGAATCGAACTGGCCCGCAAGCTCCTGGTAGAATTCCTTGTATTGCTCTTCGGTGATTTCCGATTTGGGTTTGGCCCAGAGAGCGGCGCCCTCGGAAATGCGTTTCGGCTCGGCGGCCGGCGCATCCAGCAGATCGATCGGCGTAGCCACGGCGCTGGAATGTTCGGCGATGATCGACCCCACCTTCCCCGGCTCCAGATAGGCCTTGGAGTCGTCGTTCAGGTGAAGAATGACGCGCGAGCCATGCGCCGGGGCGTTTTCGCGATCGAGCGGCGCGATCTCGAACTCGCCCTTGCCGTCCGAACTCCAGCGCCATGCCGCTCCTTCACCGGCGCGCCGGGTCTCGACGACGACGCGGTCGGCGACCATGAACGCGGAATAAAAACCGATGCCGAACTGACCGATCAACTCGGCCGCGCCGTTTTCCGAGGCCGCGACCTTTTCGAGGAAGAGCCGGGTGCCAGAATTGGCGATCGTGCCGAGCGAGCCGGTCAGATCTTCGCGGGACATGCCGACGCCATTATCCTCGACGGTCAGCGTCCCGGCGTCCTTGTCGAGGATCACCCGAATGGCGAAGGCGTCTCCCTCGCCGAGCAGGGAAGGATCGCTGTTGGCCTCGTAGCGCAGCTTTTCGCAGGCGTCCGCGGCGTTGGAAATCAGCTCGCGGAGAAAGATGTCGCGTTCCGAATAGATCGAATGAACCATCAGATGCAGCAGCCGCGCCACATCGGCCTGGAAAACATGGCGTTCGCTTTCGATCGTCGCCGATTCTTGCGTCATTTTTGATCCGGTCCCCAAATGCATCGAACACGGCGTTGGCCGCCGCGCCGCAATATCGCGGGCGACGGGCGCTGTTTCAAGGGCGGGCGCGGGCAAAAAAATCGAGCCGGCCGGAAATCGCCGGCCGGCTCATGTCGCATTGCAAAATGTCTGATCCGGACGCCGCTCTGGCTGGGGGGCTGCGTCAATGCGGCAGGTGCCGGATCAGCGCGATGGACAAATGGAAGATTGCCGTGACAAAACAGCAGGTAAAAGGCGTGAGAGAGGCGGAATTGTGATTTTGTCGATTGCATCCGGCGTCTCATCTTTCAGGCGGCGGCCTATTGACAGTCGCCGGGCGCGCCGTTCCATTTCCGGCGCGGTCTTCAGCGCCGCGCGTCATTTTATTGTTTCAGCACCGCAAGGCGAAACGCGTCGGACCGATGATTCGGCTTTCCTCTTTCCGCAATCG
Organism: Pseudomonadota bacterium; assembly: GCA_021777915.1. Taxonomy (GTDB): domain Bacteria; phylum Pseudomonadota; class Alphaproteobacteria; order Rhizobiales; family Beijerinckiaceae; genus Rhodoblastus. The sequence continues at coordinate 5,205 of JAJYCZ010000039.1, read as the reverse complement.
CCCCATGAGCGTCGCCGCCGCCGCGCTCGTCGTCGCCTGCTTGCCGCCGGCGCTTCCCGGCGCCGCGCGGGGCGCGCCTTCCGACTCGCGCCCAACCGCCGCGAAGGCCGAGACGCGCGATGATCTGCGCGGCGAGGTTTGCCGCATGATCGAGCGGGCGGCCGCCGCCCGCGGCCTGCCGCCCTCTTTTCTCACCCGCCTGATCTGGCGTGAAAGCAGTTTTCGCGTCCATGTCGTCAGCCCGGCGGGGGCGCAGGGCATCGCCCAGTTCATGCCCGGCACGGCGGCGGAGCGCGGCCTGATCGATCCGTTCGACCCCGAACAGGCTATCCCTAAGGCCGCCGAACTGCTGGCCGGGCTTCGGGCGCGCTTCGGCAATCTCGGCCTCGCGGCGGCGGCCTATAATGGCGGGCCGCAGCGGGTCGCCGACTGGCTGGCGGGCGCGGGCGGCCTGCCGCTCGAAACCCGGATCTATGTGGAAATCGTCACCCGTCATCCCGCCGAGGATTGGCGAGACGGGTCCAGGACCGTCAAACTGGAAGCGGCTTTCGCCAATCCCGCCACCTGCCTCGCCACGGCGGAGGCGATCCGCATCCGCGAAGCCGACCATTTCGCGGGCTCGACGCTCACCGCGCCCTGGGGCGTGCAGCTCTCGGGCTCGTTCAACAAGAGGGCGGCGCTGGCGGCTTATGCGCGGGTCCAGCGGCGCTTCGCGGCGCTTCTGGGCGATGGCGAGCCGATGGTGATCGGAAAAAGGGCGCCGGGCCGGGGTTTCGCCCGCTTCTGGCGCGTGCGCGCGCCCGCTCAATCAAGGGCGCAGGCGAATCGCCTTTGCGCGACGATCGAGCGCGCCGGCGGCGCCTGCGCCGTGCTGAAAACATGATATGATTCGCCATCCGGCGGCTCCGGCGCGAAATCGTCGCCTTCCGGATGGGCTTTACAAAGGGCTTTCGCTTCCGCAAATAAGGTCAGATCCCGCAGCCGCTCGATGGGACAGAATCCATTGCCGCGCGGCGCGTCCTTCGCCAGAGACCGCCATGTCCTTCGTTTCGAGAACCCGCCGACCGATTTTTCGTTCCGCCTTGCTCGGCGGGCTTCTGCTGGCGGCGCCGCAGGCCAGGGCGCAGTTCTGGCCGTTCGGCCCACCGCAACCGCAACAGCAGCAGCAACAGCCGCAGCATCCCGTGCGCCGCCACCCCCAGCGCGCCGCCGGACAGCATCAGGCGCCGCCGCAGCAACAGGCGGCGCAGCCGCGCCAGAATCCGTTTTTCTGGTGGGACGATTCGCAGCCGTCGGCGCCACAGCCGGCGCGTCCCAGAGGCGTCCGCGCCGGGGAGGCGTACGACGGCGGGGTGGTCGATCTGTCCTCGCGCCGCTCGCTCTTCGACAACGGTTATGACAACCGCGGCGATATTTCGGAGGCGGTCCTGCCAGCCGACGCCGACCCCAATTATTCAACGCCGGTCAATCTCGACCCCGACGTGAACTACAAATTTGCGACGCGCAAGGAAGTGAGCGACCCGACAGGCGAGCCGGCCGGCACGATCACCATCAGCACCGCCCAGCGCAAGCTCTTTTATTCGCTCGGCGACGGACGGGCGATCCAATATGGCGTCGCCGTCGGCAAGTCGGGCTTCGAATGGAAGGGCGAGGCGACCGTCGGCCGCAAGTCCTACTGGCCAGGCTGGACTCCACCGCCGGAAATGCTCGAACGTCGCCCCGAACTGCCCGATCATATGGATGGCAGCCTGTCCAATCCGCTCGGCGCCCGCGCGCTCTATCTGTTCCAGGGCAGGAAGGACACCCTTTTCCGCATCCACGGCACCAATGAGCCGAAATCGATCGGCCACGCCGTGTCCTCCGGCTGCATCCGCATGGAAAACGCCGACATCATCGACCTTTACGGACGCGTCTCGAACGGGACCCGCGTCGTGGTGCGCTGACCGGCAAGGGGATTTCCACGCCAGCACAAGCGATTAGGGCGCCCGCAAAAAATTTTTTGCGCGCGGAAATGGAACCTTTTCGCAAGCTCGGGTTTTACCTTGGTTAACGATGGACGGTCGCCCGCTGCGCCTCGTCCTGGCGAACCGACCGAAAAATTCGTTACGCGACCGGCTCGAAATGGCCGCATGCGTTGTTGTGACGAGGCGATGCTTGACGCAATGGAGCAACGCCATGTGTGACTATTCGCTCGAAATGTACGAATCGCGGTCCGCGCGCGAAGGCGAGGTCTATGTCACCACCCGCTTTCCCACCGGATCGATTGGCCTCACCGCGCCCGAAGACGCCACGACGGCGATCTGCCTGATCTGCGGCAGCCGGCTGATGCTCGAAAACCTCTCGCCGGCGGTTCAGTCGGAGCTGGGCGTGAAGGAGACGGAGGAAGTCACCTTCACCTACCTCAATGAAGGGCTCTATCACGATGGGGTCGCCTTCGATAATGGCGTCCGCGTCACCCTGTGCCGGCTTGGGCCGGGCGTGATGATCAGCCTGAAGGACCCGCCGCGACCGGCCAAGCAGGCGGAGCAACGGCGCGATTCCACGGTGTTGACGCCGGCCGAGTGAGCGGCTCAGCCCGACTTCAGGCGATAGAAGATGTGCTTGCCGATCACATCGATTTTCCTGAGCGACCGCGCCCAGCGCGGTCGCACATAATCGGCGTGATAATGGGTGGCGTCGCCGATGCCGGCGAGCCAGGTTTTTCCCGCGAGCACATCCTCGGCGATCCGCGACGCCTCGGTCCAGGCCTCGGCCTCGCGGACCCGCAGGGGGCGGCCGTCGCAGGCGAAGGAGAACTGGCAGGCATGGCGATGGCTGCGGTTCTGGAAGACCACGCCGCAAATGGTCGAGGGATAAAGGCCGGAGGTCATGCGGTTGAGCACGACCTGGGCGACGGCGGCCTGGCCATCCTCGGACTCGCCGCGCGCCTCGAAATAGACAGCCTGGGCGAGACAGCGTTTTTCCGAGTCGAGACGATCGGCCGGGATGAGTGCGAGATAGTCGCGCCGGCCGCCCCAGCCGATCGCCTGTTCACCTTTCGCGATCACCGACATGTCGGCCTCGATCGGAGTTTCGTCGGCGGAGAAAGGCGTATTCGACCCCAAAACTTCCGCGCGGGAAACGGCGGGCGTCGCTCCTTCAGCGATCCGCTCGGCCAGGGCCGCCGGCCGCATGGTCATTTCGGCGGAGCCGGAGGACGGCGAGGCGTCTGAAACACTGTCCTCGGTCACTGGCGCGTTATCCACGTCCCAGGCCTCGAAATGGGCGACGGAATCGGGTCCGGGCGCGGCGCCCTCGGCTGAATCGAAGGCCGAGGCAAGGCCGCTTTCGTCCTGGTCGAACGTCAGGATGTCGGCGCGTAGGCGTTTGAGCGCGCCGGGTTGGCGCAGGCGGCCGGACAGGCTCGGGCGCAGGTTGACCAGCGGGTCGCCCTTCTGGCTGCGGTTGATCTGCGGAAAAACGTGGGCGCCCTTTTTGAGATCGCCGCGCGGGTCGGTCTCGTCGGGGATAACGTCGAACATTTCCGGGGGCCCGAGTTCGAGACGCGCCTGTCGCAGGAGGCCGCGCCCGGAACGCGCGTCGAAACCGGTGTCCAATGACAGCGGATCGGGCGCGAGACGGACGGGAACGACGGCGGCGCCGGCGGAGGAAATCGGCGCCATCGAGGCGCCCTGCGGGACTTCCTGGCCGGCGTCGGCGGTGATGGAGGCGAGCAGCGCCGCGCCGAGAGCCCAGGGCGTTGCGACTCGCATCGCCCAATCAAATCGCGATAGATCGAGATGCGCAAAACGCCGCGCTGTTCGCAAACGCATTCCCAAGCCCACCAACTGAAGCGACGCCGGCAGGGAAGCGGAAACGCGTCGCCGGCCGGAAATTTATCGCTTGTTAGGCTTGATGCCCGGTTACCGGGGCAAGGTCGGCGACAGTCCAGAATTGGGACGCGGCGAATCCCGCCTCATCCGGCGCCATAGCCCGTCCGGCAGGACGGGCGTCCGACGACGCCCTATGGCGCCACCTTCTCCCGCAAGGGGAGAAGGATCAGCCGCCGATCTTTGAAAAATCGGCGACTTCGTGGATGGCGCGGCGGAGCTGGGCGAGCATTCGCAGGCGGTTTTTCCGCAGGTCGGCATTGTCGGAATTGACCGTGACCTTGTCGAAAAAGGCGTCGACGGCTGAGCGCAATTTTGCCAGCGCGCGCATGGCGGCTTCGAAATCTTCCGCTTTCACGCCCTCCCGCGCCTCGCGCTCGGCGCTTTCGAGGGCCTCGGCCAAGGCTTTTTCTTGCGGTTCGGCGAGCAATCCGGCGTCCGGCGGAGCCTCGAAGGCCCCGGCGCCGTCCTTCTTCTCCTCGGCCTTCAAGATATTGGCCGCGCGCTTGTAGCCGGCGAGCAGGCTGGCGCCGTCCTCGGTCTTGAGGAAATTTTCCAGCGCATTGATCCGCGCGACGATCAGGACGAGATCGTCCTCGCCGAGCGCGAAAACGGCGTCGAGCAGGTCATGGCGCGCGCCGCGGTCGCGGAGGTAGATTTTCAGGCGGTCAGCGAAGAAGGCCAACAAATCACCCGCAAGGAATTCTAGGCTGGGAAGCCGCTGGATGATTCTTGCTTTATCTCCGAAATGCCCAGTCAAGCTGAAGGATACCGATGAACTCGTTTCCTGGTCCTCTCCTTCGCTTTTTACGATCAGAACGTCCTTCGATCTGTCAATTGCTCCGTAACGTGGTCTGGTTTCGTCGTGAAGCTTAGCGGTGACAGTCACAAGGCGATTAGGTGTAACCTCGTGCAAATAAACGTAAATGTCGCCCGTTTGTTTATGAAGCAATACGGTTTCGTAGGCTTCGATAAGTTCGCTCACCAGCCGCAGGCGCAATCCATTTTCTAAAATGATGCGGATCACGCCGAGCGCCGCGCGCCGCAGCGCAAACGGGTCTTTGCTCCCCGTCGGCTTTTCGTCGATCGCCCAAAAACCAACTAGGGTGTCGAGCTTGTCGGCCAGAGCGACGGCGATGCTGACCGGCGCGGCGGGAATGAGATCGTTCGGGCCCTGCGGCTTGTAATGATCCTCGATCGCCGCCGCGACTTCGCCGTCCTCGTTCTGCAATTCGGCGTAGTATCGGCCCATCAGGCCCTGGGTTTCGGGGAATTCGCCGACGACTTCGGTGACAAGGTCGGCCTTGGCCAGTTCCGCCGCGCGCGCCGCCTTGTC
>JAJYCZ010000209.1 GCA_021777915.1 Pseudomonadota bacterium | reverse complement strand
TCTCGCTCGCGCTACACTCCGTCTGCATCGGGGAGCCCCCTCGAATCGGCGTAACTCGTTCTCGCAAAACAAGTTTACACCGTCAGAGGCCCCGTTGCGCCTCAGCCGCGTGAGAAATGTGGGCTAAACTGAAAGAAGTTCGCTGCAGCACATTGTATAGCGGGGTGAAAGGATGAATATCAGCGGGTAATGCACGCACAGGAGGGCCACCATTCAAGGTGGCGATCACCACCTCCCGATTCCGCCAACGAATTCCCGACTTGCCAACCGCCGACGCCTTTCTCGAGGTCAAGAGGTTGGCGCCCAAACTGCGGCTCGCTCGCACGAAAGCGTTATCCCACGACGAACAAAGCGGAAAACGCCGCCTTTCAGCGATTCGTTCAGGCAATATTCCCGTCCTGATCGCAAAATCCCGTTTCGGGCGTAAAGCGGCGGTTATCGGCGAAGGCCGCCTTAACCTTTTTTCTTGCCGCCCCGTTTCGCCGCCCTGGGGACCTTGCCGGGCCAGGCGACGATGTGATCGACCAGAGCCTCGACCGGCATTTCGTCCTCCAGCGCGCCGACCCGTCCCAGAACGGAAATCCCCGCCTCGGCCACGCTTTCGCGCCGGCCGCTGACCAGAGGATGCCATTCGGGCAGATCCTCGCCACGCGCCAGCAGCCGATAGGCGCAGGTCGGCGGCAGCCAGGTCAGGCTCGCGGCGCTCTCGGGGGTGAGGCGGATGCAGTCCCTCACCCGGCGCGCGCGATGGCCGTAATCGCGGCAGCGCGCGGTGGCCGGGTCGAGCAGGCGGCAGCCGACATCGGTAAAATACACTTCGCCGCTGTCCTCGTCCTCCAGCTTGACCAGGCAGCAGCGGCCGCAGCCGTCGCACAGGCTTTCCCACTCCGCCTTGGTGAAATCGTCCAGCGCCCGGCCGCGCCAGAACGGGCTGGCCTGCGAACGGGAGGCGCGCGGTTTGCTTTTCTCGGACATGACCTGTTTCAAAATGGCGCGGTTGGCGCTGGCGCGCATTTTGCCCTTGCGGGCCAAGGGCGTTAAGACAATGTTAAGGCGTCGGCGCGGGCGGTCTGTCAAGGCCCGCGGCACAGCAACGGAGCGGGGCCGCCTTGGCCTATGATTTCAGCAAAGCCAGATGGTTCCGCGCATTGCGCAATGCGCTGCTGGCGGTCGATTCATGGATCGACGACGCGTTTTATTCGCTCGGCGTGGAATCGGCTGAGTTCTGGCGCGATTATTCCAGCTTTATGGAGCGGTTCCACGCGCGCGGCGCGACCCGCGTCGCGGCCGATCTGGCCTGCGAGGCGCTGACGCTCGGCGTTTTCGGCGGCCTCGTGATGGTCACCCTGGCCCAGCCCGCCTTCCGCCTCACCACCGCGCGCGACTGGCTGAAACAGACCGACCTCGCCGTCACGTTTCAGGACCGCTACGGCAAGGAGGTCGGCCGGCGCGGCATCCTCCATGACGACGCGGTGCCGCTGGACGAATATCCCGATTATGTGATCCAGGCCGTCCTTTCGACGGAGGACCGCCGCTTTTACGACCATTGGGGCGTCGATCCGATCGGCCTGATGCGGGCGCTGACCGTCAACGCCCGCGCCTCCGGCGTGGTGCAGGGCGGCTCGACCCTGACCCAGCAACTCGCCAAGAACCTGTTCCTGTCCAACGAGCGCACCCTCACCCGCAAGATCAACGAGGCTTTTTTAGCCTTCTGGCTGGAGTCGCATCTCCCCAAGAAGCAGATTCTGCGGCTCTATCTCGACCGCGCCTATATGGGCGGCGGCACGTTCGGCATCCAGGCGGCGGCGCAATTCTATTTCGGCCGCTCGGTCAAGGATGTGACGCTCGCCCAGGCCGCCATGCTCGCCGGCTTGTTCAAGGCGCCGACCAAATTCGCGCCTCACGTCAATCTGCCCGCCGCCCGCGCCCGCGCCAACGAGGTGCTCAACAACATGGTCGTGGCCGGCTATCTCCAGCAGAACCAGATCGCCGACGCTTTGCGCCATCCGGCCTCGCCGATCGATCGCGGCGCCCTGGGCGCGGCGCCCGACTGGTATCTCGACTGGGCGTTCAACGAGGTCAAGGCCCTGGCCGACGCCGGCAAGCTCGGCAAGGACCGCGTGCTCACCGTGCGCGCGGCGCTCGATTCCGGCCTGCAGCAGAAGGCCGAGGACACGATCGACCAGATGCTGCGCGAGAACGGGCCGAGCGCCAACGCCCATCAGGCCGCGGCCATCGTGCTGGAGCACGACGGGGCGGTGCGGGCTCTGGTCGGCGGGCGCGACTATGCCGTCAGCCAGTTCAACCGCGTCACCGACGCCTACCGCCAGCCCGGCTCGTCCTTCAAGCCCTATGTCTATCTCACCGCCCTGATGAGCGGGAAATTCGACCCCGACACGGAGGTGGTGGACGCGCCGATCTGCCTCGGCAACTGGTGCCCGAGGAATTACGGCGGCAAATATTACGGCCGCCTGCCGCTGTGGGACGCGCTCGCCCATTCGCTCAACACCGTGGCGGTGCGCCTGTCGATCGCGGTCGGCGACGGCGACGCCCGGCGCGGCCGCAAGCGGATCATCGCCACCGCGCGCCGGCTCGGCGTCACCGCGCCCCTGCCCGACACCCAGTCGCTGCCGCTCGGCGCCGACGAGGTGAAGCCCATGGACCAGGCCACCGCCTATACCGCCTTCGCCAATGGCGGCAAAAGGGTCACGCCCTATGCGGCGCTGGAGATTTTCAACAGCCGCGGCGAGCTGGTTTACACCCATGACCGCGACGGCGAAAAGCCGGTTCAGGTTGTCGATCCCGTTTATATCGACGAACTCGTCTCGATGATGCGCGAAGTGGTGCTGCAAGGCACGGGCCGGCGCGCCCAGCTCCCGGGAATCGAGGTCGCGGGCAAGACCGGCACCACCAACGATTACAAGGACGCCTGGTTCTGCGGCTACACCGGCAATTTCGTCGGCGTGGTCTGGTACGGCAACGACGACGGCGACCCGATGAACAAGGTGACCGGCGGCTCCCTGCCCGCAGGGACCTGGCACGACATCATGGAATACGCCCATGTCGGCGTCGATCTGAAACCCCTGCGCGGCGCGCCGATCGAGACAGCGCAGACTCCGGCGGCGGCCCGTGCCGCCGACATCGGGGGCGGCCCGATCGTGAAGCTCCACGAGCAATTGTCGCACAAATCGTCGGAAGCCCTGGGGACGATCGAGAACCTGATGAAATCCTCCAGCGAGGTCCACGGCGCGCTGGGCCTGCCTCACCGGCGTTTCGCCGAGGCGGGAACGGCGGCGGCGCCTCCGTGGCTGCCGCCCGTGATCGATCTTCGTTGACCCGCGCGGCGTCTCGACGGCCATCGCCTGAACGAATCGTTCGCGCGTTCGAGGCAGGATGGTGGCCGAGGAATGGGTTTCGCCGCGAGCTGAAACCCAAGCCGCCGCCGTGAAGTTGTCGGCACTTGACGAACGCGCGCCGGCGCGCATTCTCTTGTCCGGTTGAGCTTGAACCAGGGAGACTGCTCATGTCGGAAGTCGGCTCGATCAACAAAAACGGGCAAAAGCTGCTCGCCAGGACCGAATTCAAAGGCAACGACCACAATCAGAAGATCTGGGCCGTCCAGTGCGGCCAGCCCGGTTGCGGCCATGTCTATGGCGTCAACGGCTCCGATTTTCACGAGCGCAAATGCCCCAAATGCCAGGGCGGCGCGCCCGGCCTATGAGGATTTTTCCGCGCCGGGTGAATTTTTCCGGCGCGTCCGCCTGCCAAGGCCCATCTGGGCGGCGGTGACGCCGAGCGCCCGGCACCCGACAAGGATCGCGCCGGCATAGACAGCCGCCCCGACCGTCCCCAGCAGTGCAAGCGCGATCAGCCCGCCGAAGGCGCCGAGCCTGTGGCCGAGCGCATTGATCGGCCCCTCAAGACCAAGCACGACATTGGCGAGCAGCACGGCGGAAGTGGCCGCGGCCATCGCCACGCCCTTGAGAACGGCGTCGGGCTGGAACAGAAAGCGCCGCGCGCCGATGACGGCCAGCGCGGCCAGATTGATCCAGGCGTTGGCCGACGTCGCCAGCGCGATGCCCGCCGCGCCCAGCGGCTTGTAAAGCACGATCTTGAGCAGCAGATTGACGACAAGCGCGGCGAGCGAAACCATCATCGGCGTCCGGGTGTCGCCCATGGCCTGAAAGCCGGAGCGCAAAGCGTTGATCGCGACCACCGCCAGCAGGCCATAGCCATAGGCGCGCAGCACGGCGGCGGTGGCCGCCGTGTCCGCCGCGTGGAAGGCGCCGTGCTGGAACAGGGCGCCCACGATCAGCTCCGGGATGAAGAGGAAGGCCACCGCGAAAGGCGCGGTGAGCGTCAAGGTCATCGCCAGGGTCCGGTTCTGCGCGGTAAAGGCGCCAGCCCAGTCCTCGCGCGCGAAACAGCGGCTCATTTCCGGCAGCAGCACCGTGCCGGCCGCCACGCCGACGAGGCCGACCGGCAACAGATAGAGGCGGTCGGCGTAATAGATCGAGGACAGGCCGCCGGTCGGCAGCATCGAGCCGATGATGGTGTCGGCGAACATGGCGATCTGCACCCCCGCCGAGCCGATCACCGCCGGCCCGAACATGCGGAAAAAGGCGCGCACGTCGGCGGTCGGTTCCGGCCGCGCGAACTTCTCCATCAGATGCAGGCGCCGCGCCGAAAAGGTCAGCAAGGCGAGCTGGGCGAAGCCCGAGGCGGTCACGCCCGCCGCCGCCGCAAAAGCCGCGTTGGGAAAGATGAAGGAGACCGCGAGAAAGGCCATGATGACCAGGTTGAACAGCACCTGCGCGAAAGCGGGGACGGCGAATTTGTTATGCGCGTTCAAGGTTCCCGAATGGAGGGTGACCAGGGTGACGCAGAACAGATAGGGGAAGGTGATTCGCGTCAGCTTGACGGCCAGGGCGAATTTTTCCGGCTCGGCGGAAAATCCAGGCGCCAGAAGATGAACCAGCGCCGGCATGTAGATCCAGCCCAGCGCCAGCGTCACGATCTGGGACATCACCAGAAGGGTGAAAATCTGATTGGCGAAATGGCGCGCCGCCCAGATGTCGGAGCGCTCGTAGACCCGCAGATAGGTCGGGACATAGGCGGCGTTGAAGGCGCCCTCGCCGAAGATCGCCCGGAAATGGCTGGGCAGGCGAATGGCGACCGCGAAAGCGTCGCCCATCATGCCGGCGCCAATGAAGGCGCTCACCATGACATCGCGAAGAAACCCGGCCAGCCGCGAGAGCAGCATGATCCCGCTGACCGAAAAGAAGTTTCTGTACATGGGGCTGCGGCGCTCGGGTTGGATCAAAGCTTCGGGCTGGCGCGCTTCCCGACACCGCCGGGATCGGATCGCGAGAATCAAAGCTTCTG
>JAJYCZ010000038.1 GCA_021777915.1 Pseudomonadota bacterium | reverse complement strand
CCGCCTCGCCGAAGAGGCGCTCGACAGCGGCCGGGCGCGCGCGACGCTCGAAAATCTGATAAAAATTTCCAATCAGTCCGAAAGCCCAAGTACACAGCCGGCGAAATAGGCGCTAAGGTCAGGCCATGTCCGACATATTGAGAAAGATCGAAGCCTATAAGCGCACCGAAATCTCGGAAGCCAAGGTGCGCGTGCCTTTCGCCACCCTGGAGCGCAAGGCGCATGACCGCGACCCGCCGCGCGGTTTTCTGCGCGCCATCGAATCCCGGGTCCGCGCCGGCCTGCCGGCCTTGATCGCCGAGGTGAAAAAGGCGAGCCCGTCCAAGGGCCTGATTCGCGCGACCTTCGATCCGCCGGCGCTGGCCCGCGCCTATGAGGAAGGCGGCGCCGCGTGCCTTTCGGTCCTGACCGACGGCCCTTCCTTCCAGGGCAAGCTCGACGATCTCACCGCCGCCCGCGCCGCGACTCATCTGCCGACCCTGCGCAAGGATTTCCTGTTCGACCCCTACCAGGTCCACGAGGCCCGCGCGGCCGGCGCGGATTGCATTCTGATCATCATGGCCTGCGTCAATGACCGCGAGGCCAAGGCGCTCAACACCGTCGCCCACGACCTGCACATGGATGTGCTGGTCGAGGCCCATGACGAAGCCGAACTCGACCGGGCGCTGGCTCTGGAGACGCAGCTGGTCGGGATCAACAACCGCAACCTGCGCGACTTCACCATCTCGCTCGAAACCACCGAGCGGCTCGCCGCCCGCGCGCCCAAGGACCGGCTGATCGTCGCCGAAAGCGGCATTTCTTCGCATGACGACATCGCGCGGCTGCGCAAGGCCGGCGTCAACGCCTTCCTTGTCGGCGAATCCCTGATGCGTCAGGCCGATGTGAAGGAAGCGACCCACCGTCTCCTCACCGGCGCCCCCGCCGCCCAGCCGGCATGAGCCCGAAAAAGCCCGCGCTCACGCATATCAACGCGGCCGGCGAGGTTTTGATGGTCGATGTCTCGGCCAAGCCGCGCACGGCGCGCGAGGCTTTTGCCCGAGGCGCCGTGGCGATGAAGCCGGAAACCCTTGCCCTGTGCCTCTCCGGCCAGGCCAAAAAAGGCGATGTGTTCGCCGCCGCGCGCATCGCCGGGATCATGGCGGCCAAGAAAACCCATGAGCTGATCCCGCTCTGCCACCCGCTCAACCTGACCAAGGTCGAGGTCGAGATCGCGCCGGACGAGTCGCTTCCGGGCGTGCGCGTCTCTGCGCGGGCGAAAGTCTTGGGCGAAACGGGCGTCGAGATGGAGGCGCTGACCGCCGTCTCGGTCGCCTGCCTGACCATCTACGACATGCTGAAAGCCGCCGACCGCGCCATGCGGATCGAGGAAATCGTGCTGGTTCAAAAGACTGGCGGCAAGTCCGGCGATTATTTCAGGGGCGAATGACGATGGGTCTGCGTGACTCATGCGGAACTCCCGTCGGTGGCTATTCGCGGCAATTACAGGCGACATGCGACCGAGTTCGCCGGAGCCAGACGTCCTGTGCCGGTCGCCCGACCTCCGCGCGGGGGCGCGCGGCCGCGAACAGGCGGCGACATGACCGCAAGCAACTGTCGGCGGCGGGGAGCGCGCCGCGTTTTTGGCAAGCGGAAATCATTCGGCCGGATTTCCCGGACCATGGCCGCGAAAAGCGACGGCGGCGATGCCCAGACGTTTCAGGCGCATGTGCAGGGCGCGCGGCGTAACGCCAATCCGGCGGGCGGCGGCGCGGACATTGCCGCCGCTTTGCCGCAGCGCATCGGCGATGGCTTTGCCTTCGGCCACTTTGGCGGCGTCATGCCGCAGCAACCGCAGCGGCGCCGTCGCCAACGGCGAATCTGCGTCCGAGGCGAGCTCGGCTCCGACGTCGACGCGATCGATGACCGGGCCGCGGCTGAACAGGAACGCCCGCTCCATGACGTTTTCCAGTTCCCGCAAATTGCCGGGCCAGGAATAATTCCGGATACGGCTCCAAACCCGTTCATCCAGAGTTTTGGCGGCGCCGCCGTATTTTTGCGCCAATCGGTCGAGGAAGTGGCGGACGAGCGGCCCAAGGTCGTCGGGACGGTCTCGCAGCGGCGGAATATGAATCGGGATGACCTTCAACCGATAATAAAGGTCGCTGCGGAACCTGCCCCGGCGCACCGCCTCTTCCAGATCCTGGTTCGACGCGGCGATAATGCGAACATCCGTCCGCAACGTTCGACACCCGCCGACCCGCTCGAACTCGCCCTCCTGAAGGACGCGCAGCAAGCGGGACTGCGCCGGGACCGGCAGGCTGTCGATTTCGTCAAGCAGGAGGGTCCCGCGGTCGGCGCGTTCGAAAAAGCCTTGGTGGACGGTAAAGGCGCCGGTGAATGCGCCCTTCTCGTGGCCGAACAGCGTGCTTTCGATCAGGGATTCGGGGATCGCGCCGCAATTTATCGCGAGAAAGGTACGATCGGCCCGCTCGCTCATGGCATGGATGGATCGAGCGACCACCTCCTTGCCCACCCCGGTTTCGCCGGTAATCAGGATGGTCGCCGGCGTCGGCGCAATGGTTTCGATGACCTCGAGAACCGCGCGCAAGCTTGCCGACTCGGCGACAATGGCGGGCGGCGGCCGCGTCCGACCGGAATGATCGGCGGCGGGCGGGCGCCAGACCTGTCGCAGTCGGGCCTCGACGCGCGCCCGGGCTTCGGACGAGGCCGAGCGCGAGACAATCTCGTCGCCCTCGCGATGGTATTCGTCGCCAGGCCGGTCGCCGGCCGTCGCCGGGTCGAGATGGACGCAGACCTCGCAGCATTCATGGCCGAGCGCGATCCGCCGCTTCAGTTCGACCTTGGCATAGCCGAAATTGCGCGCCGCGATGCCGCCGAACACGCTGGCCGTCATCCGGCACAATTCGGGCGCCTCCTTGACGTGGTCGCCGAACGGACAGATGCGATTGACGATCCGGACGGAGCCCGCTTCCGCCGAAGCGCGTGAGAAATGGCCGCCAATCTCGTTCTTGAGGGCTATGATGATGTCGGCATAGACATCGGGGGTGATCGCGCCGGCATAGCCCAAGTCGTCGCGGGTGTTCATTTCGAGGGAGAAGCTGGCGGCCAGACCCACCCCTTCGATGAAGTGTTCCAGGCCGCTGCTTCCGCCCTGGCGTTCAAGCGTTCGAGCGCTTTGACAAATAAAGGACTGCAGGAACGAAATCGGCGTGAGCGATTTCGATGGGAACCGCGCCATGAATTCACCTCGTCGATCGTCGCGACAGGAGAACGGGCGCGGCCGGGGCGGAGCGTCGTCTCCGGCCAGCCGCGTCACGATATTAGGCGATCGACGGCGGGGAATCCAACCGGGTGTTCGCGCAAGCCGTCCGCCGTCGGCGGGCGGATGCTTCCGTCAATGGCAGCAGGGGCATTTGGGACCGTGTCCGCTGTTCGCCGCGGCGGCGGTGAGCGAACTAATCGCGGCTTCGCGGCCGCGCGCCGCGGCGCCGTGAATCGCCGGGGCCTTCAGGAAGGCCCGCTCGACCACGCCGCCGCCACATTGAGGGCAGGAAGGGCTCGGTTCGGCGATCTTGTGGCGCGCGGCAAAGGAATGCCGGCAACCGGGGCAAATGTAATCATAGGTCGGCATGGACAAATCTCTCGCCTGGTTTCGGGTGACCTTGTGGGCATCGGAGCCCCCGCCGGCGGCGTCGCCGGCGGGGGTAGCGCGGCGTCTCACGACCAGCGCGGCGGCTGGCTTTCCTTGACGCCGAATTGCGCGGCCGTCACGTCGGTTCGGCCAGTGCGGGCGGCGTCGAGGCTGGGCGCGCGCAGGCGCCGGGTCTCCACCTCCCAGATCCATCCGCTGACCACGACGTCGCGGGGGATGAGCGGATGATTGCGGAAGGTTTCCACTGTCCGCATGCAGGCTTGATCGACGTCGTCCATCATGCCGATCCATTTCGCGAAGCCGCCTTTGGCAAGGCTCAACTCGGGCAGGGTCGGATCGAGGGTGAGGCTGTCGATGTCCACTCCGCGCTTGCGCAGGGCGGCCTCGAGGTCGTTGGCGTTGGCCGAGAGCATGCCGCACTGGGTATGCTGGACGATGACGATCTCCCTGGTCCCGAAAAAGTTGCAGGTCAGCATCGCGGAGCGGATGGCGTCGTCGGTGACAATTCCGCCGGCGTTGCGGAAGCAATGGGCGTCGCCGCCACCCGCGGGCGAATCGACGCGGATGCCGAGGGCTTCATCCACCGGCAGGCGCTCGTCCATGCAGGCGAGAACCCAGAGCCTGCGGTTGTTGGGGCCGTCGGCGCCATAGCGGCGTCGGGCCGCCCAGTGATCGTATTCCTTGACGCGCGTGGTAAGCTGCTCTTTCAAAGTGGACATCGCGTTTCCTCCATGCTGTTTCCGGGCGCCTTTGGTCGGTGCGCGCCATCCGTCATCGGACAGATGGCCCGCCCCCGGACGACAAGTGAAGCAGCATGCGCCGTGCCAACTGCGCGCCACGGCGGACCATGCGTCAAATCCGCGCCTTGCGGCCCGAACTCAGAACGGAAACAGGGAAACATGACTTCCCACCAGCGTAGCGTCGATTCCCTGACGGGACGAGTAAGTTCGCGCCGCCATGATGCGCCGCCATTTCGCGGAAAGGTGGTCGGCCTGGCGTCCGGCTCATAGTGGCGGGCGCGTTCACCGCCCACCTCCTCGCGAGGCTGGACTTGTTCCGGTCGTCCGGCGTCATGTGCCGGCGACCTGCGTCCCAGGCGAAGTTGCGGCGCGCGTCCGGAGACTAGCCGGAAGGCGAGTTCGCGTCGGCGTCCCGACCCGTCCGGTCAGATTACGCGCTGGCGGCACGCTGCGCCACTGCCCTCGCCATCGGCAGAGGGGCGACTGGGCAAGCGGGTTTGCGCCGCCCACTTGCCGGGCGGCCGGTCGAGGCCACGCCGGCGGCGGCGTGGCGAGCCGGTTAGGGGGAGGATCAACCCCTGCGCCTGGATGCGGGTTGCCCCGCCTTCGCCGCGCGCAAAGGGCGAGGGCGCCGCGCTAAAGCGCGGCGCCCTCGCCCTCGAACGCCCGCACCCACATGGCGCAAAGTCCCGAGCGCACGATGTCGTCGATTTCGAATTCGATCACCGGCACCGGGAGATCGCGGGCGTGGATCAGTTCGATCATCTTGCGCAGGCCGGAGGCCTGCTGGATGTCGGACTGGTTGACGTCGCCATTGACCACGCTGACGCAGTTCTCGCCGACGCGGGTCAAAAAGGTCTTGATCTCGGAGACCGTGGTGTTCTGCGCCTCGTCGAGCAGGATGAAGGCGTTTTTCCAGGAGCGCCCGCGCATGACCTCGAAGGGCGCCATTTCGATATTGCCGCGTTTCAACGCGATGTCGAAGGCGGCGTCGCCGATGCGCTCCTTGATCGCGTCGGCGATCGGGACCGCCCAGGGCGCGAATTTCTCCTGCAGCGAGCCCGGAAAAAAGCCGAGCGAGCGGCCGCAGGGAACATTGGGGCGGGTGAGGATGATTTTTTCGATGCGCCCGGCGCGGAAGAGATCGGCGGCGTGTGTGGCGGCGATCCAGGTTTTTCCGGTTCCGGCGGGGCCGAGGACGACGACCTGCTGGCTGGATTTCAAAGCGGCGAGATATTGCGCCTGGGCGGGATTGAGGGCTTTTATGGGGGGAAGGATGCGATCGTTGAGGAACTTGTTTCCCTTGAACTCGATGATTTCGGCGTCTCCCTGCTGACGGGAATTGCGGCTCTTTCTTCGGTCCAGTTGCTTGCCCACGCGCAGACTCCTCGGATGTGAATCGACGGGCGCGCTGTCAGCTCACGGCGAACAGCACGGTGGAGGGATATGCGGATTTACTGGAGACAAAGCGGGAGCGGCTTTTGCGCGCTTTTGTTTGAGTGACGCCATCGGCTTAGCTCCTCGCCAAGGTCAGGATAGGCGATTCGCTCCAAATACAAAGTAAATAATTTCTTCGTTCTTTGCTTATGCGTTGGGCAGATTGCGCGCCAGCGCCTCCAGCACCGCCATGCGCACGGCGACGCCCATTTCGACCTGTTCGCGGATCAGGCTCTGCTCGCCGTCGGCGACGCTGGAGTCGATTTCGACGCCCCGGTTCATCGGACCAGGATGCATCACCAAAGCATCGGGTTTGGCGAAGGCGAGCTTGTCGGAATCGAGCCCGAAAAAGCGGAAATATTCGCGGGTCGAGGGAATGAAGGAGCCGGACATGCGCTCGCGCTGCAGGCGCAGCATCATCACGATGTCGGCGTTGCTTAGGCCCTCGCGCATGTTGTGGTGAACCTCGACCCCCATCTGGCCGATTCCGGTGGGCATCAGTGTGGAAGGCCCGACCACCCGCACCCGCGCGCCGAGCGCCGAGAGCAGGATGATATTGGAGCGCGCGACGCGCGAATGCAGCACGTCGCCGCAGATCGCCACCACCAGCCCCTCGACGCGGCCCTTGGCGCGGCGCATGGTCAGCGCGTCAAGCAGGGCTTGCGTCGGATGCTCGTGGGCGCCGTCGCCGGCGTTGACCACGGCGCAATCGACTTTTCGCGCCAGCAGATGGGCGGCGCCCGCCTGATGGTGGCGCACCACGATGATGTCGGGCCGCATGGCGTTGAGCGTGATCGCGGTGTCGATCAAAGTCTCGCCCTTTTTGACCGAAGACGTCGCCACCGACATGTTCATCACATCGGCCCCGAGGCGCTTGCCGGCGAGTTCGAACGAAGACTGGGTGCGGGTCGAGGCCTCGAAGAACAGGTTGATCAGGGTGCGGCCGGAGAGCGTGTCCTTCTTCTTCTCCACTTGGCGCGACACGAGAATCGCCTCTTCCGCGAGATCGAGCAGATGGAGGATGTCGAGCCGGTTGAGGCCCTCGATGCCCAACAGATGCTTGTGGTGGAAGGAAAAGCCGGGAATGGACATTTTCTGGCTCGATCCGGGAAAGCGGCGGCGGCGAGATGCATGCGCAAATTTCATGCGCTGCGCAAGGACCATTTGACATCGGGGCCACGCTCGCCCATTTTCCCCCGCCGTTCGGGGCCGGGGGCCCGGAAATTTGCGGGCCGGTCGCGCGGCCCTCGGGGTTGCTGCATGGACGTCGTCATCGTCGAATCGCCCGCCAAGGCCAAGACGATCAACAAATATCTCGGCCGGAATTTCGATGTCGTGGCCTCCTTCGGCCATGTCCGCGACCTGCCGGCCAAGGACGGCTCGGTCGATCCCGCCGCCGATTTCAAGATGCTGTGGGAAGTGGACGGCAAGGCGGGCAAGCGCCTGTCCGATATAGCCGCCAAGGTCAAAAACGCCGACCGCATCGTTCTCGCCACCGACCCGGACCGCGAGGGCGAGGCCATTTCCTGGCATGTGCTGGAAGTCTTGCGCGCCAAACGCGTTCTCAAGGACAAGCCGGTCGAGCGCGTGGTGTTCAACGCCATCACCAAGGACGCGATTCTTGAGGCGATGAAGAACCCGCGCCAGATCGACGAAAGCCTGGTCGAGGCCTATCTCGCCCGCCGCGCGCTGGATTATCTGGTCGGCTTCAATCTCTCCCCGGTGCTATGGCGGAAATTGCCCGGCGCGCGTTCGGCGGGGCGCGTGCAATCGGTGGCCCTGCGCCTGGTCTGCGACCGCGAACTTGAGATCGAGAAATTCGTCGCGCGAGAATATTGGTCGCTCATCGCGCATCTGCGCAACCAGGCCGGCGCGCCTTTTTCCGCGCGCCTTGTCGGGGCCGATGGCAAAAAAATTTCGCGGCTTGACATCGGCGCCGGCGCGGAAGCCGAGGCTTTCAAGCGCGATCTGGAAAGCGCGGCGTTCAAGGTGGTCTCGGTCGAGTCCAAGCCGGCCAAGCGGCACCCCTACGCGCCCTTCACCACTTCGACCCTGCAGCAGGAAGCCTCGCGCAAGCTCGGCATGGCCCCCGAACTGACCATGCGCGTCGCGCAAAAGCTTTATGAGGGCGTGGACATCGGCGGCGAGACCGCCGGCCTCATCACCTATATGCGCACCGACGGCGTGGACGTCGCGCCCGAGGCCATTGCCGCCGCCCGTTCGATGATCGGCCGCGAATTCGGCGACAAATATGTGCCGCACGCGCCGCGCAAATATCAGGTCAAGGCCAAGAACGCCCAGGAAGCGCACGAGGCGATCCGCCCCACCGATGTGTCCCGCCTGCCGAAGGACATGGCGCGCCATCTCCAGCCCGATCAGGCGAAACTCTATGAGCTGATCTGGACCCGCATGGTGGCGAGCCAGATGGAATCCGCGCTTCTGGAACGCACCACGGCGGAAATTCAGGCAATCGCCGGCGTCCGCGCGCTCGACCTGCGCGCCACCGGCCAGGTGGTGCGGTTCGACGGTTTCCTGAAACTTTATCAGGAAGGCAAGGACGACGAGGAGGACGAGGAGTCCGGCCGCCTGCCGCCGCTGGCCAGGGATGAAGTCCTGAAAAAGGACAAGATCGACGCCACCCAGCATTTCACCGAGCCGCCGCCGCGCTACACCGAGGCGACGCTGGTCAAACGCATGGAGGAACTGGGCATCGGCCGCCCCTCGACCTATGCCTCGACGCTCGCCGTTCTGCGCGAACGCGATTATGTAAAACTCGAAAAGAAGCGTCTCGTGCCGGAGGACAAGGGCCGGCTGGTCACGGCCTTCCTGGAAAGCTTTTTCGGCCGCTATGTCGAATATGGCTTCACCGCCGGGCTGGAAGAACAGCTCGACCGCGTTTCCAACGCCGAGATCGACTGGAAGCAGGTTTTGCGCGATTTCTGGCGCGATTTCTCCGCGGCGATCGACGGCACCAAGGAATTGCGCACCACGCAGGTGCTCGACAGCCTCAACGACCTGCTGGGTCCGCATATTTTCCCGGCCAAGGAAGACGGCTCCAACGCCCGAGCCTGCCCCGTCTGCGGCAACGGGCAATTATCGCTGAAGCTCGGCAAGTTCGGCGCCTTCATCGGCTGCTCCAACTATCCCGAATGCAAATACACCCGCACCCTGTCCGACCGTGGCGACACCGCGGCGGGCGCCGAGGGCGACCGTCCGGGCGTAAAAATTCTGGGCGAGGACCCCAGGACCGGGCAGGAGATCACGCTGCGCGACGGGCGTTTCGGCGCCTATGTGCAGCAGGGCGAAGGCGACAAGCCGCCCCGCTCCTCCCTGCCCTCCAATCTCAAGCCGGAGGACGTCACGCTGGAAAAGGCGCTGACGTTGTTGTCGCTGCCGCGCGAGGTGGCGAAACATCCCGAGACCGGCGAGCCGATATTGGCCGGCATCGGGCGCTACGGCTCTTATGTGCAGCACGGAAAGACCTACGCCAATCTCGCCAAGGACGACGACGTGCTGGCGATCGGCGCCAATCGCGCCATCGACCTGATCATGACCAAGGAGGCCGGCGTCGGGGCGCGGGGCGCGGGCGGCGAAATCCGCGTGATCGGCGACCATCCCGACGGCGGCGCGATCGCCCTCAAGGCCGGCCGTTTCGGCCCCTATCTCGCCTGGGGCAAGGTCAACGCCACGCTGCCGCGCGGGACCGACATGACCGGCCTGACGCTGGAAAAAGCGGTCGAGCTGGTCAACGCCAGGTCCGCCGGCGCGCCGGCGGGCGGGCGCATTCTCGGCGAACATCCGGACGGGGGGCAGATCACCGCGCGCTCCGGCCGATTCGGCCCCTATGTGTCATGGGAGAAGGTCAACGCCACCCTGCCCAAATCGATGACGCTCGACGACATCGGGCTGGAGCAGGCGATCCGGCTGATCCAGGACCGGATCGCGGCTGGCGGGGTCACGGCGCCCAAGAAGCCCGCGGCGAAGAAGCCGGCGGCCAAAAAACCCGCAGCGAAAGGCGCCAAGGCCAAGAAGAACATCGTCGATTCCGACGAGCCGCCTTTCGAAGCCGACAAGCCCGCGAAAACGCCCGCGAAGAAGCGACCCGCGGGCAAGGGGTGAACCGACGGCGCGGACCTCGACCTCCCGCCCTCTCCCCCTTTACGGGGCGAGGGGGTGGTTCGATCGCTTCATGTCGATCGCACGCAACCGCGTCACGCCCGCACCGCGATCTTTTCGCGTTTGCGCAGCCAGGCCGCGTCGAGCAGCATTTGCGCCGCCCAGCGATAGACATTGCGCGCGCTGATCTGCTGCGCCATCACCCGCATGCGGTCGCCCTGCTCTTCCGGGCTCATGCCGAGCGCGCGGTCATAGGCCAGCGCCATGCAGTGGGTGTCATAGGGATTGACGATCAGAGCCTCGGGCAGTTCGTAAGCCGCGCCCGCGAAACTCGACAGGATCAGCACGCCGCGCTCGTCGTCGCGGGCGCCGACGAATTCCTTGGCGACGAGATTCATCCCGTCGTGCAGGCTCGACACGATGCAGGCGTCGGCGGCGCGGAACAGTTCGAACACTTCTTCCGGCTCATGATGGCGCACCACCAGATGAATCGGCTTCCAGCCGTCGCGCGCATAGGCTGCATTGATCCTGTTCGCGAGTTGCTCGGCCTCCTGCTGCAAGGCGGCATAGGCGTCGAGCTTCGAGCGCGTCGGCGCCGCGACCTGGATCAGCACGAATCTGCCGATCCAATGCGGCGCCAGGGACAGAAGATCCTCCACCGCGCGCATCCGGTCGAGAATGCCTTTTGTATAGTCGAAACGCTCGACGCCGACGGCGATGCGGACATCCTCGCCGAGCCCGAACCGGGCGCGCACATTGGCGCGGCACTGCGCGACCGGCGGCTGGCCGGCGAGCGCGCGCGGCGGCCATTCGATCGAGATCGGATAGGGCCGCACCAAGGTCTCGGCGCAGCGCAGCCAGATCGAGGAATTTTCGCGGTCGATCCGGCTTTCGATGAAGCGGTCGGCGGCGTCGAAGAAATTGTTGCAATGGAACTGGGTGTGGAAGCCGAGGATCGAGGAGCCGAGCAGGCCGTCGAGGATTTCCTCGCGCCAGGGGCAGATCGAGAAGGTCTCGGCGTTGGGCCAGGGAATGTGCCAGAAGGTCACGATCGTCGCCTTGGGCAGGCGGTCGCGGATCATCCGCGGCAACAGCGCGAAATGATAATCCTGGACCAGAACGATCGGGTTCTCGCAGGTCGCCTCTTCCACGACGGTCTCGGCGAAGCGCCGGTTGACCGCCCGGAAGCTGGCCCAGTCCTGATCGCGGAAGGTCGGACGGACGAAAGCGATATGGCACAGCGGCCAAAGGCCTTCGTTGGCGGCGCCGTAATAATAGCCGTCCTGTTCCTCGTCGCTGAGCCAGACGCGGCGCAGACTATAAGCCGGATTGGCCGGCGGGACCGGCAGCCGGTCGTGGCCATCGACCGTGTCGCGATCCGCCGAGCCGCCGCCATGGGCGATCCAGACGCCGCGACAGGCGCGCATCACCGGTTCGAGCGCCGACACCAGGCCGCTCGCCGGCGTCTGCAGCCTGATCTCGCCGTCGACCCGGTTGTGGATATAAGGCTCCCGGTTCGAGACGGTCATCACCTGCGCGTTGGGCAATTCGTCATGCAGCAGCTGGCGCAGGCTTTCCGGCGACCATTTGACTTGAACGCCCTGGGCGAATCGGCGCCGCAACCGCAGGTCGGCGAGAAGCGCATTGACCCCGCGCTCGGCGCCGGACAGGCCGTCCGCGCGCGGCCCCGGCGGCTGCGCGCTCCCCTGCGCCGCCATGAGCGGCGATTGCTGCCAGCCTCGGCGCAAGGACAGGGCCAGCGCCGCCGCCAGAACGGTGAAACCGGCCGCCATCGCGGCGAGCGCGGCGGCCACATAGGTCTGGGCGCGGCGCTCGCCGCGTTCGACCGCGGCGAGATCGTGCGCCACCAGCAGGCGCCCGCGTTCGGCGCGGACGGTGAGAGGAAATGAATTGACGCGAATTCGATCGCCCTTTGGCATGGTCAGGTTGGCGCCCACGCCGTGCTGGCGCTCGAACAACCGGCAATCGAAATTCATCGGCATTTCGGAGGTCGCGATCGCGAGCTTGCCGTTCCCGGCGCAATAGCCAAGGCCCAGGACGCGTTCGTCCTCGGCGATCTGGCTCATCACCCTGCTCAAGGCTCCTTTCTCGTCGAGGCCCGCGGCGGCGGCCCGATCGCGGATCGAGTGGAAGATCAATTCGGCGCGCAGGTCCATGTCGCGCTGAATCCAGCCGCTGACGATGATCGAGGACAGGAAGCCGATCGCGACGATGAGAACCACGCCGGCGAGGGCGCCGAGCAAGGCATGGGCCACGCCCCGCCTGTCGCCCTCCCTCCCGAATCCCTGGCGGGCGTGGATCATCGCGCCTCCTCCCAGTTCTTCGACAGGCGCCAGGCGCAGAGGATGATTCCGACCAGCGAATAGGTCTGCGGGAAATTGCCCCAGAGTTCGCCGGTTTCGGGATCGATGTCCTCCGACAGGAGCCCGACATGATTGCGGCGGGCGAGAATTTTCTCGAACAGGCTCCGCGCCTCGCCGGCGCGGCCGATCGCGGCGAGAGCCTCGACATACCAGAAGCTGCAGATGGTGAAGGCGGTCGAAGGCGAGCCGAAATCGTCGGGTTCGGCATAGCGGAAGAGATAGCCGTTGCGCCCGAGCGCATGGCCGACGGCCTCGACGGTCGAAACGAATTTCGGATCGTCGGCCTTTACGAGGCCGAGTTCGGCGAGCAGCAGGGCGCTGGCGTCGATATGATCGGAATCGAGACTGCCGGTGAAGGCCTTCAGCCGGTCGTTCCAGGCGCGCGAAAGAATCGCCTCGCGCAGGCCGTCGGCCGATTTGCGCCATTGCTGCGCCCGGTCCTGCATGCCGAGCCGCGCCGCGATGCGCGCCAGCCGGTCGCAGGCGACCCAGCACATCGCGGCCGAATAGGTGTGGATCGACGGCTTGTCGCGATATTCCCAGATGCCGGAGTCCACCGTCAGCGCCACGGCGAGCGCCCGCATGCCGAGCGGCTCCAGCATGGCGAACAGGGCCTCGTCGCCCTTTTTCGGCAGGCGCTCGTCGAAGAACATCTGCGAGGCGGCGAGAATCACGCTGCCATAGACGTCGTGCTGAACCTGGTTGACCGCGTCATTGCCGATCCGCACCGGACCTTGGCCGCGATAGCCGGCGAAATCCGGCGCGCTCCGCTCCTCCAGGCTCTTTTCCGGCAGGACCGCGTAAACCGGCCGCAAGGTCGCGCCGCCCTCCATCGAAATCACATTGGTCACGTAATCGATGAAATGCTCCATGGTCACCGAGGCCCCGACGCGATTGAGGGCGAGCACGGTGAAATAGGCGTCGCGAATCCAGCAATAGCGGTAATCCCAGTTGCGCTGCGAGCCCGGCGCCTCGGGGATCGAGGTGGTGAGCGCCGCGACAATGGCGCCGGTCTGCTCGAAACTGCACAGCTGCAGGGTGATGGCGGCGCGGATCACCGTCTCCTGCCATTCGAACGGCAGATTGAGATGGCGCACCCAGCCTTGCCAGCTCTCCAGGGTCTTGTCCTGGAATTCGCGGCCGACGCGCGCGATCGAATCCGCGAGCGGCTCGTCGGCATGGAGGATCAGGGTGATCCGATGCGACAGGACGAAGGCGCCTTCGGTCGCGACGTAGGAGATCGGCGCGTCGGTGGTGAGCCGGATCGAGCCGCCGTCCGTCGCGTAACGCACATGGTTGCTGCCGATCGACGGACGCGGACGCAGGCTGCCGTAACACATGCGCGGACGCATCCGGATACGGATGCGGCACAGGCCCGACAAGGGTTCGAGAATGCGCACGATGGTGGGCGGATTGTACAGGCGGTCATGAAAGTCGAAACGCGGCGCGAAATCGGTGATCGAGAAGGCGGCCCCGCCGCCCGAGCGCACGACGGTCCGCACGATGGCCGAATTGCGCAGATAGCTCTGCTCGGTCTCGCCCTTGTCGTCGTCGAATGCGATGGAAAAGAATCCGTCCTCGGGATTTTCGCCGTCGATCAGGGCGCAGAACACCGGATCGGCGTCCACGCGCGGCCAGCACATCCAGACGATGGCGCCCGAGCGGTCGATCAGGGCGGAAAGATTGCCATTGCCGATCACGGCGGCGTCCAGCGACGGATGGATCGTCATGCGCCTTGCCCTCCCGAACGCGCCGGCGGCGCCGCGAGTTCCGCAAGCCACGCGCGAACCGCGTCCGGCCCCGCGAAATCGGCCTGGTCGGCGCGAAAAAACCCGCCCGCGACAGTGAAGCCGAAGCCGCCGCGCGCGATACAGGCCTGTATCGCCGGCTCGTCGGTTTGGTCATCGCCGATCATCACCGGTTTCCGGCCGGAAAAAGGCGGCGCCGCCATGAAGCGGGCCAAAGCCTCGCCCTTGGAAAAGCCATCGCCGAGAATTTCGAACACTTTTCGGCCGCGCAGCAGGCGCAGGCCCCCACGCGATGCGGCCACATAATCCGTCAACTCGCGCTCGAGACGCCGTTCCGCGGTCGCGGCGGCGCGAAAATGGACCGCGATGGAAGCGCCCTTGTCCTCGATCAGCAGGCGCGGCTCGAAACGGGCGAGCCGCCTGATCTCCACCAGGACGCCGGAATCGAGCGCCGCGGCCTGCCGGGCGGCCTGGCGCGCTGGATCGAAGCGGATTTCCGCGCCGTGAATTCCCGCCGCCGCCCCTCGATAGGGCGCAAGCCGGAGATCGAGATCGGCGATTGCGCGCCCGGTGACGACCGCCAGCGCGCCGCCGAGCGCGGCTGAAAGCTCCGCGAGCAGGCCGGTCAGACCGTCCGGCGCGACCGCCGCGTCGGGCGTCGGCGCCACGTCGAGCAAGGTGCCGTCGAAATCGAGAAAAAGCGCCAGTTGGGCGCCGTCGCGCAGCCGAAGGTCCAGTAGTCCCGCCGGTCCCGGTCGTGGGGCTTCGCAGTTCAACAGCTTTCGCCTTTCCGCGCACCCGCGTCCGCCCGGCGTCGAAGGCGGCGCCAGCTCGACCGCTGCGGCGGACCCTTTGCGCGCAATCAGGCAACGCCGCGCGGGCTCTGCTTGTTCCCAATCTGCAACGCAAAAGCCGCGCCCTTGAGGCAAGGGCGCGGCCGAAACGTGACGCTCAGGCTTGCGTCAGTAAATGGGGAAACGGTTGGTCAGCGCCTCGACGCGCGCTTTCACCGCCGCCTCGACCCCCCCATTGCCGGCCTCGCCGCTCTCGGCGAGACCGTCCAGCGTCTCGACGATCAACTCGCCGACCTGTTTGAACTCGGCGGCTCCAAAACCGCGCGAGGTCGCCGCCGGGGCGCCGAGACGTATGCCGGAGGTGATCCAGGGCTTTTCCGGATCGAAGGGCACGCCGTTCTTGTTGCAGGTGATTTCGGCGCGGCCGAGCGCGTTTTCCGCCGCCTTGCCAGTGATTTTCCTGGGCCGCAGATCGACCAGCATCAGGTGGTTGTCGGTGCCGCCCGTCACCAGGTCGAGCCCGCCCGCAAGCAGCGTTTCCGCCAGAACCCTGGCGTTGTTGACCACCTGGTTCGCGTAAGTACTGAATTCGGGGCGCAGGGCCTCGCCGAAGGCGACCGCCTTGCCGGCGATGACATGCATCAGCGGGCCGCCCTGCAGGCCGGGGAAGATCGCCGAATTGATCTTCTTGGCGATCTCCTCGTCGTCCGTCAGCACCAGGCCGCCACGCGGGCCGCGCAAGGTCTTGTGGGTGGTGGAGGTCACGACATGGGCGTGGGGGAAGGGCGAGGGATGGGCGCCGCCCGCCACCAGCCCGGCGAAATGGGCCATGTCCACGAAGAGCCAGGCGCCAACCGCGTCGGCGATGGCGCGGAAGCGCGCGAAATCCCAGAAACGGGCATAGGCCGAGCCGCCGGCGATGATCAGTTTCGGATGATGCTCATGGGCCAGCCGTTCGACCTCGTTCATGTCGATGCGCCCGGTTTCGCGGCTCACGCCATAGGACACCGGCCGGAACCAGCGGCCCGACATATTGACCGGCGAGCCATGGGTGAGATGGCCGCCCGCCGCGAGGTCGAGGCCCATGAAGGTGTCCCCCGGCTGGAGCAGCGCCAGGAAGACCGCCTGATTGGCCTGGCTGCCGGAATTGGGCTGCACATTGGCGAATCCGCAGCCGAAAAGTTTTGTGACGCGCTCGATGGCGAGATTTTCGGCGATGTCCACGAACTGGCAGCCGCCGTAATAGCGCTTGCCGGGATAGCCCTCGGCATATTTGTTGGTCAGGACCGACCCTTGCGCTTCCAGCACCGCGCGCGAAACAATGTTTTCGGAGGCGATCAGCTCGATCTCCTTGCGCTGGCGGCCGAGCTCCAGCCCTATGGCGCGGGCGATCTCCGGGTCGGACTCCGCGAGCGAAGCGCCGAAAAAGCTGTTGGAGAGTTTTTGGGCCGTCGCGGCGTTGGTGGGGCTCATGGCGCGCTCCTTGGGCAAAGGGATTCCGGGGCCAATTATCACGCGGCAAGCCGCGAAGAAAGGCCGCGCGCGAAAAAGCGGCGCCCCGGAGGCCAGACCGCCGGGGCGCGTGGACAGGCAAAGGACCCGATTACCGGTCGTCCGGTCCGGGGTCGAGGCCGGGGCCGCGGTCGATCTTGGGGTTGACGCCGTCCTGCGCGATCGGCTGCACCATGGGCGCCGCGCCGGCGCTCGCGGTCGAGAAGCCGTCGCGCTGATAGATGTCCTCGCGGAACTGGACCACGCCCTCGGGCGTGCCCCAGGCGGTGATATAGACCCAATAGACATTGACCGGCGGATCGATCTTCACGTCGAGCCTTTCCCCGGAGGCGATGACCTGATCGATATGGTCGCGGTCCCAGCCGGGCTGGTTCCTGAGCAGCCAGGCGACATAGTCGCGCACGTTCTGGAGGCGCATGCAGCCCGAGGAGACGAAGCGGAAATCGTCGCCGAACACGCCCTTCTCCGGCGTGTCGTGCATGTAGACGCCATAGGGATTGTTGATGTTGACGCGCACCACGCCGAGCGAATTGGCGGTGCTCGGATCCTCGCGAAAGCGGTAGTTGATCGCCTCCATCGAATGCCAGTCGATCTGGCCCGGCTGAATTTCGTTGTTGTTCTTGTCGTAGATGCGGATGTGGTTTTCGGTCAGGTAGTTCGGATTGGCCTGCATGCGCGGGATCAGGTCCTTGCGGATGAGCGAGGCCGGCACCGTCCAGTAGGGATTGAAATCCACGTCGAGCGCGCGGGTCTGCATCACCGGCGACTGACGGTCGATGCGGCCGACGCCGGCGCGGTGGCGGGTGACGATCGTGTCGTTCTCGACCGTGTCGACCATCGCGGCGGGAATATTGGCCTCGACGAAGCGATCGCCGAGATTGGCGGCGAAGGAATGCAGCCGGACGAGATTGACCTGCAACTGATGCAGGCGGTAGTCCGCCGGAACATTCATCACCGCGAGGGTTTCGCGGCTGGCGACCCCGGTCGGGATCAGGCCGTGGCGCGTCTGGAACCGTTTCACCCCGGCTTCGACATAAGAATCGTAAATCCCCGAGTCCGACGCCGCCGGATTGAGATCGCCGGTGATGGCGAGGCGTTTGCGCAGGGCCAGCACCGCCGGCCCGCTCGACCCCAGCTTGAGCGCGACCGCGGCGGGAACCTTGTTCCAGCCGCCGTTGGCCACGATCGCCTGATATTTCTGGATCGCCAGTTCGGTCGCGGCGAGCGTGCGCGGCGACAGCAGCGGCGTGCTGGACCGCTCCACCGACACGCTGGCGTCGGCATCATAATGCTGCGCCCACTCGGCCTGGCCGAAACCGTCGGCGGCGGAGGCCGGGACGGCGCAGACCAAGGCGCCCGCGGCGCCCAGGGCGAAAAGCGAGACGAAACGGGTGGCGAAGCGGGCCGCGGCGCCCGGAAAGCGCTGCGGAAAAGGGCGGTTGCGCGACAAGTCGGCGAGTTTCAAGAGTGAGGCTCCAAATAACCCAAGGGTCCAGGCTGATCGTTCCGGCGCGGAGACGCGCTCACGCGAGCGGAAGGGCATAGGCGGAACAGTCGGCGACGATGGTTAAAAAGGCGCGAATAGAGCGGCGATTTTAAGGCGATCGACAGCGCCTCCTTAAGCCGGGAGCGGCGTTTCCGCAAGGTTTTCCAGGAACCATGTTTTCCAGGAACCATGTTTTCCAGCAGCCAGACGAAAACGCCGGGCCAAACGGCCCGGCGGGTTGTTTCGAGATCGAGGCGGGAAGCGCGGCGCGCTAAAAATCACAGGCGATATTTGATCTGGTCGGTCCAGAAGCGCTCCAGACGGCTCAAGGCGTTGTTGACCGTCCTGAATTCATCGACCGAAACGCCGCCGATCTGTTCGACCGTGAGGACGTGTTTTTCATAGAGCCCGGCGACGATGTCGCGAATTTCCTTGCCCTGGGGGGTGAGGCTGATGCGGACCGAGCGGCGGTCGACGCGGGAGCGGGAATGATGGAGATAGTCCATTTCCACCAGCTTCTTGACGTTATAGGAAACGTTGGAGCCGAGATAATAGCCGCGGGTGCGCAGCTCGCCGGCGGTCAGTTCGGAGTCCCCGATATTATAAAGCAGCAGCGCCTGCACGGCGTTGATGTCGGAGCGGCCGCGGCGGTCGAATTCGTCCTTGATGACGTCGAGCAGGCGGCGATGCAGGCGCTCCACCAAAGTCAGGGCCTCAAGGTAAACCGGGCGAACCTCGGCGCAACGTTCCGCCCGACCGGCGGATTGGCTGTTCTTCGTCATCGTGTTCATCGTCATCGTCCCTGCGGTTTGATTGCGCCGAATTCATCCGGCCGCCTCGATAGGACGCAATTTAAACAGCGCGAATGAAAACCAGTTTAAACAACAGGCTGAATCCCCCGTTACCGCGTTTAGCAGGATTCGCGGTGAATCTTCAGTGAATTAAAACAAGTTTTTACGTTGATTTTTGTTCAACTTTGCCGGTTGTTCCGGCGCGCCAGTTCCCGCAGGCGCGCGATGAAATTTTCGATCGCGGAAGGCTCGTCGCGAAGGCTGCCGGCGCGCCAGGACAGGAAAAGATAAGCCGCGAACAGCAGAGCGTCGACGAACTTGAGCGCTGGGCCGAACAGGAAGAAGGACGGCTTGAACGAGGCCACGAAAATCTGCGCGACCAGGGTCAGGAGCCAGACCACCCCGCCCCAGGGCGCCAGCAGCCACAAGCCCACCGCCGCGACAGGATTGAGCACCGCGAAAAAAATGATCGCCGTCATGGTCGCGGGCGTCAGATCGGAGAAGGAGCCTTGCGCCGGAGCGACGATGCGCAGCCATTGCTCCAGCGTCTGACCGATCCACCACAGCGCCACGACGCGGACGAACAGGGTCAGGGCGAACAGGCGGCGCGCCTCCTCGGCCTCGGGACCCGGCCGCGCGCCAACCCTGATGGCGCCGGACTCTTCCGCATCGACCTCTTCGCGCGCGCGGGACAGCCTGTTTATCGACTTGTTCATCGTCTTTTCCTGCTCCCGCCCCCTCCGCGATAGCGCATTTGACCATGCGCGGCAAAATTTTTCGCCGCCTTTCCGCGATATGCTATGGGAAGCCAGTTTCACGGAAACGAGATCATGACCGACGCCAAGAGCCCCGCCCTCAGCCTTTCCCTCGCCCTTTCCCACCGCCCCCGGCGCAACCGCAAGGCCGACTGGGCGCGACGGCTGGTGCGCGAGAACGTCCTGACCGCCGACGACCTGATCTGGCCGATCTTTCTTGTCGAGGGCGAGAATGTCCGCACCGAGGTCGGCTCGATGCCGGGGGTCGAGCGCCTTTCGGTCGATCACGCGGTCGCCGCCGCGCGCCGCGCCGCCGACCTGTCGATTCCGGCGATCGCGCTCTTTCCCTACACCGATCCCGACTTGCGCGACCTCCACGGTTCGGAGGCGCTCAACCCGGAAAACCTGGTCTGCCGCGCCTGCCGCGCGATCAAAAGGCAAGTTCCCCACATCGGCCTGATCACCGACGTCGCGCTCGACCCCTACACCAGCCACGGCCATGACGGCGTGATGGAGGGCGAAACCATCCTCAACGACGAATCCGTCACGATTCTGGTCGAACAATCGCTCAACCAGGCCCGCGCCGGCGCCGATGTGATCGCGCCCTCGGACATGATGGACGGACGGGTCGGCGCGATCCGCGCCGCCCTCGACGCCGAGGGTTTCATCGATGTCCAGATCATGGCCTATGCCGCCAAATACGCCTCGGCCTTTTACGGCCCGTTCCGCGACGCCATCGGCACCAAGGCCGTTCTGAAAGGCGACAAGCGCACCTATCAGATGGACCCGGCCAATTCCGACGAGGCCCTGCGCGAGGTCGCGCTCGATCTCGAACAGGGCGCCGACATGGTGATGGTCAAGCCCGGACTGCCCTATCTCGACATTATCCATCGGGTCAAGCTACGGTTTGCCGCGCCAACCTTCGCCTATCAAGTTTCGGGGGAATATGCGATGATCGTGGCGGCGGCGCGGAACGGGTGGCTTGACGGCGACAAGGCCATGCTGGAAAGCCTCCTCGCGTTCAAGCGGGCGGGAGCGGACGGCATCCTTACCTATTTCGCGCCGAAGGTGGCGGAATTGCTTAAAAAGAGCGCTTGACGGCTTGAGGCGGACGCCAGGCCGAAATCGACGCGCCAGGCCTTTCCGTCCGAATGCGGGGAAACGTCCTCTGGCGCGGAGGCAAGGACATGGGCGGTAGGCGTGGCGCGAGTTCGGCGCGGATAGAGCATCTTCAGCAAAAATTGTTCCCGGAAGAGGGATTGAGCACACGCCGGCTGTTCCTGCGGCCGCTTCAGGCCGCCGACGCATTTCAACTCGTCGTGCTCACCAACGATCCCCTGGTCGCGGCAGGCGTCTCCTTTCTGCGTCAGCCCTTCACGCTCGCCGACGCCCAGGCCCTGATCGCCATGCCCCGCGACCAGAGGGGCTGTTTCGCCGCGGTGCGGGCGGGCGAGGACGGACCCATGATCGGCTGCGCCGGCGCCCTGTCGCGCAACGCCTCCGACATCGAGATCGGCTTCTGGCTCGGCGCTCCCTATCATGGAAAGCGTTACGGCGCGGAAATGGCGGCGGCCATGCTCGACCGTCTCCTCGAAGTCTTCCCCGAGCGCCGCATCGTCGCCGAGTGCCCGCGCGAAAATTCCGCCTCCTGGCGGCTTCTGAAAAAGCTCGGCTTCGGCCCGAGCGAGGACGCCGCGACGCGCAAGGGCGCCAGGCTGCTGATTTTCGACGCGCCGGCGATCGTGGATTGAATGGCTTCCGCGCCGCCGCCTCTTGCGCCGCGCGTCCCGCGCCGCCAGATTAAGCTTTCGCAGCAAGCGTGGAGCGCGCGAACATGAGCAACGCCAACAGCTGGAACGCAACCCGTCCGGCGGTTTATCCCCTCGCCCCCCTGCCCGCCAGCGCCCTGGAAGGGGTGCGGCGGCGCCGCGTCTTCGCGGTCCTGCTCGACCTTGTCCTCGTCTCGCTGCTCTCTTTCGCGCTCTGGTTCGCGCTTGGCCTGCTGACCCTGGGGCTCGCTTGGCTTCTGCTGCCGTCGTTCTTTCCGCTCGTCGCCTTTTTCTACAACGGCCTGACTGTGTCGGGCGCCAGCATGGCGACCCCGGGCATGAAGGCGATGGACCTTGAAATGCGCCTGACCGACGGTTCGCGCGTTCCCTTCATCAATGCATCCGTGCATGCCTTGCTGTTCTACTTGAGCCTTTATTTTTTCGCGCCTATCCTGCTGTTTACGCTCTTCGCTTCGGACAAAAGGTGTCTGCACGACATTCTGGCGGGAGTCATCGTGCTACGCCGTGCGTGATCGTCTTTCGGGATTGCGCGGCAATCTCGCGGGAACAGTATGAGAGGGAAAGGCCTTGACCAGCGAGCCGCGCGACCCGCCTCAGTTCTACCTGACCTCGCCCGCGCCTTGCCCCTATCTGCCCGGCAAGGAGGAGCGCAAGGTTTTCACCCATCTGGTCGGCCGGCGCGCGGCCGGTCTCAATGACGCCTTGACCCATTCCGGCTTCCGCCGCTCCCAGACCATCGCCTACCGCCCCGCCTGCGATCATTGCAAGGCCTGCGTTTCGGTGCGCATCCTGTGCGAGGAGTTTACGCCCGGCCGCACCCAGAAGCGCATTCTCGCCCGCAACGCCGACCTGTCGACCACCATGGGCTCGGCCCAGGCCGACGCCGAGCAGTTCGCGCTGTTTCGCGCCTATCTCGACTCCCGCCATGCCGACGGTGGCATGGCCGACATGGCCATGCTCGATTATGCCATGATGATCGAGGACAGCCACGTGGACACCAGGCTGGCGTCCTACCGCCTGCCCTCCGCCAACGGCCACGGCGCGCTGGTCGCGACCTGCCTCACCGACGTGCTCGAGGACGGGCTGTCGATGGTCTATTCCTTCTACGACCCGAGCGAGCTGCAACGCTCGCTCGGCGCCTACATGATCCTCGAACACATCGCCCGAGCCCGCGCCCTGGGCCTGCCCCACCTCTACCTCGGCTATTGGGTCGAGGGCTCGAAAAAGATGGGCTACAAGGCGCAATACATGCCGCAGGAGCGGTTGGGAACGGACGGGTGGAAACGGGTGGGATAGGCCGGAGGTCTGGCCGAAGAAGGCTTTGGCGTGGAATTCGTGGCCGTCGCAGCATGAACGCGCGGGAGCCGCTCGATGTTCAGCGAAAGCCGCGACCGCGTCCCGTGCGCGCGCTAAATTGTTGCGACGGACGCTGAGCGCGCCACGCTGCCGTATCGTTGCGCCCGAAACCGAGACGCGCGAAAATCGCTCGGTGAAGACGGCCGCGTGCCTTAACTATGCATTATTTTGATACCGCCACTGCCGTCCGAGGCGAAACCGAACGTTCCCGTCCCCAAAGTTGAGTTCTGAAATTCCAGGGTTGCGACTTGGCCCGCGCCATTTGTAATCTGGAGCAATCCATTCGTGGGGGTGTAAAGCAGTTGTGCCGCAGTCGCTGAAAGCCCATGGATGTCGATGATGTCCCCGCTGACGAAATTTTCGATCAGCGGCCCGGCGTAGGTTGTTTTGCCGACGTTGATCCCAAATGAGGCCGCGTTGTCGATCGTCAACTGGCCTGAGCCGAGGAAATCGATCTGCGAATTGGCGGCCTGGTC
Organism: Pseudomonadota bacterium; assembly: GCA_021777915.1. Classification (GTDB taxonomy): domain Bacteria; phylum Pseudomonadota; class Alphaproteobacteria; order Rhizobiales; family Beijerinckiaceae; genus Rhodoblastus. The sequence continues at coordinate 2,035 of JAJYCZ010000038.1, read as the reverse complement.
GGACGCGACCTCGAGCGTCGCGCTGGATTGAATGTCGAACTGGCCAGCGCTGACGGAATTGACCGCCGTCGAAATTTTGAGCGACCCCGAAATGACGAGGTTGCCATTGTCCGTGGCGTTGGCGATCGAATTGGAGCCGGTCAGGGTCCAGCCACCGCCCGCATCGGCGATCAATTGCTGGAAGCCGCTGAAAGAACTTGATCCAATCGACCCGATCGATCCGGTCCCGGCGGTCAGTTCCAGAACGCCGCCGTTGCCGTTGACCGCGCCGATGAAGGCCGCCCCCGGATCGACGATCAGCCGATTGGCGCTGCTGCTTGTTGCGAATTCAACGGCGTAGCTCGTGCCGGACATCGTTCCGGAATTCTCGACCGTGCCGGCGACGCTGTAATAGACGCCGTATTGTCCGCTGATTGAGCCGTGGTTGACCACGCTGGCGGAGCCAGCCGGAATGTAGACTCCCGCCGGGCCATAGCCGCCGCCCGTCGGCGCCTGGATTACGCCGCCCACATTGTTGATGACGCTGCCGCCTGCGAACAGGCCTATGCCGTCATCGAACGTCGATACGATGCGCCCACTGTTGTTGATCGTCGCCGCCGCGTTGTAGACGAAAATAGCATCTTCGCCGCCGCTGATGTAGCCCGTGCTGGTGTTGGTTACGGTTCCCCCATCCTCCAGGTCCAACCCGTATCCGCTGGAGCCGCTATTTCCCGACATCGTGCCGGAATTGACGATGATGTCCCCCGCGCTATGGAGCGATACGGCGTAGCGTTGCGACGAGGAAACCGTCCCCGAATTGTAAATCGTCCACGCGGCGCCCGCCCCCCCGTCGATGGCGTCGGTTCCGCTTGCCGTGGTCGTCACGCTCCCCGTGCTGGTGATCGTCAAAGGGGAGTTCGTTGTTGTCAATGTCAGCGGCCCCGTGATCGCGGTGCTGACCGTCGAACCGCTACCGATCGGGTCGGTGTCGACGACGGTGGTGGTGTTGTCAACCGTTGCCGTGGGGTAGGCGCTGCTCTTGTCGCTCAGCGTGAAGGTGGTGGTGGTGCTGGAGCCGGGCGCGCCCACCGTCGGCGTGAACACCAGAGCCTCGAGTTCGCTGGTGACGAGGCTCGCCGCTCCGCTCAGCGTGTAGCTCGTCCCGGAGCCGCTGAGCCCGGTTCCCGACAGGGTCCCGTTGGCCGCCGAAAGGGTGATCGTCAGGGCGTCGGTCGCGCCGGAATTGGCGTCGCCGATCGTCGCCTTCGCGAAGGGGTCGATCGGCGTCTCTGAGCTCGTCGTCTGGTTGGCGACCGTCCCCGAGATCGTCGGCGCGACGGCGGGATCGACGTTGGTCACGCTCGTGGCGTTGTCGCTCGTCGGCGTCCCGAAGGCGCTGCTCTTGTCGCTCAGCGTGAAGGCGGTGGTGGTGCTCGTGTTGGCCGCGCCCTTCGCCGGCGTGAACACCAGAGCCTCGAGTTCGCTGGTGACGAGGCTCGCCGCTCCGCTCAGCGTATAGCTCGTCCCGGAACCGCTGAGCCCGGTTCCCGACAGGGTCCCGTTGGCCGCCGAAAGGGTGATCGTCAGGGTGTCGGTCGCGCCGGAATTGGCGTCGCCGATCATCGCCTTCGCGAAGGGATCGATCGGCGTCTCGGAACTCGTCGTCTGGTTGGCGACCGTCCCCGAGATCGTCGGCGCGTAGGAATCGAAGTTGGTCACGCTTGTGGTGTTGTCGCTCGTCGGCGTCCCGAAAGCGCTGCTCTTGTCGCTCAGCGTGAAGGTGGTGGTGGTGCTGGAGCCGAGCGCGCCCGCCGTCGGCGTGAATACCAGAGCCTCGAGTTCGCTGGTGACAAAGCTTGCGGCTCCGCTCAGCGTGTAGCTCGTCCCGGAGCCGCTGAGCCCGGTTCCCGACAGGGTCCCGTTGGCCGCCGAAAGGGTGATCGTCAGGGCGTCGGTCGCGCCGGAATTGGCGTCGCCGATCGTCGCCTTCGCGAAGGGGTCGATCGGCGTCTCTGAACTCGTCGTCTGGTTGGCGACCGTCCCCGAGATCGTCGGC
>JAJYCZ010000037.1 GCA_021777915.1 Pseudomonadota bacterium | reverse complement strand
TCGAGGTTGCTGCAATCCGCGCTTCGGACCTCATCTTGCCGCCGCCTTCTGAGGGATCGGCCCAGGTCGCCGCGAGGGTGGCCGCCGCGCGCGCATTGCAGCGCGAACGTTATGAACGGCTTGGTCGTCCCGACATTGCCTGCAACGCCGCCGCGCCGGCGGCGTTGGTCGAGACAATCGTTCGACTCGATCAAAGGGGAACGGAACTGATCCGCGCCGCCTCTGAAAAACTGCGCTTGTCGGCGCGCGGATTCCATCGGGTTCTCAAACTGGCGCGGACGATAGCGGACCTGCAGGGTGCGCCGGACGTGTCGCGTGCTCATCTCGCGGAGGCCTTGTCATACCGAATGGCGAGCGATCGGCGTGAAGCCGCTCCGTGAAGAAACCAAACATTTAGCGCCACACTTTATAGATATCGACCGGCATTCCCCATCGGCCTGCGCGCCGCGGTCATTGCGAAGTTTTCGACCTATGGTTTCGTTTCCGACAGGAATTCTGCCCGCGATCGCCTGCGCCGTGGCGCTCGGGGCGGTCGGATTCGGCCTGACGGAGCGCCGGGCTCGCAAGGCGTTGCAGAAGGACAAGGAAGTACTCCACGACAAGCTGAGGGAGCTGAAAGCCGCCGCCAACGCGCTCGACAAGGCGGAGGCCGCGAATGAGGCGAAGTCGCGTTTCCTGGCGATGGTCAGCCACGAGGTGCGGACGCCTTTAACCGGCGTTCTTGGCATGGCCGAACTCCTGGTCGCGACGGAATTGAATGCGGAACAGGCGTCCTATGTCGGGGCCATTCGCGTTTCAGCGGAATCCTTGTCGTCTTTGATCAACCAGATCCTGGATTTTTCCAAAATCGAGGCCGGAAAGCTCGAGCTGAACAATATCGTTTTCGATCTCCCGGCTTTGGTCGAAGGCGTAGCCGAACTTTTGGCGCCGCGCGCGCAAGGGAAGGGGATCGAGATTGCGACCTCCATCGACAGCAGTGTGCCTCGACGCGTGAGAGGGGACCCGGACCGGCTACGCCAAATTCTGATGAACCTCGCGGGAAATGCGATCAAATTCACCGAACGGGGCGGCGTCGGCGTCATTCTGAAAGCACCGTCCGCGGGCCGCGTGACATTTTCCGTCTGCGATACGGGGCCGGGTGTTCCTAGCCATCGCCACGAGGCCATTTTCAAGGAATTCGAGCAGGCGGACGGTTCGTTCTCGCGGAAACATGAGGGCACAGGCCTCGGACTGGCGATTTCAAAATCGCTGGTCCAGCTGATGGGCGGCGTTTTGAACCTCGAACATTCAGGACCCAAGGGCTCGACCTTCGGCTTTGAAATCGCCCTTGCCGGAGTAGCGCCCCAGTCTTCCTCCGAGCCGCTTGGCTCGGATCTCCGCGGGAAAACAACGTTGGTGGTCGCCGATTCTCCATTTGGCGGGCCGTTCCTGGGACGGCGTCTCGCGGAACTAGGCGCTCGTGTCGAACGGGCTCATGGGGAATCGGCGGCGTTGGAATATCTCGATCGTCATGCGCCCGATCTGGTCATTATCGATTGCGCATTGGGAGAACGCGCGACCCAACGACTCGCGGTTGCGGCGCGAAAAAGGGGCGCAGGGCAAAATCTGGTTCTTTTTTCTCCCTTCGAGCGCCGGGCCTTTGGCGACGCCCTGGCGAAGGAGTTCGACGGCTGGCTGGTCAAACCGGTTCGGCTCAGCTCACTTTATTCCCGCCTGGGAGGAGCGCGCCCGGGCGAGGATCATCAGGACGACGTCGTCGCGGGAGGGACCGTCCCCCACGCCCTGGCGGATCGAATCATTCTCCTCGCGGAAGACAATGACGTGAACGCTCTGCTGGTTGATCGCCGGTTGAGGCAGTTGGGCGCCCGGATAACAAGGGCAAGCGATGGCGTCGAGGCGGTCGCCATCGCTTGCGCCAATATCGGTCGATTTGACGCAATCCTCATGGACATGCGTATGCCGAGGCTCGATGGATTGGCGGCCACCCGCCGGATTCGTTCGGCGGAACGGAAAGCGGGCGCTGAACCTGTGCGAATTATCGCGCTGACGGCAAATGTATCCGCTGAAGACCGCAGGGCGGCATCGGAGGCGGGGATGAATGAATTCCTGGCCAAGCCCATCGATCTCGCCGCGTTGGTGAATGCGATTGTAACGAGGTGAAATCTCGCGACGGCCGAAAAACCCCTTACCAAAATTGTCATATTTTCGTATCGAGTTTCTTTTATCGGGAAGAGGTGACAAATGTCGCCCGCGTTTTCCTTGGCGCGAGCATTTGTGCGCCGTAAACGCGAGAGTCAAGTCGGACGTCATCTCCGGGGCGTGCATTCAGGAATGGATGGGCCATGGTCGCTGGTCTTTCGTCAAAATTTCCGTTTCTCTCTAGGAAGCCTAAAAAATCTTGGCCGGACGGATTCCATGCAGTTGAGGGATTGCCGCCGGAGATCTCACAGCCGGCGCTTGGCCCTAGCCTTGGTTGGTCGGGCGCCCTCGAATTGCGCCTTGCAACCAAGAATTCGGAAATCAGGAAAGCGCAGCGTCTGCGGTACAAGGTGTTTTTTCAGGAGGGCGGAGCGACGCCTGATGCCGCCGCCGCTCTGGTCAGGCGAGACATATGCCGGTACGATAAGGCGTGCGATCACCTTCTTGTGATCGACCACGCGGCGCGCAACCACTTTGGAACGCCCAAGTCCAAGGTTGTCGGCGCATATCGCCTTCTTCGCCAGGAAATCGCCCAGCAGAATTTCGGATTTTACAGCGCGCAGGAATTCGACATCGGCCCAATGCTCGCCCGGCATCCCAGTTCACGCTTTTTGGAACTGGGGCGATCATGCGTCCTTGCGGAATACCGCGGAAAGAAAACGATCGAAATGCTCTGGCGCGGGATCTGGGCCTACGTCAAACATTACCGCGTTGACGCGATGATCGGTTGCGCGAGCCTGGAAGGCGCCGATCCATCCGGCCTGGCTTCTGAATTGAGCTTTCTGCATCACTTCGCCAAGGCGTCGCCGGAGTGGATCGTGCGGCCGCTGGCGCAACGATATGTCGCGATGGATCGTCTCCCGCTGGATGCAGTCGATAAGAGGCGTGCGTCGGCCGCGCTGCCGCCGCTGATCAAAGGTTACATGCGCGTCGGCGCCAAATTCGGCGACGGCGCCGTGGTCGATCGGCAGTTCGGCGTGACGGATGTTTTCGTGGTCATGCCGATCGCCGAGATTGAAGGTCGCTACATTGAATATTTTGGCGGCCCGGACCAATCCGGAAACAGGGCGTCGTAGGTCGAGCAAGTCCGTTTCCACGGTCGTAAGCTTTTTTTATTCACAGGGAATCGTGGGCGTCGCACCGAAGCGGCAGGCAGCGTGGCATCGATTCATTTGAAAAATGCCGGCCTTGGCGGCCTCCGGAGCAACCCTTACAAATTTTTGACGGACGGCGCGCGCGCGCAACAAAGCGTTATAAAAAACAATATGTTGTTCTTAAAGCTTCGAAAGCGGCTTTTGTCCTGACCCTTGACAGCGACGGTTTGAAGTTCCGAATCGCTTTTTTGGCGACGGCGCGAATCCCGCGGCGACGTGGCGTTCTTGATCTTGGCGTCGGCTTTTTGAGGGCTCTCCTACGATTCGTCCAATCCGGTCCCGACGCCATAATCAGGGCGCCGCCCCAAAGGTTTCAAATCGCGCGTTTGAGGCGTTGCATCGGTTCACCCCCCTGTGTATGGTCCGAAGACAAAAGAAAATGAAAGGGCGTTGATCGTGACGTATTGTATCGTTTAATTTTTTATCAATCCGTGTCAGTTAAAATAATATATTCGTATTTCTTGATGTAGAGTTTATAGTCTTTGACCTTAAGTTAAGGCGCGGTAATACCCTGTTTTTTCAGGATAGGGTTCGCGCTATGGCTCTAGATTAATATAGGATGACGGATATGAAGAAGATCAAAACGGGTGTTCGTCGCCTGATTGTTCGGTCGTCGTCAAAGACGTGGAGAGCAGGCTTAACCATTTGAGCCTGCTGATTTTGCTGTAGATCTGTGGAAAATTTGATGAAAGCCTAAAACAATGGGCTTTCTTTGGCTTTTTCAACAGAACTCTGAAGGCCCTGTGAAGGGCGTCGACCCTCGGATTGAAGATACGAAAAATGTCGAAAGCGCGACTCGAAAAAGTGATTGATGGCGGTCAGAAGGATGCCGATCTTTGGGGAGCTTTTTGCGAGCGGTTTCGCCGAGAGGTTGGCGACGCGGTTTATTTTTCGTGGTTCAAATCTCTCGAGCTCGAAAAAATCGTCGAGGGCATTGCCTATTTAAGCGTCCCGACAAAGTTTTTGAGGAGTTGGATTCAGGCGCATTATTTGGACAAGTTGCGCAGCGCAATCATCGCCGCACTGCCGGGCGTTCAGGGCATCGCGCTCGAATCTCGAGCAGCGACCCGGCTGTCGGGTGGATGCGGAGCCGAGCAGCGTGGCGGCGCGAACCAGAAGGAAATCATTTCGGAAAGCAGGCGAACGGAGTCTCTCGTGGGCGATAAAGCCAAGCCCGCGGCCGCAGACGGCATTGGGGGGTCGGTTCTCGACGGGCGTTTCAAATTTTCTACATTCCTTGTTGGATCATCGAATCAACTCGCGTTCGCGGCGGCTCGTCAAGTTGTTGACGGATTGAACGGCGCGGGGATAACGTTTAATCCGCTTTATTTTTACTCAAATGTCGGTCTCGGCAAAACGCATTTGATTCAGGCGATTGCACAGGCCGGTCAGGAAACTGGGCGGCGCGTCGTTTATCTGACTGCGGAAAAGTTCATGTATGGGTTCGTTACTGCGCTTAAGCGGCAGAATTTTATGGCATTTAAAGATAATCTTCGCGCGATTGATTTGCTCGTCATTGATGACGTGCAATTCCTCCAGGGAAAGACAATTCAACACGAGTTTTGCCATACACTGAACGCTTTGATGGATTCCGGGCGGCAAGTTGTTATCGCCGGGGATCGGTCGCCAAACGAGTTGGAAAACCTGGATGAACGTGTGAAGTCGCGCTTTGGCGGGGGATTGTCGGTTGAAATCCATTCGCTGGACGAAGATCTGCGGCGAGGTATTCTTGATGCGCGGATCCAGAATATCAGGGCGGCCCATCCCACATTCGAGGTGAATCCGAATGTCGTGGGCGTGGTGGCGAAATTGATCGACACCAATGGTCGGGACCTCGACGGCGCCGTCAACCGTCTTCTGGCTCATACGATTCTGGCTGGGTCGCCGCTGACTTTGGACGCAGCGGAAGCGGCAATTCGCGATCTCATCAGGGTGAAGGAACCCAAAAAGGTAAAAATCGAAGATATTCAGAAACTTGTCGCGACGCATTTCAATGTGAGTCGCGCGGACATACTGTCATCCCGGCGAACCGCGAATGTGGTCCGGCCAAGGCAAATTGCAATGTATCTGGCGAAGATGATGACCTTAAGGTCTCTGCCCGAAATCGGGCGCCGCTTTGGCGGGCGAGACCATACGACGGTATTGCATGCCGTGCGCAAGATTGAAGAAATGGCCTCGAATGACGTCGGCTTGAGCCAGGAGCTCGATTTGCTGAAACGATTACTGGCCGATTGAGGCGCTGGAATCCGTTCGAGGCTGTCGGCGAGCTTCGCATGTGGAACGGACTAAGAATTCCGGAAAAGTGGTGCCGCAAGAGGGATTCGAACCCCCGACCCCCTCATTACGAATGAGGTGCTCTACCAGCTGAGCTATTGCGGCGAAAAGGTTGGCTCCTCATAGCAGATTGGGAGGCGCGATCAAGGCTCTTCCGCCTTCCTCCAAAGGTCTGGTCGGCGTTTGCGCGTCAGTTTTTCGGCTTGTTCGCGGCGCCAGCGGGCAATCCGCGCGTGATTGCCTGAGATGAGGATCTCGGGAATCGTTCGGCCCTCCCACTCGCGCGGTCGGGTGTAGTGGGGATATTCGAGCAGACCGTTCTCAAAACTTTCTTCGTGGCCCGATTCGTCCTTTCCCATCACTCCCGGCAGGAGGCGCACGCAGGCGTCGATGAGAGTCAAAGCGGCCATTTCGCCGCCGGAAAGGATATAGTCCCCGATCGAAACCTCTTGCAAAGCCCTGCCTTCGATCACGCGCTCATCGACGCCTTCGAAACGTCCGCAAACGATGACCACGCCGGACATTTTGGAAAAGGCGCGAACCATTTTTTGGCTCAACGGAACGCCACGCGGACTCATCAAAAGACGCGGTCTGGGATCGGACGGCTTAATTGCGGCGTCGAGACTTGCGGCGAGGACGTCGGCGCGCAACACCATGCCCGGGCCGCCGCCAGCCGGCGTATCGTCGACGGCGCGATGGCGTCCGAGCCCATGATCCCGGATATTTTTCGTTTCGAGCGTCCAATTTCGCTTTTCGAGAGCCGTTCCAGCCATGGAATGGGCGAGCGGACCAGGGAACATTTCAGGATAGAGCGTGAAAACGGTGGCGGACCACATCATCAGACATCCGCGGCTGTCGGGTCGTCATCGACGGGCGGAACGATGACGACCCGACCGCGCGCGATATCGATTTCCGGGACGACCGCGCGTGTGAAGGGGAAGAGCATGGTTTCCCCAGCGGGCGGCGCAATTTCGAGAATATCTCCGCCGCCGAAATTGGGTACGGCGACGATCATCCCGAGAGCAACCCCCTCGGGTGTCTCGGCGCGCAGACCGATCAGGTCGTTGCAATAAAATTCGTCCTCCTCGAGGACAGGAAGTTTTTCGCGCGCGAGATAAAGCTTGCGGTTCGTCAGCTTTTGCGCCGCATCGCGGTCGGTGACGCCCTTGACCCGCGCCACCAAAAGGTCGTCCTTAAGCAGGCGAGCGGCGATGATGTCATGGACGGCGCCGGATGAATCCGTCAGCTGCCCATGGGTCGCGATGCTCGAAGGGGCCTGCATGAAGGATTTCAGCCGGATCTCGCCACGCACGCCATGGGGCGCGCCGAACACGCCGACCAGAATTTTGTCGTCCATACCGGCGCCCTTATGGAAAAGGCGCCGCCCTGGGCGGCGCCTTAGAGCATATTCCCGAAAAGTTGATAGACTTTTCAGACAAGAATATGCGTAAAAACAATCAAATAATAGAGTGCGTTCGTCTCGTTGATTTCCGAACGCGCTCTAAAGCATCATTCCGAAGCGGCGGCCTTTTCGGCGGCCGCCGCAGCCGCGGCGGCGCGCTCCTGCGCCTTCTGTTTCGGCTGGGCCTTTTGCGGATTATTGCGCGGCTCGCGTTTCAGGGCGCCGACGCCGTCGAGCAGGCGGGCGACGCGGTCGGTCGCCTGGGCGCCCTTGCTCAGCCATTCCTTGGCCTTTTCGACATCCAGAACCAGACGGGTCTGGGAGTCCTTGGGCGCCAGGGGGTCGAAGGTGCCGAGCTTCTCGATGAAGCGGCCGTCGCGCGGCGAACGGGCGTCGGCCACGACAACGCGATAGAACGGGCGCTTCTTGGCGCCGCCGCGCGACAGACGAATTTTCAGCGACATGTTTTTCTTCCTTACAAAAATCCCTTGCGGGAGGTTTCGCCGAGGGGCGGGCGGGTTTCCAAATTCGCAAACAGCCGGCCCCTCTTCCGGCGGTTCAGGGCCGTCGCAAAGCGACGGAAAACTCATTTTTTCTTCCCGAACGGATTAAGACCCGAGAGCCCGCCCAAACCGGGCAATCCGCTCGCCTTGCCGCCCAATCCCGGCAGTCCGCCGGGAGCGGCGCCGGGGAGGCCAGGCTTTGGGGCGAAGGCGCCCGGCGGCGGCTCGCCGGGAATGCCGAGACCCATGCCCGCTCCGCCTCCGAATTTCTGCTGAAGTTCGGCGATCTGTTCGGGCGTCGGCTGCGGCATTCCACCGCCCAGGCCGAACATCTGGGCCATCTGGGCCATCGGGCCGCGCTTGGCGCCGCCCAAGGATTTCATCATGTCGGCCATGGTCCTGTGCTGCTTGAGCAGACGGTTTACATCCTCGACCTTCATGCCGGAGCCCGCGGCGATGCGCTTCTTGCGGGAGGCCTTGAGAAGGTCCGGGTTGCGCCGTTCTTTTGGGGTCATGGACAGGATGATGGCGCGCTGGCGAGCGATCATCTTGTTGTCGACCTTGGCGGCGGCGAGCGCGTCCTTGAGCTTGGCTGCTCCCGGCAGCAGTCCCATGATTCCACCGAGCCCGCCGAGTTTGTCCACCTGCGCCAGTTGCTCGGCCATATCTTCGAGATCGAACTTGCCCTTGCGCATCTTTTCGGCGATGCGCTGAGCCTTTTCGGCGTCGATGGTCTCGACCGCTTTTTCGACGAGGGCGACAATATCACCCATGCCCAGGATTCGGTTGGCGATGCGCTGGGGATGGAAATCATCCAGCGCGTCCATCTTTTCGCCAGTGCCGATCAGTTTGATCGGCTTGCCGGTGACCGCGCGCATCGACAAGGCGGCGCCGCCCCGGCCGTCGCCGTCGGCGCGGGTCAGGACAATGCCGGTGATCCCGACCCGCTCGTCGAAATTCCTGGCCAGATTGACGGCGTCCTGGCCTGTGAGCGCGTCGGCCACGAGAAGGATCTCGTGAGGGTTGGACGCGGCCTTGATCTCGGCCATTTCCGCCATGAGCGGCTCGTCGATGTGCGTGCGGCCGGCAGTGTCGAGCAGGACGACATCAAAACCCTGAAGCCGGGCCGCCTCCTCGGCGCGTTTGGCGATCTGGACCGGAGTTTGGCCGGGAACGATCGGCAAGGTGTCGACATCAACCTGGCGGCCGAGCACCGCGAGCTGTTCCTGCGCGGCGGGACGCTTGACGTCGAGCGAGGCCATCAGCACCCGCTTCTTGAAGCGTTCCGTGAGACGTTTCGCAATTTTCGCGGTGGTGGTGGTTTTGCCCGCGCCTTGCAAGCCCACCATCATGATGGCCACCGGCGGAGCCGCGTTGAGATCGATCGGTTCGGCATCGGAGCCCAGAATCTCGATCAGAACGTCGTTGACGATCTTGATGACCATCTGGCCGGGTGTGACCGATCTCAGCACTTCGGCGCCCACCGCGCGGGCGCGGGCCTTGTCCACGAAAGAGCGCACGACGTCCAAAGCCACATCGGCTTCGAGCAAAGCCCGGCGCACTTCGCGCATCGCCGCCGCGACGTCCTCTTCGCTGAGGGCTCCGCGCCGGGTCAGGCTGTCGAATATGCCGGAGAGCTTTTCGGACAGGCCCTCGAACATCCCAAAATCCTTTTGTTGCCGCGGAATCTTCCGCGTCCCCCGTGGAAAACGGGCTTGCAAAGCAAAACGCGCCCGGGAGCGCATCGCGCTGCCGGACGTGGGCCTCCCGCGTCCCGCGCGGGTCGGCTATGCTGGTCCCATCTCACTCAAGAGAGGCTGCGCTTCTACCCTCTGTCCAGCCACGAGTCAAATATTCGGGGTTGTCGAACGATGCTCGCGAACAGAATGACGATGACACGCCGCCGATTTTTGGTTTGAAAAGTTCGATCGATTTGCGGAAATCCATTTCCGGGCGACGGTGCGGGAACATTCGGAAATGAGCTTGCATTATCACCGTGAAGTGGTTCATATTTAAACCAATAATCGCAACGCGGGGAGGACGGTATGGACGTCTCAGCGGAGGTTCGGGCTCAAAGGCCGTGGCTGGCGCACTATCCTCCAGGCGTGCCGGCCGAAATCGCTCCTCCGGCGGGAATGACATTGCCTGAGATGTGGCGCCGCAGTCGAGCGGACTTTGGCTCTCGAGTGGCGCTGGAAAGTTTCGGAACGAGGCTGAGTTACGAGCAACTGGGCGCTGCGGCGGACCTGGTGACAGCCTGGCTCCAGGAGGCGGGCATCGCCAAAGGTGATCGAATTGCGATCATGGCGCCGAATGTAATGGCCTATCCCGCGATCCTGCTCGGGATCCTCCAGGCCGGAGGGGTGGTCGTAAATATCAATCCGCTCTACACGTCGCGCGAACTTGAGTTGCAAATCACCGACGCGTCGCCCCGCTTTCTTTTTGTTCTCGAAAATTTTGCGGCGACGGTCGCCGCCGTCGCCGACCATTCGAAACTCGAGCGCGTCATTCTGGTTGCGCCTGGCGACCTGCTTGGCGCCAAAGGCGTTGCGATCAATTTTGTTTCACGGTGGGTGAAAAAGGCCGTTCCGAAATTCGCCCTGAACAACGCCATCGCCTTTTCCAGCGTTCTGCGCGAGGCGCACGGGAAGAAACCGCGCGCGGTTCTCGTTTCGGCCGACGATCTCGCGGTCTTGCAATATACCGGCGGCACGACAGGTTCGGCCAAGGGCGCCATGCTGCTTCACCGAAATCTCGTCGCCAATGTCGAGCAAAGCGTGGCCTGGTTCGGGCCCAAGCTCGCGAACGCCGGCCCGACCATGATGATCACGGCTTTGCCGCTTTATCATATTTACGCGCTGACGGCTTGTTTCTGGTTTCAGATGCGTGTCGGCGGGGCTTGCCTGCTGATAGCAAATCCACGCGATATACCCGGATTCGTCAAGCTTCTGCGTAAGAATGTCTTTCACATTTTCGCGGGCGTCAATACGCTTTACAATGTTCTCGCCGACCATCCGGACATCGGAAAGGTCGATTTCAGTCACGTTATCTTTTTCGTTGCGGGCGGCATGGCGACGCAACAGGCCGTGGCTCGCAAATGGCGCAAGCTCACCGGAAAGGCGATCATCGAGGGTTACGGCCTTTCCGAGACCTCACCCGTGCTTTGCGGAAACCGTCCGGATATCGAAGAATTCACCGGCACTGTCGGTTATCCTCTGCCTTCGACGGAAATTTCCATTCGCGATTCGGCCGGCGATGCGGTCCCGATGGGGGAGGCTGGAGAAATCTGCGCCCGGGGACCTCAGGTCATGGCCGGATATTGGGACCGCCCCATGGCCACCGAGGCGGCGATGACCGTTGACGGCTATTTCCGAACCGGCGATGTCGCGGTCATGTTGCCGGACGGCCAGATCAAGATCGTCGACCGGCTCAAGGACCTCATCATCGTATCGGGCTTCAATGTCTATCCGAACGAAGTCGAGAGCGTTCTGGTCGAGCATCCCAAGGTACGCGAAGCGGCGGTGATCGGCCGTCCCTCCGACGCCACGGGCGAGGAGGTCGTCGCTTTCGTTGTCCCGCGCGAGAATGGACTGACCGAAGAGGACCTGCGCCATTTTTGCCGCGAGCGGTTGACCGGCTACAAAATGCCGCGCGAGTTCATTTTCCGCGCTGAATTGCCGAAAACCAACGTCGGAAAGGTTCTGCGCCGCAGCCTGAAGGAATCGATGTCGCATTGAGACAAATATCGGATCGGGCGACTTTCATCCGTGCGCAGACGCGGTTGCTGCCGACGCCTCATGCGCCCGAAATCTCGCTTCACCTTGCGGACGAGGCGACGGAATTGTGGCAGAAAACCGAGGAGGAACTCGGCGAAATTGGCCTGCCGCCGCCATTCTGGGCCTTCGCCTGGGCGGGCGGGCAGGCTTTGGCGCGTTACGTCCTCGATCATCCCGAATGCGTCGCCGGCAAGAAAGTTCTCGATTTCGCCTCGGGCTCGGGACTCGTCGCCATCGCGGCGGCGAAAGGTGGCGCGCGGCATGTGGACGCCAGCGATATCGACGCTTTCGCAGGCGCCGCCATGCGCCTGAATGCCGCCGCCAATGGTGTGATGGTCCACCCTCGGGTCCAAAATCTCGTTGGACTCGACGAGAAATGGGACGTCGTCCTGGCTGGCGACGTTTCCTATGAGCGCGACATGGCGCAAAGCGTCACCGACTGGCTCGACAATTTGCGGAGACGAGGCGCCCTTGTGCTGGTCGGCGATCCGGGGAGGACCTATCTGGCGCGTGACCGGCTGGAGCCGATTGCGGAATATCGCGTGCCGGTAACCCGCGCCCTGGAGGACTGCGAGATCAAGCGCGCCCAAGTTTGGCGTTTCCGGGACGGCGGGTGAGTTTCAGCTGGCGGCGGCCTTGGGCTGCGCCGCCTCTCGCGTGGGAACCATCACAATCGCCTCGCCATCCAGCACCACCTTGCCGTCCACCGTCGCCTCGCAATGCAGTTTGCAGCGCCGCCCCTTTTCGACCAACTCGATGACCTCGACGCTGATGGTGACGACATCGCCGATCTTGACCGGGCCCTTGAAATTCAACGTCTGGTGGAGATAGACCGCGCCTGGGCCAGGCAGATACATGCCCAGAACCGCTGAGATTAAGCTGGCGGTGTAAAGACCGTGGGCGATCCGCTCGCCAAATCTGGTCTTTTTGGCGAAATGTTCCGACAGATGAATTGGGTTGTGGTCTCCCGACAGTTCGGCAAAACCGACCACATCTTCATTCATGACCGTTTTCATCAAGGATTCGCGCATGCCGACGCTGAGATCCTCAAAATAATAGGTCTTGAACGGTTCGGACATCTCTGCGGCTTTCTCTTCTCGGGCTTTCTTGTAGCTGGACAAGAGAAGGGCGCCGTCCCGCAAATGTCCATTGGCCATTATGCGAGGCTACCAGGCCAGCCGGTCCATACGATAGACCGGAGCAAATCCATGGTTTTGCACGAACTGCTTGTAAGCTTCCTTGTCGATGAGGCCGGAGGCGGGCCCATGCAGTTCGGCGCGATGGATGCCCTGTGTAATCAGGAGACTGTCCAGACCCATGTTCGCCGCGCCGGCGATGTCGGTATGGATCGCGTCGCCAATGGCGAGAATACGATCGACGCCCAGGGGTTTTCCCCAAGCTTGTTCTAGGAGCCCGATCGCCATGCGATAGATCGGCGCATAGGGCTTTCCGGCTTGCTCAACCTCGCCGCCCAGCACCTCGTAACGTTCGGCCAACGCGCCCGCGCAATAAACGAGCTGGTCGCCGCGATAGACGACGAGATCGGGATTCGCGCAAATCATTGGCAGATTCTTTGCGCGGCAGGCGACCAGCACGTCCTCATAGTCGGTGGGCGTTTCTGTCGTGTCATCGACCAGCCCGGTGCAAACCGCGAAATCGGCGTCCGCAAGCGCGACGGGCGCGACATCATGCGTGGTCAGGGCGCCGGCCGCCGCGAATACGGGCCAGTCGCGTTCCGGTCCGATGTGGAAGGGTCGGCCCGGGGCTCGTTCGGCGATCGCCTCGGCGCAAACGTCGCCGGATGTGGCGATGGCGTCAAAGCAGTCGGCGTCTATGCCGAGTGTGGCCAGCTGTTCGGCGACCTCCCGCTGCGGACGGGGGGCGTTGGTGATAAGTGTCACCGCCTTGCCGCGCCGGCGTAATTTGCGCAGGGCTTCGACGGCGGGCGCAAAATTGCGCTCGCCATTGTGCAGAACGCCCCAGATGTCGCACAGGAAGGCGTCATACCGATCCTGCGCCTGGGCGAGACCGGTCAGGGCGATGGCGTCCGCCGGATCGCGGGTCATGGAAATTCCTGTCATGGCGCGGCGCTATAGGCGTGTGGGGACGGAGTCAAGCAGAGCTTGGCGCGAGGCGGCGGAATTGAACCCTGATTCCCTGGCCTCGCCCGCCGCGTCAAGACTTGTCCGCGCGGTTGCGCCCGCTTATGACAGCGAAGTCCAACGGAACCAAATCATGAAACAAGCCAAAACCGCCGTCTCTCTGGTGAAAGCGCGCCTCCCGCGCGGTCTGGCCGATCGCGGAGGCGACGAGATCGCCGCCGTGGACGCAATGCTCGCGGCGATCAGGCGCAATTATGAGCTCTATGGCTTTGAAGCTGTCGAAACGCCAGCGATGGAATATACCGACGCGCTCGGCAAATTTTTGCCGGACCAGGATCGGCCGAATGAAGGCGTATTCTCGTTCCAGGACGATGACGACCAATGGCTTTCGCTTCGCTATGACCTGACCGCGCCGCTCGCCCGTCATTTCGCCGAAAACTTCGAAAGTCTGCCCAAGCCATACAGGACTTTGCGCTGCGGATACGTCTTCAGAAACGAAAAACCGGGGCCCGGACGGTTTCGCCAGTTCCTGCAGTTCGACGCCGACACCATCGGCTCCGCGAGTCCCGCCGCCGACGCCGAGCTCTGCATGATGGCGGCGGACACATTGGAAAAACTCGGAGTCGCGCGCGGCGATTATTGCATCAAGGTCAACAATCGAAAAATTCTTGATGGCGTCATGGAGACGATCGGCCTTGGCGCGCCGGAAGACGCGGCGCGCCGCCTCGTGGTTCTTCGCGCCATCGACAAACTCGATCGACTCGGCGCGGATGGCGTCAGCGCGCTGCTTGGCGGGGGACGCAAGGATGAGTCCGGCGACTTCACCAGGGGAGCGGGCCTCGATCCCGGCGCCATCGAGAAAGTCCTCGCTTTCACGGCGGCGCGACGCTCGACCAATCACCAGACGCTTGAAGCCCTGGAGGCCATCGTCACGACTTCGCCGCGCGGGATGGAGGGTGTGGCGGAATTGCGCGCCATCGACGATCTCGCCCGAGCGGCGGGCTATAATGAAAACCGCATCAGTCTCGACCCTTCGGTTGTGCGCGGGCTTGAATATTACACCGGGCCGGTGTTCGAAGCGGACCTTTCGATCGCGGCGACCGACGAAAAAGGCCAGCCGATCCGCTTCGGTTCGGTCGGCGGCGGCGGACGCTATGACGGGCTGGTGGCGCGTTTTCGTGGCGACGACGCGCCGGCCACCGGCTTTTCCATCGGCGTTTCGCGGCTTTACGCGGCCCTCAAGGCGATTCAGTCGCCGATCGTTGCCTGCGCGCCGCACAACGGCCCCGTGGTCGTGCTGGTGATGGACCGCGATCGCGTCGTCGACTACCAATTCCTTGTTGGACGTTTGCGCGAGGCCGGCGTGCGCGCCGAGCTTTACTTGGGCTCGGCGGGGATGAAGGCCCAAATGAAATACGCGGATCGCCGCAAGAGCCCCTGTGTGATCATTCAAGGCTCTGACGAGCGCCAGCGCGGCGAGGTTCAGATCAAGGATCTGATCGAAGGCGCGCGCGCGGCCGAAGCGATTGCTTCGAATGAGGAATGGAAGACGGCGCGCCCCGCGCAGATCGCAGTTTCCGAGGAAAATATGGTCGCGGCGGTGCGAGAGATTCTGGGACGCCATGGGTTGTGAGCAAAGGGCAATTCACCCTGCTCCGTGAAAGCAGATGCGCGCGCGGCGCGCATCTGCTAGCACTGCGCCGAAAATTCAGGGGCTTGGAGTTGTGATGAACGGCGGTCGGGCGCGCACGGGCGAGGCTTTCCTGCAGAAGCTCGAAGCTGCGGGTTATGAGGTCTGCGATCCGTCGATTTTGCAGCCAGCCTCGATTTTTCTGGCATTGTCCGGCGAGGACATGCGCGGCCGTCTGCTCTTGACCTCCGATGGAGCTGGCGGAGACTATTGTCTGCGGCCCGAATTCACTATTCCCGTTTCTCTCGCTTATCTCGCCTCGCCGCGAGCGGGCGCCCCGGCCGCCTTCTGCTGTCATGGGCCGGTTTTCCGGCAGCGTTCCGCAGGATCTGTGGAATTTGCGCAGGCCGGGCTCGAAAATTTCGGGCGCCCCGACCGCGAGGCGGCCGACGCCGAAGTCCTGGCGTTGGCGCTTGAGTCCGCCGGGGCCGGCAAAGCATGGCGGACGCGCCTCGGCGACGCCGGATTGCTCGCGGCGGTGCTGGAAAAGCTGAGCCTGCCGCCGGTCTGGATGCGGCGGATTCGCGGCGGCCTCGCCAAGGGCGAAAGAGTCGACGGAATTCTGGCGCCGGTCGATGCGCGCGGCGATCATGCCGGCGTGCTGGCGGCGCTCGACGGCGCCGACAAGGCGGGCGCGCGCGCCTTGGTCGAGGACCTTCTCAATATCGCGGGAATTTCCGCATTGGGTGGCCGCACGGCGGGCGAGATCGCCGAGCGTTTCCTGGAACAGGCGTCGCTTCGTTCGCGCGCGGCGCTCGACGACGCCCAGCGCGATCTGCTTCAGAAATTCTTTGCGATCGAGGGCCAGCCTGATCAGGCTTCCGGGCAGTTGCGCGCGCTTTTCGCGCAGTCCCATATTGATCTCGACGCGGAGATGGACCGTTTCGAACAGCGGCTCAATTTCATGGCCGCGCGCGGCCTCGACATGGACGCCATGGTTTTTTCGGCTTCTTTCGCGCGAAATCTCGAATATTACACCGGATTTGTCTTCGAGGCGGCGCCGGAGGACGCTGCGCATGGCGCCCTGGAGTTTGGAGAGCCGGCGATCGGTGGCGGACGTTATGATCGGCTGCTGTCGACATTGGGCGCCAGGACCGAGATTCCGGCTGTCGGCGCGGCGATTTTCACCGAGCGTTTGAGCGGAGCCCAATGATGAGCGAAAAACTCGTTCTGGCCGTTCCGTCCAAAGGCCGGCTGCAGGAAAACGCCAACGCCTTCTTCGCCCGCGCCGGCCTTGCGGTGACGACGGAGCGCGGCGCCCGCGACTACCGGGGCGCCTTGTCAGGCGTCGACCATGTTGAAGTCGCCTTCTTGTCGGCTTCGGAAATTGTGAAAAATCTGGCTTCCGGCGTCGCCCATCTTGGGATTACCGGCGAAGACCTGGTCCGTGAGGCGCAGGCCGAGCGGAGCGTGACGCTTCTGACGCCGCTTGGCTTCGGTCACGCCAATGTCGTCGTCGCCGTTCCGCAGGCGTGGATCGATGTGCGCAACATGGCGGATGTCGAAGATGTCGCTCTGTCTTTCCGCGCCCGGCGCGGCGAGCGCATGCGCGTCGCGACCAAATATGTGAACACGACCCGCGCCTTTTTCCGGGAAAAGGGCGTCACCGACTATCACATCGTGGAAAGTCTCGGCGCGACCGAGGGCGCGCCGGCGGCTGGCCAGGCCGAATTGATCGTGGACATCACCTCGACCGGGGCGACGCTTGTCGCCAATGGCCTGAAAGTGCTTGACGATGGCGTCATCCTGCGTTCCGAGGCCAATCTCGTCGCGTCGCTCAGGGCGCGTTGGACGCCGGAATCGCGGGAGATCGCCAGAAAAATCCTGTCGCGGATCGCCGCCGAGGAAGAAGCGCGCACGACGCGGGAAATCGTCGCCGTGCTGGAGGAGGATCCCGAGGCGCTTGCCGAGGGCATGAAAGCTTTCGGCGCCAGACTCCGGCGCCGTGGCGGTCACGGCCGGGCCATTTTTTCGGCGCCGAAGGTCCAGGCCCCGGCGCTTGCCGACTGGCTCATCGGCGCGGGGGCCGAAGAAGTCGTGGTGCGGCCGGTCGACTATGTCTTTACCCGCCGCAATCCGCTCTACGAGCAACTGATCTCGCGCCTCGACGCCACCGGCCAGTAAGGAAGACGGGGCGTCGGGCCGTGCGATCGTCTGGGCGATTCGCGGCGGCGGTTTGAAGCGGCGGGCCTGAGAACCCATATATGCGGCAACACGAATATATGGAGAGCCGCTGATGAATCCGAATCTGGAAATTGTTCCCTTTTTTGACGAGGCGACCAATACGGCGAGCTACCTGGTCATCGACAAAGCCACGAAAAAGGCGGCGATCATCGACCCGGTGCTTGATTACGACCACCGCTCAGGCAGGGCTTCGGTCGGGTCGGTGAACCGAATGCTCGCCGCCGCCAGAGAAAAGGGCGCCACGATCGACTGGGTGCTTGAAACCCATGTCCACGCCGACCACCTCTCCGCCGCCTGCTTCGTGAAACGTGAAACGGGCGCGCGCGTCGGAATCGGGGATCGTGTGCGCGATGTGCAGAAAATATTCCGGGCTGTATTCAACGCCCAGGACGTTTCGGCCTCCGGCGCCGAATTCGATCATTTGTTCAAAGATGGCGAACGATTCAACATTGGATCGCTGGACGTTGAGGTCATGCACACCCCAGGTCACACGCCGGCCTGTGTGGCCTACAAGATCGGTGACGCGATTTTTGTCGGGGACACATTGTTCATGCCGGATTACGGCACGGCGCGGGCGGATTTTCCGGGCGGCGACGCCCGCACCCTTTTCCGCTCGATCAAGCGCCTGCTCGCGCTTCCGCCCGAGACCAGAATTTTCGTCGGCCACGACTACAAGGCGCCGGGTCGCGACCAATTCGCATGGGAGACGACGGTCGGCGAAGAGCGAGCCGGAAACCCCCATGTCCACGATGGAATCAGCGAGGATGAATTCGTCGCCAAGCGGGAGGCTCGCGACGCCACTTTGGCTCAGCCGTTGCTGTTGCTCCCTTCGATCCAGGCCAATATGCGGGCCGGCGGCCTGCCTCCCGCCGAGGAAAACGGCGTGAGATATTTCCGCATTCCCGTCACGCTTGCGTCGGAGGGCGCCAAACCAGCGTGACTGGCTCAAACGAATTCAAGCGTCGAGCACATTTTTGGACTCGACAGTGGAATCGGCTTTGAGCCGATAGACGAGTGGCACGCCGGTCGCGAGTTCCATCGAGGGGATCGTTTTCGGCGTCAAATGGTCGAGGACCATGACCAGGGCGCGCAAGGAATTGCCGTGGGCGGAGACGAGCGTGCGTTCGCCGCGCAAGACGGCAGGCAGGATTTCCTGATTGTAATAAGGAAGGACGCGGGCGACCGTGTCTTTCAGGCTCTCGCCGCCAGGCGGTTGCACGTCATACGACCGGCGCCAGAGATGGACCTGCTCCTCGCCCCATTTCTTGCGGGCGTCGTCCTTGTTGAGGCCGCACAAATCCCCGTAATCGCGTTCGTTCAGAGCCTGGTCGCGGCTGAGAGGCAAATTCTGCTGCCCGAGTTCGTCGAGCATCAGTTGCATCGTTCTTTCGGCGCGCGAGAGAACCGAGGTAAAGCCTCTGTCGAATGTAAGTTCCAAGGCTTTGAGACGCCGGCCGGCGGTCTTGGCTTCGGCGACGCCCTGTTCGGTGAGATCAGGATCTTTCCAGCCAGTGAACAGGTTTTTAAGATTCCATTCGCTCTGGCCGTGACGGACGAGCACAAGAAGGCGTTCTGACACTTTGTTCTCCTGGATTTCGAATGGCGCCTTGGCGGTCAAACGCCGAGAACATCGAACATGGAATAGAGACCAGGCTTACGTCCACGCGCCCACAAAGCCGCACGCAGGGCGCCGCGCGCGAAGATCCCGCGATCTTCCGCGCGGTGGGTCAATTCGATTCGTTCGCCGGTTCCGGCGAAGATCACACTGTGGTCGCCGACCACCGAGCCGCCGCGCAATGTGGCGAAGCCGATGTCGCCAGTCTTGCGTGGCCCAGTATGGCCATCGCGCGCGCGAACGCTATGGTCCGCCAGAGCGATCTCCCGTCCCCTGGCCGCGGCCTCACCGAGCAGAAGCGCGGTGCCGGACGGCGCGTCCACCTTCATTCTGTGGTGCATTTCAAGGATTTCGATGTCCCAATCGGTCCCAAGTGTCCGGGCGACCTTTTGAACAAGACCGGCGAGAAGGTTGACGCCGAGACTCATATTCCCGGAACGAACGATGATCGCATGGCGCGCCGCAGCCTCAACCTTGACAATGTCATCGGCTGTCATGCCCGTCGTCCCAACGATATGCGCGATGCGGGCCTGTGCAGCCAGCGCCGCAATTTCGACGGTCGCCGTCGGCGCGGTGAAATCAATTACTCCCTCGGCTTTCAGGAGAGCGGAGAGGAGATCATCGGTAATCGCAACCCCGAGCCGGCCCAAACCGGCCGTTTCACCGGCGTCCCGACCTAACGCGGCCGAATCGGGACGCTCGATGGCTCCAGAAACGACGGCTTCATTGCTTTCGGCGATCGTCTTGATGAGCATCTGGCCCATACGCCCGGCGGCGCCGACAACGACGAGGCGCATCTTGTCCATCGTTCATTCTCCAAAACCGCGGATCCTGATCGCCGCTGTAAAGGTCTTTTTGCGGCGCCGCAAGAGATGTCGCAAGCTGCGCGCCTTCGGCAAGGCGAAGGACTTTCATCGGCGATGACGTGGGATTGTCACCAGCCGGTCATGCTCCGTGAGTAAGGTCATCCCGTCCCAAGGCGCTGTCCCCCAGTCCTGAGGACGCGACGCCGGGCCGGAGGTACGCTCGGCGTTTTCTTTTTCAAGCGCGGGCTTCGGCGATTTCCCGCTGGATCGCCCGCGCTGCTTCGCGGGGGTCCGGGGCGGCCAGGACAGGCCGCCCGATGACGAGATGATCGGCGCCACGCTTCAGGGCTTCCGCAGGCGTAGCAACGCGTTTCTGGTCCCCCAAAGCCGCGCCGGCGGGTCGCACGCCCGGAGTAACCAGCAGCATTTCGTTGCCCACCAGAGTCCGGGTCGCCGTCAGCTCCTCGGGCGACAGGATCAGTCCGGCAATTCCGGCTTCTTTCGCCTGTCGCGCGCGCAAGGCCACCAACTCCTTGACATTGAGGCGATAGCCCGCCGCCGCGAGGTCGGAATCGTCGTAAGACGTCATGACGGTGACGCCGAGCACCTTCAGGTTGGATCCTGCCGACCCGCGCGCGGCGGCCGCAAGGGTCTGGGGAAAGGCGTGGACCGTGAGAAAATCCACGCCGAGCCGCGCCACCTGCGCGGTCGCCCTTTCCACGGTGTGGCCGATGTCGTGCAATTTCAGGTCGAGAAAAATCTTTTTGCCGGCGCGGGTGAGTTCGTCCACCAGCGTCAAGCCGCCGCCATAGGCGAGCTCCATCCCGATCTTGAAGAATCCGACGCTGTCGCCCAGGCGTTCAACCGCAGCTCGTGCCTGGGCGAGGTTCGGGAGATCGAGCGCGACAATGAGTTTGTCGCGAGTCCTGTCGTTCATATTCGGCGTCCTGATATGGGAGACGCCATTCTCTTAGAATCAACGCGGAGGAAAGCGAAGACGAATATCAGAACCGCCGGCTTTTGACGCTGACCGGACGTGGGGCGTCCGGCGTGGAAAACCGGGCGCGGGCCTCCTCCAGTTCGTCGCGGATTTCATTGCCGAACCGGCGCGACTTTTTTAGAAGCTTGGCGAGCATGTCGGGGCGTCGCTCGGCCTCGCAATGGCGCCCGGATCGGCAATAAACAAAAATTCGGGCAGGCGGAAGGTTGAGCCAGATCGGCGCGAGGCTCTGCGTCTCGAAGCGCAGACTGGTGGACAGATGGGCCGGGATCGGCGATTTCACGCCATAAGTGAACTGAATGAAACGCCCTTCCGACGACATCAGGTCGAACGCCTGCCGCAGCAGAGACAATCGCGCGGATTCATGTTTCGTGAGAAGAGGAAGGCTGGAGACGACGGCGGCCGCAGGTCGATCGAGCGCGTTGGCGAGTGTATCGCGAAGCCGATAAGCGTCGCCGCGCACGACACGTACGCCGGGAAATTTCTTCTCAAGCAGATTGCAGAAGGAAGGCTCGTATTCGACCAGGACGAGCCGTTCCGGCGCCAGACCGCGCGCCAGCAGCGCTTGCGTCACGGGACCGGTGCCCGGCCCGAGTTCGACGACGGGGCCTTCGGCCTCGGGACTGACGCACTGCGCCATAGCGCGAGCGAGAAAACGCCCCGATGGCGTTATCGCGCCGGCGAGCAAAGGATTTTCCAGCCAAGAGCGAATAAACCGCGCTTCGTCGCTGAGGCGCAGGTCGACAGGATTTTTCGAACCGGAATGAAATTTCGCCTGACGTCTTTGCGCGCTCAATTTGCCAATTTCCCCCGGACCGAAGCCAGCTGCAAGATTCGCCTACAAATAGAAAAGCGTCAAGGAACAGCCGAACATCGCTTTACGTCAAATCAAAAAATTCTTTCATTTTGGCGAAAAAACCGGTCGATTCGGGATGGGTCTTATGGGTGGATTCGTTTTCGAATTCCGCGAGCAGCTCTCGCTGCCTTTTCGTCAGATTTTGTGGCGTCTCGACGTTGACCTGAATGTAAAGGTCGCCGAAATCGCGCGAGCGGAGCACAGGCATGCCTTTACCTTTGATCTTGAACTGGCGGCCGGATTGCGTGCCTTCCTCGATCTTGACCTTGATCTCGGCTCCATCGACGCCATGCGCCTTGATGTCGCCGCCGAGCGCCGCCTGAACCATCGAAATTGGCACGCGGCAATGGAGGTCCGCGCCTTCCCGCTGAAAAAAGGGATGAGGTTTGACTGACAGGAAAATATAAAGGTCGCCAGGCGGCCCGCCGCGCAGACCAGCCTCGCCTTCGCCGGTTAGCCGAATCCTGGTGCCGTCCTCGATTCCCGCTGGAATATTGACGGACAGCGAACGCTCGCGGGTGACCCGGCCGGCGCCCGCGCAATTGGGGCAGGGATTTTCTATGACCTCTCCGCGGCCGTGACAGGCGGGGCAGGAGCGTTCGATAGCGAAAAAGCCTTGCTGCGCGCGCACTCTTCCGGCGCCGCCACAGGTGGGGCAGGCTTTAGGCTTCGATCCGGCCTTGGCTCCCGAGCCGGCGCAAACATCGCAGGTCACGGACGTCGGGATTTTCAGCGAAGCGGTCTTGCCGCGAAAAGCCTCTTCGAGCGTTACCTCCATATTGTAACGGAGGTCGGCGCCTCTCTCGCGGCCTGAAGAGCGCCCGCGACGCCCGCCCATGACGTCGCCAAACAGGTCGTCAAAAATATCGGCCATCGAGGCGGCAAAGCCCTCGCCTGAACCGAACCCTCCGAAGCCGCCTCCGCCTCCGCCATGCTCAAAGGCGGCATGACCGAAACGGTCATAAGCGGCGCGTTTCTGTTCGTCAGACAAGACCTGATAGGCTTCGTTGACTTCCTTGAACTTGTGTTCTGCTTCCGTGTCGCCGGGGTTCCGGTCGGGATGCAGCTTCAGCGCTTGTTTGCGGAACGCGCTTTTCAGCTCGCCTTCCGAACAGGTCCGGGAAACGCCAAGAATTTCATAATAGCAGCGTTTGGCCATCGACAACGCCATCCGGATCTTTCAGCCAGTGAATGAAAACCGCGCTGTCGCCCTTTGCGGAAAGCGCCCGTAGGCCCTAAACGCGGCGCGTCGCGAACGCAACTCTTTTTGTTCGCGGAAGCATGTTCGTCAAAATGCCGGGACGCACGCGCCCCGGCCTGCTCATGAGCAGAAAGCGCGATCAGGCGCCCTTCTTGTCGTCCTTTACTTCCTTGAAGTCGGCGTCGATCACGTCCTCGTCCGCGCTTTGCGTTCCGGTGGCGCCGCCAGCGCCGGCGGTCGCCTGCTCGGCCTTGTACATGGCCTCGCCAAGCTTCATGGAAGCCTGAGCCAGTTCATTGGCGCGCGCGTTGATTGCCTCGACGTCCTCGCCTTCGAGCGCGGTCTTGAGGCTGGCGATGGCCGCCTCGATCGTGCTCTTGTCCGAGGCCGCGACCTTATCGCCGAATTCCTTCACGGATTTCTCGGCGGAATGGATGAGAGCCTCGCCCTGGTTGCGGGCGTCGACCAGTTCACGACGCTTCTTGTCCTCGGCGGCATGCGCCTCGGCATCCTTGACCATCTTTTCGATGTCGGCTTCCGAAAGGCCGCCCGACGCCTGGATGCGGATCTGCTGCTCCTTGCTGGTCGCCTTGTCCTTCGCGGTGACCGACACAATGCCATTGGCGTCGATATCGAATGTCACCTCGATCTGCGGCATGCCGCGCGGCGCGGGTGGAATGCCGACGAGGTCGAACTGGCCGAGCAGTTTGTTGTCCGCCGCCATTTCGCGTTCGCCCTGGAACACACGGATGGTGACCGCGGTCTGGGAATCCTCGGCTGTCGAGAACACCTGGCTCTTTTTGGTCGGGATCGTCGTGTTGCGGTCGATCAGGCGCGTGAACACGCCGCCGAGGGTTTCAATGCCCAGCGAAAGCGGAGTCACGTCGAGCAGCAGCACATCCTTGACGTCGCCCTGAAGTACGCCGGCCTGGACCGCGGCGCCGATGGCGACGACCTCGTCCGGGTTGACGCCTTTGTGCGGCTCTTTCCCGAAGAACTGCTTCACGACCTCCTGAACCTTCGGCATGCGGGTCATGCCGCCAACCAGGACGACTTCCTTGATCTCGCCGGCGGTGAGGCCCGCGTCCTTCAGCGCCTTGCGGCAGGGCTCGATCGTCCGCTGGATCAGATCGTCGACCAGAGCCTCGTATTTCGCTCGGGTGAGTTTTAAGGTCAGGTGCTTCGGACCGGAGGCGTCGGCTGTGATATAGGGCAGGTTGATGTCGGTCTGCACCGCCGAGGACAATTCGATCTTGGCCTTTTCCGCCGCCTCTTTCAGGCGCTGGAGGGCCAGCTTGTCCTTCTTGAGGTCGATGCCATTGTCCTTGCGGAACTCTTCGGCGAGATATTCGACCAGACGCATGTCGAAGTCTTCGCCGCCGAGGAATGTGTCGCCGTTGGTGGATTTCACCTCGAAGACGCCGTCGCCGATTTCGAGGACGGACACGTCGAACGTGCCGCCGCCGAGGTCATAGACCGCGATCGTGCCCGCGCCCCCCTTGTCGAGACCATAGGCGAGGGCTGCGGCCGTGGGCTCGTTGATGATGCGCAGAACTTCGAGACCGGCGATCTTGCCCGCGTCCTTCGTCGCCTGCCGCTGGGCGTCGTTGAAATAGGCTGGAACCGTGATGACCGCCTGAGTGACCGTCTGGCCGAGAAAGGCCTCCGCGGTTTCCTTCATTTTCTGCAGGATGAAGGCCGAAATCTGCGACGGAGAATATTGCTTGCCGCCGGCTTCGACCCAGGCGTCGCCATTGCCCGCCTTGACGATCTTGTAAGGAACGAGACCCATGTCCTTATGGGTCATCGGATCGGCAAAAGTGCGCCCGATGAGCCGCTTGATCGCGAAAAACGTCTTCTCGGGATTGGTGACCGCCTGGCGTTTGGCCGGCTGGCCGGTCAACCGCTCTCCGTCGTCGGTAAAGGCGACAATGGACGGCGTGGTGCGGGCGCCTTCGGCGTTTTCGATAACTTTGGGAGTGGAGCCTTCCATCACGGCCACGCAGGAATTGGTGGTGCCGAGATCGATGCCAATGACTTTAGCCATGAGAATTTGTTCCTTTCTTCGCGGAACCGCTGGACCCCGAAGCAATCCGGTATGGGCGGAGGCTGCCCGCCTGGTTCCCGACTTCGGCTCACATTGGGATGAGGGCGACTCGTTACAAGAGCGCGCCTGATATAGGCGTGGCGTTTATCGCCCGCAAGCGGGTCGCGATCCGTGGGCTGGCGATGTCAAGAATTCCCGTGACATTATCATCACGGGCCTTTGAAATTTAGCGCGCGCCGAAGTTTGCGCGCGAACGCAGGGTTGCTGAAATAACAACTATTTCAATTAATAAAAGTAATG
>JAJYCZ010000208.1 GCA_021777915.1 Pseudomonadota bacterium | reverse complement strand
TGAGCGTCATCGGGCCGGCGGCGGTGGTGCTGGGAAAAGCCGAGCGGCTGGACGCCCATGCGCTGTCCGTGGCCTTGCGGCTCGACTCCGGCGCCGGACAGGGATAGGCCATGCACCGCCGGGAGAGCCACAGCCGCAACCGGCTGGTCAGCGTCACGCTCGACGAGGCCTCGATCGGCCGCGGCAATTCCGATCAGGAGCACGAGCGGGCCATCGCCATCTATGATCTGGTCGAGGAAAATTCCTTCAGCCTGCCCAACCATGCCGGCGGGCCCTATCAGCTCCATATCGGGCTGCACGAGTCGAAACTGGCGCTGAACATTCAGGACGAGGCGGGCGAACTGATTATCGTCCACATCCTGTCGCTCACGCCTTTCCGCCGCATCCTCAAGGATTATTTCATGATCTGCGAGAGCTATTACGCGGCGATCCGCACCGCCAGCCCCGCCCAGATCGAGGCCATCGACATGGGCCGGCGCGGCCTGCACAACGAGGGCGCGCAGTTGCTGGCCGAGCGGCTGCGCGGAAAAATCGACGTCGATTTCGACACGACCCGGCGCATTTTCACCCTGATCACCGCGCTGCACTGGAAGGGGTGAAAATGTTCGAGCCGGATTTTCTCGATTCCTTCGACCGTCTCGTCGCCTTCGACGCGGAGACGACCGGCAAGCGCGCGCCGAGCGCCGAATTCATCCGCAAACAGCCCTTCGCCTGGAAGCCGCCGGGCGTTGTCATCGAACTCGGCTTCATTGAAATTCTGCGCGACGGCGCGGGATGGAAAAAGGGCGAGAGCTGGCGCAGCCTGGTCAATCCGGATGGCCCGATCGATCCGGCGGCGATCAGGATCCACCAGATTCGTCCGGGCGATCTCAAGGGCGCGCCGCGCTTCCCGGCGATTCTGGAGCGCGTGCGGGATTTCATCGGCGCGGCGCCGATCGTCGCCCATGCCTACAGGAACGAGCGCGATTTCCTCGATTACGAATTCGCCCGCGCGAAAAATATTCAATGGGGCGAAAGCGCCTATGACGAGCCGCGCTACATCTGCACCCAAAGACTTTTCGCCCAGCTTTATCCCGGCGCCGGGAAGTCGCTGACGTCGATGTGCGACCGGCTGGCGCTCGACACGCTGGCCCGCGACGACAAGCACGGCGCCCTGCTCGACGCCGACATGACGGCCGACGCGCTGATCCTGCTGGAGCAGCAGTTGAAACACGGCATGAGCGAAGCGCCGCGCTCATGGACTTCCGGCTGAGCGGGCGGCCGAAAACCTTGTTCCTGCCCTTCGCCACGGCGCTGCAAGCCCTTTATGGGCAGGCGGGCGCATAATCGCCACCCATCGGATACGCTGGCGTTTTCGCACGTGATTTTTGCATGGAAAATACGGTGTGATTGCAGCGGCTTAGATTTATTTCGAAAGTCTTGATTTCTGCACCTACGTGCCGTGGGCGGTGGCGGCCCCGACGGTTCACACCGGACGCAGTTTGAATGAGAATTCGTATTCAATGAGTCGGACACCGGAAACACGGGACGCGGCCAGTTTTAGGTCGGACGTAATCTCTTTGGCAACGATGATGCCGCGCACAGGTTGCGAGGTCTCCATGTTTTGATCGACCCAACCCATATACCGCAAGAGCTGACCCACGACCCGGTCGTAGCCTCGCGACACTTTCAACTCGACGACAACGTAACAATCATCTTTGTCGATCGCGAGGATATCGATAAACCGCCCCCCGACGGGAAATTCGACGCCAGTGATCCCTTCTTCGTCATAGGGCCGCAGGCCTGGTTCGATGAGGGCGAGGTTCTTAACAAGATAGTTCCGCAAGTCCCGCTCGAAGGCAAACTCCCGCGCGGCTTCCACACCGGCCTCGGCTTCCGGTTCGTCCTCCGCCGCGATATTCTCCGTTTCGATTAATTCCTGCTTCTCGATGTCGTCCTTATAGCGTGGAGCGGGATCGCTCTCTGGGACCCACAGACGGAATTGATCGGGACCCAACTTGTAGAAAAGGTCATGGCCGCTGCCAGCTTTAACATTTGGATGATGCTTGCGAACTTGGTTGTTAACTGCCATGCCTTCCACGTGCATGTTGACCGTATTGGATTTGATCTTCGGGTAATTTTTTGCGAACCATTGCACCGCAGCGGATTTTTTAAAGGTCTGTCCCGGCGAGAGATTTTCCTTCGCCCAATCGACCATAAGCGATTTCGTTGGCCGCTCGTAAATTGGCATCGTTGACCTCTAGCTGTTTCACAGCTTCACGGTAGCATCCACGGGGCAAGCCGCATAAGCCTAAATATGGAACTTGAAGGCGGCGGAAGGCGCGGCCGCATCCGACGGAGGGAATCTCGCGGCCGAGGGTTAGCGCCGGGCTGCCGGCGCGGATGGATTGTCATCTATAAGAACGGAAAAAATCACGCCAGCCCCGCCAGACCCTCGCGGGTCGCTTGAAAAACGCCCTTCTCCGTGATGATCCCGCTCACCAGCCGCGCCGGGGTCACGTCGAAGGCGGGGTTGCGGGCCGGGGTGTCTTTTGGCGCGATGCGCACAGAACAGACTTCGCCATTGGCGGCGAGGCCGGGCAAAAAAGTGACTTCCTCCGGCGCGCGCTCCTCGATCGGAATCAAGGCGCCTTGCTCAAGTGCGAAATCGAGGGTCGAGACCGGGGCGGCGACGTAAAAAGGCAGGCCGCAGTCGCGCGCGGCCAAGGCCTTCAGATAAGTGCCGATCTTGTTGCAGACGTCGCCATTGGCGGCGATGCGGTCGGCGCCGACGATCGCCATGTCGATCTCGCCGCGCTGCATCAGATGGCCGCCGGCATTGTCGACGATCAAGGTGTGGGGCACCCGCTGCTGGCCGAGTTCGAAGGCTGTCAGGGATGCGCCCTGGTTGCGCGGGCGGGTCTCGTCCACGAAGACATGGACGGGAATCCCCGCGGCCTGCGCCTTGTAGATCGGCGCGGTCGCGGTGCCCCAATCGACGGTGGCGAGCCAGCCGGCGTTGCAGTGGGTGAGGATGCGCACCGGCGCGCCGCCGCGTTTTTCGGACATGGCCCGGATCAGGGCCAGGCCGTGGTCGCCGATCGCCTCGTTGCAGGCGATGTCCTTTTCGGCGAGGTGTTTGGCGAAGGCGAAGGCGGCGTCGCGGCGCAATTCTTCCGGCATCGGCTGGAGAAAGCCGGTCATGCGCGTAAGGGCCCAGGCGAGATTGACGGCCGTCGGGCGGGTTGCGCGTAAAACCTCGGCCGCTTTGGCCATCGCCGCGTCCGAAGCGTCGGCGCGCAGGGCCAAAGCCAGGCCATAGGCCGCCGTGACGCCGATCAGCGGCGCGCCGCGCACCAGCATGTCCTTGATCGCCCGCGCCGCGTCGGCGAGGTCGCTCAGCAGGACGGTCGCGACCACATGGGGCAGGCGGGTCTGGTCGATGATATAAACGCCCTGGCCTTCGGGATCGGGCCAGATGGCCGTGCGTTTTTTTCCATCGATCAGCATGTCGGAATCCTTTCACGGGAATGCTTCTGGCCGCCCGGGGGTTCGAGGAACAGGGTGGCGGCGATCCGGCCCTCGCGCAGGACGAGCAGGGCGCCCGGCTTGATCGCGGTCCAGGTCTCGTCGCTGGTCAGCGGTCCGGTGGCGACCACTGTGACGCAATCGTCGGGGCCGGTTTCCTCGGCGAAATTGACCTTGCGGTCGTCGTCGATCAGCGTCGCCTCGCCGAAGGGCGCGCGGCGGGTGAGGCAGGAGAGTTTCTTGCCGCAGAAGGCATAGAGCGACCGGCTGTCGCTGAGCAGCATGTTGAACACGCCGAGCCGCGCCAGCCGCGTGCTGAGCTGGAGGATTTCGCCGTCGAGCTCGCGGCAGGACGGAAGCGCGGGAAAGCGCGACCGCAACTGGTCGAGCATCCAGCAGAAGGCGCGTTCGCTGTCGGTTTCGCCGACCGGTTGGTAGAAATCGAGCGGCAGCGATTTGACGCCGCGCAACTGGCCGTTATGGGCGAAGGTCCAGATCCGGCCCCATAATTCACGGGTGAAGGGATGGGTGTTGGCCAGGGCGACCCGTCCGCGATTGGCCTGGCGGATATGGGCGATGACGGTGCGGCTGCGGATCGGATGGGCGCCGAGGAAACGGGCGATGTCGGAGCTTGCGGCGGGTTCGGGATCGTGGAAGGCGCGCGCCGCGCGGCCCTCGTAAAAGGCGACGCCCCAGCCGTCGCGATGCGGGCCGACGCCGCCGCCGCGCCGGGCGAGGCCGGCGAAGGAAAAGCGAATGTCGGTCGGAACATTCGCACTCATTCCAAGCAGTTCGCACATCTCGATCGGCGCCGGAGAGGTTTCTCAACCGGGCATAGCCAAGTATGGCGCGCCCGCCAAGATTTTTTCGCGCGGTTCCGGCGGCAACGGCGCCAGCAACCGCTTATTCGCCGCCGTGGCGCGGCCTGATCCAGTTCAGCGCGGTGATCGAGAAGAATCCGCCGATCCACGAGCCGGTGGCCGCGAACAGGACGTAGATCCAGTTCGATGTGTAGCTGATCACCGCGAAGGCGGAGAGCAGATACCACAGGCTGCTCCAGCTCGCGGCGGCGAATCGCCTGCGTTCCGACACCGAGGCGTTGAACAGGACATAGACGGCGTCGGTCGCCGCCGTCGAGGCGACCACGCCGAGGGCGATGAGGGGATCGACGGAGGGAAGGATCATGGCCCGACTCGCGGTTCGTCTGCGCGCCTGCTTTTCTCGACGCATTGCGGATTATATTCAAATCGTGGCGGCGCGGCGTTAACCTTCTGGCAATCATTGCGCGAAAAGCTATTTCATTGGTTGGGGCCATCGGAAGGATGGAGGGATCCCATGGGCGCTTTGAGAAAAATCCTGCGCGCCATCTTCAACGACGACGGCGCGCCCAGCCTTTATTCGGGACTGGTCGTTGGCGCATCGACACCGACCCGCGTCAGGGCCGCGAGCGCGCCCGGCGCCGAGAGCCGACGCGACGCGGCGGAGCCGGAGACCGAGCCGAAGCGCCGAACTTAAGCGCGAAGCGCCTCGACAGCCGGAAAGATCAGGTTCCGCGCGGCTTGGCGCGTGTCGTCGGCGCGGCGGCGGCCGGGTCGTCCGGCCAGGCATGGCGTGGATAGCGGCCCTTCATTTCCGCCTTCACCGCCGCCCAGGAGCCACGCCAGAACCCCGGCAGGTCGCGGGTGATCTGGATCGGGCGATGCGCCGGCGACAGAAGATGCAAAGTCAGCGGAACCCGGCCGCCGGCGAGACTCGGGTGGGTCGAGAGTCCATAGAATTCCTGCACCCGCGCCGCCAGAACCGGGCTTTCCGCCGCGCCGTAATCGAGCGCGATCGAAGAGCCGGCGGGGGTGACGAAATGGGTCGGCGCCTCCGCCTCCAGCCGCCGCGCCAGATCCCACGGAATAAGCACGGAAAGCGCGGCGTCGA
>JAJYCZ010000036.1 GCA_021777915.1 Pseudomonadota bacterium | reverse complement strand
GGATCGGCGTCTTGACCTTGGCGACACGGAGGTGACGCAGGACTTCATAGCCCGACATGTCCGGCAGGTTCAGGTCGAGCAGGATGATGTCGTAGTCGTAGAGCTTGCCGAGATCGACGCCCTCTTCCCCGAGATCGGTGGTGTAGACGTTGAAATTCTCGGACTTGAGCATCAATTCGATGCTTTGCGCGGTGGCGCTGTCGTCTTCGATCAATAATACGCGCATGTGAAGTCCTCACCCGCCCCAAGGAATTGCGACGCAGATCGCTAGCGCGGCCGGGCTGGCGGCCGGCGTCGATCCAAGACGAGCGCCCACGCAAATCATTACCGAAAACGCTTAACGCCGAATGGTTAACAAAGTCTGATTCCCTCTGGCAAGGGGGCTTCGGCGGCATTTTCGTAACTTTGCGAAAGCTCCTCGGTCGCAACGAAAAAATCCGGTGGAAAAGCGTTCCGGCGTTCCCCCGAGGGGGCGGCGCGCCTCTCCGCCCCCTTGGCGCCTGGAGGGCGCGGCGAGGGGCACGGAAAGGAGTGTTAATCATGCCGGTTAACGAAGCTTTATCGCGACCGGCGCAATGGCGCCAATTCGCAATAATTTTGGCGAAACCGGCGTCGCGGGGGACACGGGTAACGAAAAGGCAACCTCCTTGGGTCATTCTCGCCCTCGTCTCGCGGAAAACCTGTTTGGTGGTTGAAGGACTCCTTCAGCCTGCGTTCTTGGAGTTAGTCGTGATGAAGTCGCGGGATACGCTTGTCCGTCTCAAACGGTTCCAGGTGGAGGAAAAGCGCCGCCGCCTGTCGCAGATCGAAATGATGATCGCCGAATTCAACCGCATGGCCGCCGAACTCGATCGCGAGATCGCCTCGGAGGAGCAGAAATCGGGGATCAAGGACGTCGCCCATTACGCTTACTCGACCTATGCCCGGGCCGCCCGCGCGCGGAGGGACAACCTTCTCCATTCCGCGGACGAGTTGAAAGGCCAGCTCGAAGAGGCCAAGGCGCTCTATGATCAGGCCTGCGAGGATCTGAACAAGGCCCAGGCGCTTGAAGGACGCGACAAGACCCCTTCGCCGAGCGAACTGGCGCGCGAGGTCTCCGGTTTCGGCGTCCTGCGCGGGGCGCGGGCCTGAGGGCGGCGCTGCCGTCAATCCGGGCTTGCGCTTGACCGCCGCCTGTTGCAAAGGAAAGCGCAGGCGGTCGCCTGCGAGGGGGCGTCGGCGATCGAGCGTCGCGGGGCCCGGATGGATTTCATCAAGCGCAATCTCGATTATTTCTGGCCCTCCCTCGGCTTCGTCGCCGTCCTCGTGTCGTTCTGGCTGCTGTTTCGTGAATTTCGCGGGCAGTCGCTTGGCCCCGGCCTGATCGCCGCCTTCGCGGCGATCCCGCCGCATCGCTATTTTCTGGCGTTCGGCGCGACGGTCGTGGCCTATGTCGCCCTCGCCTATTACGACTGGATCGCCCTGCTGCATCTCGGCGTGCGCCACATTTCCTGGCGCTTCATCGCCGCATGTTCCTTCACAACTTACGCCTTGTCGCACAATATCGGCGCTTCGGTGGTGTCTGGCGCGATGGTGCGCTATCGCGGCTATGCGACCAAGGGACTGAGCGCGGCGCAGGTCGCGGTGCTCGTCGCCATATGCT
The DNA here is from genome assembly GCA_021777915.1 of Pseudomonadota bacterium. Lineage (GTDB taxonomy): Bacteria > Pseudomonadota > Alphaproteobacteria > Rhizobiales > Beijerinckiaceae > Rhodoblastus. The sequence continues at coordinate 24,083 of JAJYCZ010000036.1, read as the reverse complement.
CGCTCACCTTCGTCCTGGGCGAACTGCTGGTGGGCGGCTTCGCCCTGCTGGCGCGGCCGCATGCGCTTTCCCAGCTCGATGACTTTGTGCCCGCCCTCCTCACCCACGCCTCGACCGGGCGAATCCTTGGACTTGGCAGTCTCGGCGCCGTCGCCGCCTATGTCGGCGGCGCCCTGTTCAGACTGCCGACGCTGTCTTTCTTCGGCGTGCAGATCTCCTATCCCAGGATGGGAATCATCGTGCGGCAGCTGATCGCGGCGCCGGCGGAGATTCTCGGAGCCGCCGGCATCATTTATTTCGCCCTGCCGGAGACCGGCAATCCCGGTTTCCTGGTTGTCGTCGCGGTGTTCATCATTTCCTTTTCCGCCGCTCTGGCCTCCAATGCGCCAGGCGGCCTCGGCGTGTTCGAACTCGTCTTCCTCAAGAGCATGCCGGGAGCGCCTCACGACGGGGTCCTCGCCGCGCTGCTGCTGTTTCGCTTGCTTTATCTGCTCATTCCGCTGGGAATCGCGATTCTGATCGTTCTGGGCTTCGAACGGCGACAGCTCGCGGAGGCCATCGAACACCACCATCACATGGCCGGGGAAAACGGCGAGGCCGGGACGCGCGGGAAGCTGAAATAGCCGCGCCGGCCCAGGGGAGGACCCCATAAGCCGGCGTCGTCGGGAAAGGATGGGGGGCGCGCGCGCCTACATGCGATATTGCTGAAGGCGGGTCGTGCGCAGGCCGGCGAGGCCGTGCTGATCGATCGACATCTGCCAGGATAAAAATTCGTCCACCGTCAGGGTATAGCGGCTACAGGCCTCCTCCAGCGAAAGCAGGCCGCCGCGCACGGCGGCGACGACTTCCGCCTTGCGACGGATGACCCACCTTTTGGTCGAGGGCGGGGGAAGGTCGGCGACGGTCAAGGGACTGCCGTCGGGCCCGATGACATATTTGACCCTCGGACGGTGGGGCTCGGTCATGCTGAACACTCACTTACGCGAAGAACCCTGACTTGAGCGCCGCCGCCCTGCTTCAGGCGTCCAAAGCCGGCCGCCGGGCGTTTCGCTCTACAGGACGACCGTAGCGCGATGAGTTTAAGAAACGCCTAAGGTAATCGCTTGTAAATCGTTGTTTGGGCGTAAGTTTCTTGCCAAATTCTTAGCATGGAGACTAAAATGTCCTGCTTCGGAACAGCTTCGAAGGCGGCGTTAACCATTCTGTCGCTCTCGGGAGCCGGCCGCGCGGGAAAATTCGGCCAGAACGGTCTTTTCCGGAATCCGCCTTGGGCGTCCCGCGCCAAATTCATTGAAAAGCCACGAGCGAGGGCCTATTGAAGAACGCCCTGCGCGCACGGCCGAGCGCCGCGCCTTTTCGCCGCAGGGCGTCGCGTCTTAGGAGTTTCGCGGGATTCCGCCTTGATGAACGTCGGTTCGCAGCCTCTCAACAGCCTCGACCTGCCTGGGGCGCCGGAAAATTGCCGCGTGGTCGTCGCCATGTCGGGCGGCGTGGATTCGTCGGTGGTCGCGGCCCTGCTCAAGGAGCAGGGCTATGACGTGGTCGGCGTCACCATGCAGCTTTACGACCACGGCGCGGCGGAGCACCGGCCCGGCTCATGCTGCGCGGGCCAGGACATTTACGACGCTCGCCAGGCGGCGGCCCTGATCGGCGTTCCTCATTATGTGCTCGATTACGAAACGCGGTTCCGCGACAAGGTGATCGACGCCTTCGCGCAATCCTATGCCGAGGGCGAGACGCCGATCCCCTGCGTGACCTGCAATCAGGAATTGAAGTTCACCGATCTGTTCGATGTCGCGCGCGACCTCGGGGCCGACGCGCTGGCCACCGGACATTATATTTCCTCGCGCAAGGACGGCGAGGGCCGCGCGCTTTTCCGCGCCCGCGATCCCGACCGCGACCAGAGCTATTTCCTGTTCGCCACGACCCGCGAGCAATTGCGGTTGCTGCGCTTTCCGCTTGGCGAAATGACCAAGCCCGAGGTGCGCGAGCACGCCCGCCGCTTCGGCCTGCCCAATGCCGACAAACCGGACAGCCAGGACATCTGCTTCGTGCCGACGGGGCGCTATTCCGACATTGTCGAAAAGCTGGCGCCGCAGGCGGCCCAGCCTGGCGAAATTGTCCATGTCGACGGTCGCGTGCTGGGGCGCCATTCCGGGGTGTTGCATTTCACGATCGGCCAGAGGCGGGGCCTGGGTCTCGGCGCGGCGGCGGCGAGCGCCGGCGAGCCGCTTTACGTGGTCAGGATCGACGCGGCGAAGGCGCGGGTCACGGTGGGGCCGCGCTCGGCGCTCGCCACCCGGCGCGTGGTGCTGCGCGACGTTAACTGGATCGGTCCCGGCGAACTTGAGGACGCCGCGCGCTCGGGCCGCGAGATCGCGGTGCGGGTGCGCTCGACCCGTCCGCCGGCGCCGGCGATGCTGGAATGGCGCGACGGCCGGATCTGGGTCGAATTCGTCGACGACGAGAGCGGCGTCGCCCCGGGCCAGGCTTGCGTGTTCTATGATAGCGTCGAACCGCGCGCCCGGGTGCTGGGCGGCGGGTTCATCCGCGGCGCGGAAGCCGCGGCGTCCCCCGCGCCCACCCCGCGCGCCGCCGCCGGATGACGGAAGTCCGCCGCGAAATCGCGCAGCTGGAAAATGCGCATGTCGAAGAGGCCTACGCCCGTTGGGCGCCGGTCTATGACCTTGCTTTCGCCGCGGTCATGGCGCCGGGGCGGCGCGCGGCGGTCGCCGCCGCGCAAAGCCGGGGCGGGGTGATCCTCGACGTCGGCGTCGGCACCGGTCTCGAACTGCCGATGTTCGACCGCAAGGTTTCGGTTGTCGGCGTCGATCTTTCCGAACCGATGCTGCGGCGGGCGCAGACGCGCGCCGCGCGCGAAAATTTGCTTCAGGTCGCCGGGCTTTGCGTGATGGACGCGACCCGTCTCGCCTTCCCGACCGGCCATTTCGATTCGGTGGTCGCGCCCTATGTGCTGACGGTCGTTCCCGATCCGGCCGCGACGCTCGACGAATTGGCGCGGGTGGTCAAACCGGGGGGCGAGATCGTCCTGGTCAATCACGTCGGGGCGGAGAAAGGGCCGATCGCCTGGCTCGAATCCTGGCTCGGCAGGAAATCCGCCTCGCTCGGCTGGCGCCCGGAATTCCCCTGGTCGATCCTCGGCGACTGGATCGCCGCCCGCCCGGACATGCGCCTGGTCGAGCGCCGCAGCATCGCGCCGCTCGGGCTTTTCACCCTGTCGCGGATCGAGCGGATTAAATAGTCCCGCTTTCTTGACAATCGAGACGGCGGCGGACTATAGACCGCCCACTTGAGGGGTGGCCTTGCCGCGCTTCGGGGGCGGAGTAGCTCAGCCGGCTAGAGCAGAGGAATCATAATCCTTGTGTCGGGGGTTCGAGTCCCTCCTCCGCTACCAACCTCGCCAACGCGGCGAATTTCAGAGCAAAATCAAATGGTTGAAACGGGGCAGCGAGTCGCGCTGCGCCGCCAAAATGGCTGGCGCCGCGCCTCCATCCGCCCTAAACTGTTTTTCGCGGCGCGGCGGTGTGGGCGAGGACGAAGGCCTCGAGACCCTATGATCCCAACAGGCGCTGCCTCTGCTGTCCTCCATCGGGTCCGGGCGGAGGGGGGCCCGCCTGGATTTTGTTTCCCAGGGATCGTCTCGCCTGCGTCATCTGAACGCGCCTAAGCTGTGAGCTTTCATTAGGTTGTCCATCCGATCAGTCCGAGGGATGCTGGGGTTGCGAAGCTTCAGGTTCGGAGGAAAGATCGGATGAACATCCATAAGAATGCCCGTTTGACGCCGTTTGGTCGAGAGCGGATGGTGAGGGCGGTTCTGAGCGGGCAGACAGCCGGAGGCTGTCGCATTTGCCGCAGGCGTCTGCCCGCGGACGGTCCGCAAGTGGGTTGCGAGGTTTGAAGCCGAGGGCGGCGTTGAGTTCGATCGTTGCGCCAAATTTCTGGGGGGAAGGGCGGAAGGACGTCGCCGGGGATGGTCGTGGTGGCGTCGGGCGCGCCCGGAGCGCCGGTCGTCTGGATTGCCTGGGCCTGCGCGGAAACCAAGCCGATCATCGCGGCCAAGCCGAGTGAGGCGAAGCCGACCGCGATCCGCCGCCACGCGCCTTGGCTTTCCTGCTTGCGCCTCATGGCTCTTTTCCCGACGACCCTGGCCGGTTCCGCAAACGCCGACGCCGGCGAAAGGTGGCGCCTTTCAGCTCTCTTTGGTAGCGTCTCGGCGGCTCATTTCGGCCTCTTGCGCAAAATTTGGCGTGATCGGACCATGGCTGTCTTGTTTTGCCAAATGCGCATCACGGGAAAATGACGCAGGGCTTTTCGAAAGGCAGCGAGCCAATGACGAATCCCCCTGCCTCGGCGGAACCGGCGGGCGTTGTTCCCGATGGCGCGGAACGTTCGGACCGGTCGTCGAAACCTCTGGCGCCGGACATTCATCCGCCCTACATTGTCTGTCGCGGCGCTGCGGGGTGCGTGAGGACTAATTCCCCGGGGCCTTACGATCCCAACGGGAGCTGTCCCTGTCTTCGTCCGTGGACTTAGGCACATGGCGCCCACCTACTCTGTAGGTTTCCCGGGATCGTGTCCCACGGCTTTTGCGGCCCGCACCCACTGCTTATGACCTTCATTCAGGAAAAAAGCCGGCTTCGAGCCGAAATGCGCGCCGCGCGCGCCGCCGTTGCGCCCGCGCAGGCCGAGGCGGCCGCGCGGGCCATTGCCGATCGCGCGCTGGCCTTGACCCTGGAAATGCTCGAAAATCCCGCGCCGGTCGCGCTTTATGCGCCCTTGCCCGGCGAACTGGACGCGTTTCCGCTGCTGGCGGCGCTGGCCAGACTTGGTTACCCGACCTTGCTGCCGGTCGCGGGGGAAAAGGCGACCCCGCTGACCTTTCGCCAGTGGCGGCCGGGCGCGCCTTTGGTCGCCGGGCGCCATGGCCTGCGCGAACCGTCGGCCAGCGCGCCCGAAATGCGGCCGGACATGGCGTTCCTGCCTTTGCTGGGCTTCGACGCGGAAGGAACGCGGCTCGGCTTCGGCGGCGGCTATTATGACGCGACCCTCGGCCATTTGCGGGCCAAAGGGCTGAAAGCCGCCGTCGGGCTGGCTTTTTCCTGCCAGCAGGCGGAAAAAATTCCGCGCGAAAAATACGACCAGAAACTGGATTTCGTGATAACGGAGAAAAAACTCTTCGATTTCACGGATTCCTGATGCGCCTCCTCTTCATCGGCGACGTGATCGGCCGCTCCGGGCGGGCGGCGATCGCCGAATATGTTCCGCGCCTGCGGCAGCAGTTCGCGCTGGATTTCGTGGTCGCCAATGGCGAGAACGCCGCCGGCGGTTTTGGCATCACCGAGGCCATCGCCCGGGAGTTTCTCGACGCCGGCGTCGATTGCGTGACGTTGGGCAATCACGCCTTCGACCAGCGCGAGGCGCTGGTCTTCATCGAACGCGCGCCCCAGGTCCTGCGCCCGGTCAATTATCCCGCCGGCACGCCGGGGCGGGGCGCCTGGCTCTATGAGACGGCCAAGGGCGAGCGCGTGCTGGTGATGAATGTCATGGGCCGGGTCTTCATGGACGCGCTCGACGATCCTTTCGCTTCCGTTGAAAGGGAGCTGACCGCCTGTCCGCTCGGCCAGGCCTGCGACGCCATCGTCCTCGATATCCACGCCGAAGCGTCGAGCGAGAAGCAGGCGATGGCCCATTTCTGCGACGGCCGGGTTTCGCTGGCCATCGGCACCCATACCCATGTGCCGACCGCCGACGCGCGCATCCTGCCCCACGGCACGGCGTTCCAGAGCGACGCCGGCATGACCGGCGATTACGATTCGGTCATCGGCATGGACAAGGAAGAGCCGATCCGCCGCTTCACCCGCAAGACCCCGGGCTCGCGCTTCGAGCCCGCCAACGGCCCGGCGACCCTGTGCGGCCTGTTCGTCGAAACGGAGAGCGACGGATTGGCCCGGCGTGTGGCGCCGGTGCGGATCGGCGGCATTCTGGGGCAGGCGCTGCCGGAAGTTTGATCGAGGCGTGCGGCGCGCGCCAAAGCTTGAATTTTCGGCCACGACGGGGAAGCGGCCTTTGAGCGACCGGCGACTTCGGCTCGAAGCCGTCCTTCCCGACGTCGCCGGCGACCGCCTTGTGTCGACCCACAGCGGGCTTTCGGCCCATGCCGAGGAAATCCTCCTATAGAGCGTTGAGCCGCCATTCGAACCTCGTGCGGCGGGGTTTCGCCAGCGCGTTCAGTTCTCCATGCGCCAGGGCGACCGCTCGCGCCAGGTTGAGAGAACCAGCTTCGCCCAGGCGACTGTCTTATCGGCGTGGCAAACGTTGCAGGGGTTCGGGACGCCCAGCTTCTCGGTTTCTGAGGGAGGGATGAAGCGGAACGTGTGGGCGTGGACTTTCACGTCTCCCAGCGTTTCCTCGATCTTGGGCATGTGGCAGGCGCTGCACTGGCTCCCGGGGCTGTCCGGCTTGTGATGCGTGTGCGCCTCGATGCTCTCCGCGAATGGCCCGGTCTGCGCATTCGGTCCATGACAGGTCAGGCAGAGCGCATTGCCCCTGGCCCGAAGCATGGCGACGTTCTTGCTGCCGTGGGGATCATGGCAAGAGAAGCAGGTCACCCCGCGCCGGTACATCAGGCTTTGTAAGAAATCATTGCCCTGCATTCGGTTCTTGTGCGCCGTCCCGTCGGGGAAATGGGTAAAGCTCAGTTCGCCCGGCTTGTGCTCCTCCAGGCGCCAGAAATCGGCCAGCCGCGATCCCTGCTGAAACCCGACCGGCCAATCGTAATATTTGCCGCCGATCGGATTGCCGGGAGGCCGTCCCTGAGAATGGCAGCGAATGCAGGTGTCGCTGGCCGCGACATAATCGAGCCGCGCCGGGTTGATGATGTTGGATTTCGTGGGGTGCTCGACATGGGAGCCGCCCGCGCCGTGGCAGGCCTCGCAGCCGACGTTCCATTCGGTCGGCGTCTTGGTCGTGAGGTCGTAGTTGACCGAATGGCAACCGTCGCAGAGCGGCCCGGTCGGGCGCTGCAAATTGTCCTTGGAATAGTAAGGAACCCACCAATCGGCATTGTCGGGCACATGGTAGGGCAGCCAGCGCTTGTTGGTCACGTCCCATTGCGCGGGCAGCGGAAAATAATCGTCGCCTCGTTTGGTGAAATATCGCTGCTTCCATCGGCTCCCATAAACGAAGGCGACGTCGTCCCTGGTGAAGGTAAGAACCGGGTCAGGCTTGCTGAAATCCGGGATGACCGCGTCGGGATGGACGCGCGGGTCGCGAACGACATTGGCCATGGCGGTCTTTCGCCAGCGTGCAAAAACCTCCTTGTGGCAGGGCTGGCAGGCGACGGAGCCGACGAAATGGGCGCCGGCGACCGAGGCATAATCTTTCGCCGCCGGCCTTGCCGTCGCCGGCAGATGGCGCAGGAATAGGACGACCTGCCAGATTTGTCCGTCGGGCAGGGTCCAGGCCGGCATGGCCGTGTTACGGATGCCATCGCGAATATACGCGAAGGCCTGGCCGTCGGTCAGCGTCGGCGCCAGTTCGCGCAACGCCGGCACGCGCGGATAGACATGTTCGCCGATCATCGAGTGTCCGGCGCCGTCAAAACCATGACAGGTCGCGCATTTCGCCTGGAATGAAGCGGCGCCGGCGGCGATGTCCGCCTCGTTCGGCGCGAGCGGATTGAGGCGTCTCGCATCCTCCGCCGACACGCTGTGGCGAAGCAGCCAAGTCGCCAGAGCAACTTCAACCTTTGGCGGCGTCGGACGGGCGCTGGAAAGGCCGGGCAGTACAAATTGAAAAAAATAGCCACATGCGCCGACGATCAAGGCGGCGAGAACAGCCAAACCGACCGCGAAATTCCTGGTCACGCCGATCTCCGGGTCGAGGGGAACGCACCGCCTTCAGAAAACCATGCCAACAATCCATTCGGCCGCGAGGAACACGCCGAAGAGCGCGGCGGCCAGCTTGCACGAAAAAACGTCTCGTCACAGATAGAAATTCGCCGGGGTTGAGCGGCCGCGGCCGCTGGGGTAGTCTCGTCATAAAAGAAAAACTCGCCTCGACTTTTTGTAAAGGTCGAGCTTTAAGGGCCGCTTCGCAAGCTGGTCCTGTCCCTTAGTCTATGGCCGCTCCCCGCCCAACTTTCCCCTTGCCGACGACTTCGGCGGTCGTCCGCTGTCCGCCGATAAGAGACGCGCTCGCAACGAACTGGGTGCCCTGTTCGGCTCGCGACTCGGCCTTCGAATTGAGCCGCTATCGCGTTTTCCGGCGCCTTTTCAGCGTGCGCCGGCGCGTCTATAAGGCCCAATCGAATTTTTCGCCCGCCGCCCAACCGGCGGCGCGCGCATGCAGCAGGGACGAAAATGGCCGGGCATAGTCAGTTCAAGAACATCATGCACAAGAAGGGGAAGCAGGACGCGATCCGCTCCAAGCTCTTCTCCAAGTTCGCCCGCGAAATCACGGTGGCGGCGAAGATGGGCATGCCCGATCCGGCGATGAATCCGCGCCTGCGCCTCGCGGTTCTGGCGGCGCGGGCCGAAAACATGCCCAAGGACAATATCGAGCGCGCGATCAAGAAGGCGTCGGGCGGCGACAGCGAAAATTATGACGAAGTCCGCTACGAAGGCTATGCGCCGGGCGGCGTCGCGGTGATCGTCGAGGCCCTGACCGACAACCGCAACCGCACCGCCGGCGAAGTGCGCTCCTATTTCACCAAGGCCGGCGGGGCGCTCGCCGAAACCGGCGCGGTGTCCTTCATGTTCGATCATGTCGGCCAGATCGACTATGACGCGAAAGTCGCCAGCGAGGACGAAATGATGGAGGCGGCGCTCGAAGCCGGCGCCGACGATGTGGCCGCCACCGAGGAAGGCCACGAGATCACCACCTCGCTGGAAGGCCTGGTCGAGGTCTCCAGGGCGCTCGAAGCCAGGTTCGGAGAGCCGAAAAAATCCAAGCTGATCTGGCGGCCGCAGAACACCATCGCGGTGGACGACGAGGCCGGCGAGAAGATTCTTAAACTGATCGGCTCGCTCGAAGACAATGACGACGTCCAGAACGTCTATGCCAATTTCGAGATTTCCGACGCTCTGGTCGCCAAGATGGGCGGCTGATCGCCCGCCGCGCCGCCTTGCCAATTCCGGGCGCCGCGCGTAGCAAGGCCGCAAGCTTAAACATTCCGCGACCACGAGGCGAATCATGGCGAGCTATAAAATCTTCCTGCTGCCGGGCGACGGCATCGGTCCCGAGGTGACGGCCGAGGTCGAAAAGGTCGCCAAAGTCGTCGCGGACGCCGGACTCGCCAGTTTCGAATTCGAAAAGGGCCTGGTCGGCGGCGCGGCCTATGACGCCCATGGCGAAGCGATTTCGGAAAGCGACATGGCGCGCGCGCAAAGTGCGGACGCCGTGCTGCTCGCCGCCGTCGGCGGGCCGAAATGGGCCAATGTGCCTTACGATGTCCGCCCTGAGGCCGGTTTGTTGCGCCTGCGGAAAGATCTCGGCCTGTTCGCCAATCTGCGCCCCGCCGTCTGCTATCCGGCGCTCGCCGACGCCTCGGCGCTCAAGCGCGAGATCGTCGAGGGCCTCGACATCATGATCGTGCGCGAGCTGACCGGCGGCGTCTATTTCGGCGAGCCCAAGGAAATCATCGACCTCGGCAATGGCCAGAAGCGCGCCATCGACACCCAGGTCTACGACACCTATGAGATCGAGCGCATCGCCAAGGTCGCTTTCGAACTCGCGCGCAAGCGCGGCAACAAGGTGACCTCGTCGGAAAAGCACAATGTGATGAAGTCCGGCGTGTTGTGGAAGGAAGTCGTCTCCGAGGTCCACGCCAAGTCTTTTTCTGACGTCAAGCTCGAACATATGCTGGCCGACGCTCTGGGCATGCAGCTGGTGCGCTGGCCCAAGCAGTTCGACGTGATCGTCACCGACAATCTGTTCGGCGACATGCTGTCGGACGTCGCCTCGATGCTGACCGGCTCGCTCGGCATGCTGCCCTCAGCCTCGCTGGGCGAGGCTGACGCGGAAGGGCGCCGCAAGGCGATGTACGAGCCGGTGCATGGCTCGGCTCCGGACATCGCCGGCAGGGGAATCGCCAATCCGATCGCGATGATCGGCTCCTTCGGCATGGCGTTGCGCTATTCCTTCGGCCTCGGCCATGCGGCCGATCTGGTCGAGAATGCCATCGCCGACGTTCTGGCGGCGGGCCTGCGCACCGCCGACATCAAGGGCGAGGCGGCGGAGACGATTTCGACCTCGGCCATGGGCGACGCCATCGCGGCGGCGCTGCAAAAATCGCTGTGACGGCGGTCACTTCATGAAGACGTGAATGTCGACCTGAAGGCCGGCGTCGCTCGAATCCTTGGCGTCGTTGAGAAATTCCTCGCTATAGGCGTCGCCGGCCTCCAGTCCTTTCGCGTCGAGATAGGCGGCGATCGCGTCATAGGTGCTGTCGATGTCGTCGTAAGGGCCGCGATGCTCGAACCGCAGCGCCTTGCCGCCGGGGGTCTGGGCGATCGTGACATCGGGGCCGAGATCGAGCCTGGCGTCGGCTGGGGCGTCGACCGGAAGCATGGCGTCGAATTTGAAGGCGCCGCTGTCGGCGGTCTCGGCGAAGACGGCGAGCGGCCGGCCGCTTTCCTTCAATCCCGCCTTTTGCGCGGCGGCGCGCAATCTGGCGATGGCCTCGCCGATCCTGGCGTAGCCATCCTCCAGTTTCCCCTCGCCATGGGTCTTGAGCGCGACATGAGAGACGATTGTCTCCTCTTTGATCGAATTGTCCTCGGCGGCTTTTTCCGCTGGCGCGGCTTGAGCGGGGGCGGCTTGCTCGGCCGGGGCGGGGGGCTGCTGCGCGGCAAGCGGGATCGGCGCAAGGCAAAGGGCGAGGGCGAAAAGGATTGGCTGGCGCAAAAAGATGGTCCGCATGTTCAAGCCCCGTTCCCGAGCGTTTCGACGCGCCAATCTAACCTGCCGCGCCGCGCGGCTCTATGGTTGTCGGCGAACTTTTCTCCTATATTCCGCCTAAATCCAGGATGAACGCGCCCGGACCGCACCATTGACCGATCTTTCCGCCCAAGCCGCCGCCCCCCAAACGCCCGACCGGACTCTGGTGGGCCGCGAGATTTTCAAGATGAACGGGGCCGGCAACGCCATTCTCGTGCTCGACCTGCGCGGCGCCGGCTTTCTGCCGTCTCCCGAGGACGCGCGGGCGCTGGCCCGGGCGCCGGGGCTTGGCTACGACCAGCTCATGGTTCTGTCCGACCCCCAGGCGCCGGGGCAGGACGCCTTCATGACGATTTTTAACCAGGACGGCTCGCTCTCCGCCTCCTGCGGCAACGGCACGCGCTGCGTCGCCCATTATCTCGCCGCGCTTTCGGGCGCCCAAATCCTTCAGCTCGCCACGTCCGCCGGACCTTTGGCCGTCAAGCGCGAAGGGCCCTTGTCCTATTCCGTCGATATGGGGCCGCCCCGTCTCAACTGGCGCGACATTCCGCTCGCCCATGAGGTCGCCGACACCGGCGCGGTCGAACTGGAAAAATTCGGCTTACCCGCGGCCTCCTGCGTCAGCATGGGCAATCCCCACGCCATTTTCTTCGTCCCCTCGATCGAGGCTTTCGATCTCGCCGCGATCGGCCCGGTGCTGGAGCGCGATCCGCTGTTTCCGCAACGCGCCAATATTTCGCTCGCCCAGGTGCTGTCCCGCGAGGCGATCCGCCTGAAAGTCTGGGAGCGCGGGACGGGCCTGACGCTCGCCTGCGGCACGGCGGCCTGCGCGACGCTGGTCGCCGCCGCCCGCGCCGGGCTGACCGAAAGGCGCGCGACCGTTTCCCTGCCGGGCGGCGATCTGGTCGTCGAGTGGCGGGCGGACGATCATATCGTCATGACCGGGCCGGTGGAGGTCGAGTTTTCCCGCCGCCTTACCGCCGATATTTTCGCGCCGATTGTCGCGTCATGACCGAAAAAGTCGAGGTCGTCACCTTCGGCTGCCGGCTCAATCTCGCCGAATCGCAGGCCATCCGCGAACTGGCGGGGCAGGGGGGCGAACGCGGGCTGGTCGTGGTCAACACCTGCGCGGTGACGGCGGAATCGACCCGCCAGGCCCGTCAGGCGATTCGCCGGCTCAAGCGCGAGCGGCCCGAGGCGCGGATCGTCGTCACCGGCTGCGCCGCGCAGATCGAGCCGCAAGAATTCGCCGCGATGCCGGAAGTCGCCCATGTCATGGGCAATGCCGAAAAGACCCGCGCCGTCTCGTGGAGCGGTTTTACCCAAAAGGTCAATGTCGCGCCGATCGGCGAGGCGACGCGGCGCGGCAATGCGCCGGCGCCGGTTCTCTCGTCGATCGAGGGTCACACCCGCGCTTTTCTGGCGGTGCAGAACGGCTGCGACCATTCCTGCACCTTCTGCGTCATCCCCGCCGGGCGTGGAGGATCGCGCTCGGTTGCGCCCGAGGCGGCTCTGACCCAGGCCCGAAAGTTCGTCGAGACCGGCCACAAGGAAATCGTGCTGACCGGGGTCGATCTCACCTCCTGGGGCCATGATCTTTTCGGCGCGCCGAAACTGGGTCAACTGGTGCGGCTCCTGCTGCGCGAACTGCCGGACCTGGCGCGCCTGCGCCTGTCCTCGATCGACTGCATCGAGGCGGATGCGGACCTGCTGGCGGCCTTTGCCGAGGAGGAGCGCCTTGCGCCTTATCTCCATCTCTCGCTGCAATCTGGCGACGATCTGATCCTGAAGCGCATGAAGCGGCGCCACAGCCGCGCCGACAGCGTCGCCTTCTGCGCCGCGTTGCGCCGGCTGCGCCCCGACATGGTTTTCGGGGCCGACCTGATCGCCGGCTTCCCGACCGAGGACGAGGCCATGGCCGCGCTCAGCCTCGCGCTGATCGAGGACTGCGGCTTGAGCTTCCTCCATGTCTTTCCCTTTTCGCCGCGCCCCGGAACGCCGGCGGCGCGCATGCCCCAGGTCGCGCCCGAGGTCGTCAAGGCGCGCGCGGCGTGGCTGCGCGAAGCCGGGGACGAGGCTTTCCGCCGCCATCTGGCGGCGCGGGTCGGGCGAAGCTTAAGCATCCTGACCGAGCGCGGCGGGATGGGCCGCGCCGCCGATTTCACCCCGGTCCGCGCGCCCGGCCTCGCGCCGGGGCTTCTCCTGAGCGGTCGCGCCCTGGGCGTTTCCGGCGGCGCGCTCGAGGTAAGCTTTTCTTCATGATTAATTGAAACGCCGGCCGCGCGGTAACACAACACTATGGAAAATTCTCTTTAAATTGTCGGCGTTGCGCTCGGATCGAGCGCGGGGAGCGCCCATGCCGACAAAGTCAGGTTTTGACAGCGGAAGCGGATTCCGGCGCCGCTTTCGTTTCGACGCCCAATGGGCGCTGGCGTTGGCGCGCCGGCCAGGCCTTGCACCCGCGCGCGGAACGGCCGCGGGAAAATGGACTGCTGTTTTTCGCGAGGCGTCCGCTTCGATCGCCGGAGCGAGCGCTCTCGGCGATCCGGGCGGCGTCCCCTCGGCGCTGGGGCGCGCCGAAGCCGCGTTGCGGGCGCGACAGGGCGAGGCTCGGTTCGATCGCGCCCGGAAGGAACAAGCCGCCCCGGGCGCCTCCGGCGCGAACTGGGCGGCGCGGCTCGCCGAGGAATACCGTCGCGAATTTCACCCCGGCGCGGCGCCCAGGGCCGAGCCGCCGACCGAGGACAAGCTGACCGCCGCGGACAGCGCGGCGGCGGCGGCTTTCGGCGCCGGCAGGCTTTTCCGGCGCGCCGGCCTCCTGCTTCGTCCACTCTTTCGCTTCGTCCTGGCGCGCAGCGCGCCCATTCTCAAATTCGCCGCGGTCGCCCTGGCGATCCTCGCCGCCGCCGGCCTTCTCGCCCAATGGCGGCATTCCGGCGCGGGAGCCGAGCGTGTTCAGCCGCCGGAAGCCGGCAAGGCGGCGGCGCGCCTGCCGGGCTGGGTGAAGATCCCCGAGCCTTTTCATCTGTTCAACCTTTCCGCGCCGCTCATTGCGGGGCAGAAGCTCGACTACGAAGCGCGGCGCCATTCGACGGGAGGCGGGCGCGAGGATTTTCTTTCGTATGGCGAATTCGAAGGCAAGACGCCTTTCGTCAGGCTTGCGGTTTATCGCCAAGGATCGGAGAAAATGGCGGCGCCGGCTTTCTATGTCGACATGGCGCGGCGCGCCGCCGCGATCGGGATCAGCATCGACCGCGCTGATCCGCCCACGCCCCAGGCCACACGTTTCGGCGAATTCGAAATGGCGGCGCTGTCGATGCTCAAGGGCCGGCTGGCGCGCGACAACTGCCGGGGCTTCCGTCTCGGCGTCGCGCGGCAGGGCGTCGGCATAGCCGGCTTCGCCTGCGGGGAGGACGGCCAGCCCTTGAGCGGACGCGAACTCGCCGGCGTCATCAATCGTATCGATCTCGTTTCGGCGCGCGGGGACAGGGCATTGCGCGACTTTTTCGCCTCCGCCGAGCCGCGGCCGTCGCGGCGGGGAACGAAATAGTCCAGGGGTTGCGCGAAAGTCGCGCGGGGTCAGTTTTTCAACATTATTGGCCCAATTTGCTATCGCTCGCCGCGCCGAAGCGTTACATTGGCGCCAGAAATCAGGAGTCCACCATGCGCCGCACGTCCCTTTCCATTCTCGCGCTCGTTTCCGGCGCGCTGGTCTGCGCCAGCGTCCAGAACGCCAGCGCCCAAGCCGCCGGCAACCCCAGGCGCGCCAATGAAGTGACCGTCACCAAGCGCAGCTTCCTCGACCCCGGCAATGTCGTGCCGGTCGGCTCGGAGGACCGCTTTGTGGCCACCGTGGCCCACCCCGCCCCGGCGCCGGGCGGAACCTTTCGCAATGACAATTTTGGCGACTGGCTGCTGCCGGAAAATTTCGGCGTGCCCGGCTTCCAGCGCTGATCGGCGCCGCCTTGAGACACGAACGGCCGGGCGAAAGCCCGGCCGTTCGTTTTTTCCTTCTCGCATGGTCCGTCTTTGGACGGGCGTCCTGCCGGACGCCCCGCGGCGGGAGAAGGTGGCGCGTCAGCGCCGGATGAGGGGTCTCAGTCCTTGGCGCGCTCGACGTAGGTATTGTCCTCGGTGAGGACGACGATGCGGGCGCCGACGCCGATATGGGGCGGCACCATCACGCGCAGTCCGTTGTCCATCTTGGCCGGCTTGTAGGAGGAGGAGGCGGTCTGGCCCTTCATCGCCGGCTCGGTCTCGACCACTTCCAGCGTCACGCGGGCGGGCAACTGGATCGCGACCGACTGGCCGTTGAAGATCGACAGGATGCATTTCATGCCTTCCTGCAGATAGGCGGCCTGTTCGCCGATCACGTCCTTGGGAACGATGACCTGTTCGTAATTGTCGTCGTTCATGAAGGTGTAGCCGTCGCCGTCGGCATAAAGGTAGGAATAATTCATGTCCTCGACATGGGCGCGCTCGACCTGTTCGGTGGTCTTGTAACGCACGGAGGTCTTGTTGCCGTCCGAGAGGCGGCGCATGTCGATCTGGGTCGTCGGCGTGCCCTTGCCGGGGAAAAAGCTCTCGGCGCTCAGCACGACGTAGAGATTGCCGTCCTCGTGCTCGATGATATTACCCTTGCGGACGTTGCTGGCGATGATTCTCACGACACGTTTTCCTTGGCGAGCGACGCCGGCCGCGCCGGTTGAAGGGACGGGCCGTCGGGTCTATGGACCTGTTTGAAACTTGCGGCGTCACCTATACTCAAAGATCGCCGCAACGCCAGTTTTTTGTCGCATCGAGGGAGCAGGGGCGGGAATGGCGCAGCGCGCGGCCTTCTGGGCGCCGGAAATCTTTTCCACGCGACGGCGCGGCCTCCTGGCGCGGGCGCGGATCGTCAAAACCTTGCGCGACTGGTTCGATCGCGCGGGCTTTGTCGAGATCGAGCCCTCCGCCTTGCAGGTTTCGCCCGGCAACGAGACCCACATCGCCGGCTTCGCCACGAAGTTCGAGCCGCTCGGCGCGCCGCCTTCCACTTATTACCTGCATTCCTCGCCCGAATTCGACTGCAAGAAACTTCTGGCGGCGGGGGAAACGAAAATCTTCTCGCTCGCCCATGTCTTCCGCAACGGCGAGCGCACAAGGCTGCATCATCCCGAATTCACCATGCTAGAATGGTATCGGGCCGAGGCGCCCTATCGCGCCCTGATCGACGATTGCGCCGCCGTGCTCGCCGTCGCGGCCGACGCGGCGGGGGTAAGCGAATTTTCATTTGCCGGCTCGCAACTCGATCCGCGCGCGGCGCCCGAAATTCTTTCCGTGACCGAGGCTTTTGCGCGCCATGCGGGTATTGATCTGACCGCCGTGCTGGGGAAACGCGACGCTCTGGCGCATGAGGCCGCGCGGCTGGGCGTCCGGGTCAGCGCCGACGATCACTGGTCGGACCTGTTCAGCAAGATCGTGTCGCAAAGGATCGAGCCGAAGCTCGGCCACGGCCGCGCCACCGCGCTGATCGACTATCCGGCGAGCGAGGCTGCGCTCGCCCGGCGCAAGCCCGAGGACCCGCGTTTCGCCGAGCGTTTCGAACTCTTTTGCTGTGGCGTGGAGCTGGCCAACGCTTTTGGGGAATTGACCGACCAAAACGAGCAGCGCCGCCGCTTCGAGGCCGACATGGCCGAGCGCGCCCGGATTTACGGCTCGTCCTACCCGATCGACGCGGATTTCCTCGACGCGCTCGCCTTGATGCCGCCGGCCTCCGGCTGCGCTTTGGGATTCGATCGCCTCGTCATGCTGGCGACGGGCGCTTCCCATATCGAGGATGTCCTCTGGGCGCCGGTCGCCGCGCCATGAGCATCATCTCGCGCGAAAAAGCCCTGACGGGGCCCGAGGGTCTGATCGCGGCCGGTTTTGCCGCGCCCGAGGAAGCCGAGGTTCTGGGAAAAGTCGCGGCGCGCTACAGCGTCGCCGTGCCCGCGGGCGTCGCGGCCCTGATCGAGCGGCGCGACGATGCGCTCGGCCGGCAGTTCCTGCCCGACGCCGCCGAACTCGAAATTCTGCCGCACGAACGCGCCGATCCGATCGGCGACGACGCCCATGAGGCGGTCAAAGGGCTGATCCACCGCTATCCGGATCGCGCGCTTCTGAAGCTGACCAGCGTCTGCCCGGTCTATTGCCGGTTCTGCTTCCGCCGCGAGCGGGTCGGCGCGGGAACCGAAGGAATGCTCGACGCGCATGCGCTCGACGCCGCTTTCGCCTATCTCGCCGCGAATCGGGAAATATGGGAGCTGATCGTGACCGGCGGCGATCCCCTCGCGGTCTCGCCCCGGCGCCTCGCCGAGATTTCCGCGCGGCTGAAAAGACTCGATCATATAAAAATCCTGCGCTTCCATTCGCGCGTTCCGGCGCTCGCGCCGGAGCGTGTGACCGACGAGTTGATCGCGGCCCTGCGCGCCTCGGCGAAAACGGTCTATGTCGCGCTCCACGCCAACCATCCCCGCGAGCTGACGCAAGAGGCCCGCGCCGCCATAGCGCGTCTGGTCGATTCAGGGATCGTCGTGGTGAGCCAGACCGTGCTGCTGCGCGGCGTCAACGACAATGTCGAGACCCTGGCCGCCCTGATGCGCGCCTTCGTCGAGAACCGAATCAAGCCGTATTATCTGCACCACGCCGATCTCGCGCCCGGCACGTCGCATCTGCGCGTTTCTCTGGAGGAGGGGCGGGAACTGGTCCGCGCCCTGCTCGGGCGCCTGTCGGGCCTCTGCCAGCCGGTTTTCGTGGTCGATATTCCGGGCGGGCATGGCAAGGCTCCGGCGGGTCCCGATTATTGGCGGCGCGAGGGAGAAGGCTGGCGGGTCGAGGACTGGCGCGGTAAAAGCCACGCCTATGCCGATCCGGCCGCCCCGGCCGGGCGAAAATCGCGGGCGCCTTGATTTGGGCCGAATTCAGCCCATGCTCGGGCGCCCGAAAAATTTGGAGTTCTCCGTGACGCGCTTCCTTTCCCGCGTCTTCGTCATCAGGCTTCTGGCCGCGTTCATGATTTGTGGCGCGGCGGCGCCTGCCCGCTGCGCGGAGCCGAGCCCCGCCGCCTCGTCCGCGCCGGCCGATCCGGCGGCGACGCTCGATTCGGTCAAGCAGAGCCTCAAGGGCGTCGAGATCAAGCTGGGCGACGACAATCTGACGGACGCCGACCTGGTCAAGCTGCGCGGCGCGCTCGATCCGCTCGGCGCGCAAATCGAGGGCGTGATCGCCGATGTCACGCCCAAGCTCGCCGCGGTCAAGGCGCGGCTGGACCAGCTTGGAAAGCCGCCGGATCTCAAGGCCAATCCCACCGCGGCGCCCGAAGATCCGGCGATCGCCAAGGAGCGCGACGAGCAGCAGAAACTGTTCGCGGCCCGCGACGACCTGATCAAGCGAGCCAAACTCGCGCGATTGCAGGTCGATCAGCTTTACGCGCAGATCGCCGAGCGGCGCCGCACGCTTTTCGCCAATTCGGTGTTCCAGACCTCGTCGAGCATTCTCGCTCCGTCGCTGTGGATGGATGTCGCGCGCGACACGCCTCATAATCTTGGCGCGGCGCAGGCCTCGGCGGTCGAACTTGCGAGCGGCTTTTTTCAGGCTTTCACGCAAAGGGGCGCCTGGCTTTTGGGCGTCTTCGCCGTCGCGCTCCTGGCGGGCGCGGCGGGCGCCGGCCTGCTCGCGCGGCGGTTTTTTCCGCGCGGGAAATCGGGTCCCGCGCCGGACGAGTTCCAGAAGGGCGTCGCGGCGCTGTGGTTCGCTCTGGCGACCATCGCGATTCCCCTGGGCGCGCTTCTGGCGCTTTCCGCCCTGGCGCAATGGTTCAGTCTCTCTCCCGACGAATACAAGCCGCTGTCCGACGCCCTGTTCCGCAGTGTGCTCCGATTCGCCGCGGCCTTCGGCATGGGCGAGGCGATTCTCGCGCCGCGCCGCCCGCTTTGGCGTCCGCTCAACCTGTCGGACCGGGTCGCGCGGAGGCTGATGAGCCTTCTCCTCCTTCTGGCGGGTCTGATCTCGCTCGGCGATCTGTTCGAGGGTCTCGACGAGGTCATCGGCGCTTCGCTTCCGGTGTCGGTGGCGGCGAAAGGAACCTTTTCCCTCCTGGTCGGGCTGGCGCTGATCCGGGGGCTCTACCGGATCGTCGCGGCGCCGGAAGCCGATGAGGATCCGGCGCTCGGCCGGCCCGCCCATCTGGCGGATGAAGGCCCGTGGTGGCCGGCGATCCGGTTCGGGGCCTGGGCGGCGATCGTCGCGGTCATCGGAGCCGATCTCGTCGGCTATGTCGCCCTGTCGGCCTTTCTGGTGCGTCAGATCGCCTGGACGGCTTTTGTCGCCGGCCTGCTTTTCCTGTTGCAGAAGGCGATCTCGGAAGGGCTGGAGCTGGCCTTCCGCCCGAATTCCCACCTCGGCAGGGCGCTGCTGGCGAGCCTCGGGCTGCGGCGCGAGCGTCTGGCGCAGATCGGCGTTCTGTTGTCCGGCGTCGTGACGCTGACGCTCTTTGGCGTCGCCGCCCTGTTGGTTCTCGCGCCCTGGGGTCTTCAGTCGCATGACATGGTCGGGGCGGTCCGGTCGGCCTTCTTCGGCTTCAAGGTCGGAGACGTGACGATTTCGCCCTCGGACCTGTTGTTCGCCCTGGCCTTGTTCGTCCTGGGCTACACGATATCGCACACGATCCAGAACTGGCTGGAAAAGCGTTACCTGCCGCTGACCCAGATCGATGAGGGACTGCAGGCGTCGATCCGCACCAGCGTCGGCTATATCGGCCTGATTCTGTCGCTGCTCTTCGCGGTCGCCTTTCTCGGCATCAATCTCGAAAAGCTCGCCCTGGTCGTCAGCGCCCTGTCCGTCGGCATCGGCCTTGGTTTGCAGGGGGTGGTCAATAATTTCGTGTCCGGCCTGATCCTGCTGTGGGAGCGGGCGATCAAGGTCGGCGATCTGGTCTCCGTCGGCGACGAACAGGGCCATGTCCGCCGCATCAATGTCCGCGCCACCGAGATCGAGACCGCCGATCGCGTGATGATGATCGTGCCCAACGGCAACCTGATGACCGGCGTGGTCAAGAATTATGTGCGCGGCGACCGCATCGGCCGGGTCCGAATCCCGATCCAGGTCCTTTGGGGCGCGGACCCCGAAAAAGTCCGCGAGACCCTGCTCGATGTCGTCAAATCGCATGATGAGGTGTTGGGCATTCCGGCGCCGACGGTGCTGTTCAACAATCTCGGCCCGAATTCGCTCGATTTCGAACTGATCTGCTTTGTGGAAAATGTCGAGCGCGCGGGAAGGGTGCGCAGCGACCTGATGTTCGCCATTTTCAGCCGCCTGCCCGGGGCCGGAATGGCCATCGCCGGCGGGTCCTCGGCGGTGAATGTGAGCCTGCCCAGGATCGAGCCGCTGCTGGAGCGCTATCTCCACGGCGACCCCGAAAACAAGGCTTGATCTTTTTCGGCGATTCCCTCCGCCTTCGCTTTTCCGGAGCGTTCCTGTTGTCCCGTTTGCCTGTTTGCGTCGCCACGCGCCTTGCTTTTGCCGCCGCGCCTTTCTGCCTGCTGCTCGCCGGCTGCGCCGAAACGCCGGCGCCGCCGCCGTCCGATAGCGGCCTGTTCCAGTCGATGGCCGCGCCCGGCGCCCGGCTCGACGCCCGGGCGGCGCGCGACATGATCTCGCTCTACCGCCGCAATCACGGCCTGGGCGGCCTCGTCCTCGATCCGGGCCTGATGGCCCAGGCGCAAAAACAATCCGACGCCATGGCGGCGCGCGACAGG
Source organism: Pseudomonadota bacterium (assembly GCA_021777915.1). Lineage (GTDB taxonomy): Bacteria > Pseudomonadota > Alphaproteobacteria > Rhizobiales > Beijerinckiaceae > Rhodoblastus. The sequence continues at coordinate 3,348 of JAJYCZ010000036.1, read as the reverse complement.
CTCGGCCACGAATTGCGCGGCGGCCTCGCCGAGCGGCTGGACCGCGCGGGCTACGAGAAGAACAATGCGGTGGAGAATGTCTCGGCCGGCTATGACACTCTGGCCGACGTTTTCTCGGGCTGGCGCCAGTCGCCGCCGCACAACGCCAATCTTCTGGCGCCGGGCATGAAACGCATGGGAATCGCGGCGGCCTATAATCCGAAAACGCGCTACAAAGTGTTCTGGACGCTGGACATGGCGAACTGATCGTCCTTTCGCGCCGCCGACCGCGGAAGGTCGCGCTTACTCCGCCGCGACGCTCGCCGCCCGGCCGCAGGCGGCGCCGCCGCTCCAGCAGCGCAAAAAAGCTTCGGTCCAGCGCGCCACCACGCCGTCGTGCTGGAACCAGCCGTCGAGATGGCGGCGGGCTTCCTGGGCGCCGGGCTGATTCATGCGCTCCAGGGCGGTCACCGTCCATTGGCACATCATGTCGTAGGTGACGTCGGGGTGGAATTGCAGGCCGAAGGCCTTTTCGCCGAAGCGGATGGCCTGGGCCTCGAAATCCTCGCCTTCCGCCAGCAGGGTCGCGCCGCTGGGCAGGTCGAAGCCCTCGCGGTGCCATTGATAGACGCAGGTGGGAAAAGGCGACCTGCACAATCCGCGCCCCGCTTCGGTCGGGCGGATCGGATAATAGCCGACCTCGACCTTGCCTTCCGGATGGCGGCCGACCGTTTGGCCGAGATGGCGGGCGAGCATCTGCGCGCCGAGGCAGATGCCCAAAAAGGGTTTCTGTTCTTTCAGCGGCAGGCCGATCCAGTCGATTTCACGCCTGATCCAGTCGTCTTCGTCATTGGCGCTCATCGGGCCGCCGAAAAAGACCGCGCCGCTATGGCCGCTCATGTTCTGGGGCAGGGAATCGCCGAAGCGCGGCCGTCTGATGTCGAGGCCGAACCCCAGGTCGCGCAACATCCGGCCGATCCGCCCCGGCGTCGAATGCTCGCCATGGAGCACGATCAGCATCGGCTTGCGCGGTGAGCAGGAAAAGCGGCTGCAACAATTCATTTTCCGGCGCCCTCCTTCCATTTGCGGCGCATCTGCAACGAGGAGATCAGTCTCAGCGACCAGCCTTTTGGCAAGAACGGCGCGCTCCACGCCGTGATCCTGGTCGCCATTCCCGGCAGGACCACCCGTTTTCCCGCCATCATGCCATTATAGCCCGCGCGGGCGACTTCGGACGGGGGTAGGGCAATATGTCGCATGCCGTTCGTCATACGCCGCGGGAAACCGGCGCGCGCCTGAAAGCCGGTCGCGACAGGTCCAGGGCACAAGGCGGTGACGCTGACGCCGAGCGGCGCCAGTTCCGCCGACAGAGCCTCGCTGAAGGAAAGAACATAGGCCTTGCTGGCGTAATAGACCGCCATGCCGGGACCGGGCATGAAGGCGGCGACCGAGGCGACATTGAGCAGCCGGCCGCGGTTTCGCGCGAGTCTCTTGCCGAAACGCAGGCTCAATTCGGTCAGCGCCCGGACGTTCAGGTCGATCATGCCGAGCTGTTCGGCCATGTCGCCGTCGAGCGCCGCGTCCAGCATGCCATAGGCGGCGTTGTTGACGAGAATTTCGACGTCGGCGCCCGATTGTTCCAGAAAAGCCTCGATGGCGGCGGGGGCGTTCGCGCGCGACAGGTCGCAATCGAACACCAGAGGGCGCTGCGCCTTTTGGCCCGGAGCCGCCGCGATTTCATCGGCGAGGGCGTCGAGCGCGGCGCGATTGCGCGCGACCAAAGCGAGATCGTGGCCCTTGGCCGCGGCGACGCGGGCGAGATCGGCGCCGATGCCGCCCGAGGCGCCGGTGATCAGCATGACTTTTCGCGGCGCGCTCATGACTTGGCCTCCGCGGCCGCGATCCGGTCGTCGTCCCACGGCCCCGGCGCGTCCGGCTCGCAGCCATGCTCCTCGCGGACCTTGCGGCGCATGGCGATGCGCTCGCGCGCCGGCACGCCCAGAAGTTCCGCTACGCGCCAGATGATATTTTCCTCGAATTCCTGGACCGTGCCGTCGGCATAGGCGACGGTCCACATCATTTCGACCAGCCTGCGACGGTCGGGTCCGCTCATCGAATGTTTCAGGACCGAGGTGAAGCCAAAGAGGTCCACGGATTCGCGGTCGCGCTCGCGCGCCTCGGCGAGCAGGCTTTCGGCGGACTCGACGTCGAGATCGAAACGCTGCTGGAGCAGAAGGAGCAGGGCGCGCTTTTCGCTCTCAGTGAAAAAGCCGTCGATTTCGGCGACATGGACCAGCAGAGCGGCGGCGGCGACGCGCAATTCGTTCTCGCCGAAATCCCGCTCCACGGGTTCGGACCCGGTCAATTCGTCGATGAACCGCCGCAACCTGTGGAACATGCAAGAACCCGCGCGAGACGCATTTTTCCCAGAATGAGCCCTGGTTTCCTAACGAAGCATTAACCATGCCGAAAAAGTCCGGCAATCGGCAAAATGCCGCGCTCCCTTGAGCAAAAATGCAAATTGCCCGCGCGATCAGCTTTTCTTGCCTTTCGCCTCCAGCTCGGCCTTGAGCGCGGCGAGCTTGGCGAAGGGCGAATCCGGGTCGGCCTGCTTTTCGCGCGGCGGACGCTTTTCGTGATGGGGCGGACGGTCGCCGCCGCTCATGCTCTCGCGCCTCTTGCCGTCGAACTTGCCGTCGAAGCGGCGTTGGTCGCGCCGGCCCTCGAAACGCGGCTTGCCGCCTTCGGGCCGATGGGAACGCTCCCGCGCCGGGGCGCCTTCGCCCGCCTGCGCTTGCGCTCCCTGGTTTTCGCCGGGCGCCGCCTGCGGGCGTCCGGCGAAGCCGCGTCCGCCCGGACGGCGTTGCGGCCGCTGGTCATGCTCGCGGCGCCGGCCATGATGGCGCTGCGGCTTCCAGACCTCGATCGTCGCCGGCTCTGTCGGCGCGGGCTCATCGGCAGGAGCGGCTTCGGCTGCTTCGCCTTCAGCCTCCGCGACAATCTCGCTCTCGACCGCCGGCGCGGCTTCTTCCGCCGCCGCCTCGTCGGCCGGCGCCGGCGTTTCGGCGGGCGCGGCTTCAGCAGTTCCAGCAGTTTCGCCTTCAGCCGCCACGATCATCTCGCTCTCGACCGCCGGCGCGGCTTCTTCCGCCGCCGCCTCGTCGGCCGGCGCCGGCGTTTCGGCGGGCGCGGCGTCAGCAGTTCCAGCAGTTTCGCCTTCCGCCGCCACGATCATCTCGCTCTCGACCGCCGGCGCGGGCTCCCGCGCGGCTTCGTCCGCCGCCGGCTGTTCGGCGGGGGCGGCTTCCGGCTCCTCCGCCGGGGCTTCGGTTTCAGCTGTCGTCTCCGCCGATTCGCCTGTGGCCGGCT
>JAJYCZ010000035.1 GCA_021777915.1 Pseudomonadota bacterium | reverse complement strand
CGCTGGACGCCGATGGCGAGCGTGATGGTGATCAGCGCCGGCAGGCCCTCGGGGATCAGCGACACAGCAATGCCGACCACCGCCTGGAACAATTCGACGAAACTCATATGGCCGAGCCAATGGCCGTAGGAGAAAATCAGGACGCTGAGCACGCCGATGGCGGCGGTGATCGTATAGCCGAATTTCTTGATCTGGCGCAGGAGCGGAGTCTCCAGCGCGCTGACATTCGCCAGCAACTGGTTGATGCGGCCGAGTTCCGTTTCGCTGCCCGTGGCGACCGCTACGCCCACGGCGCGGCCCGAGACCACCATCGTGCCGGAAAAGGCCATGCTCTCGCGGTCGCCAACGGTCGCCTTGACGTGAACGGCCTCGGCGGTCTTCTCCGCCGGAACCGACTCGCCGGTCAACGCCGCCTCCTCGGTGCGCAGGTTCTTGACGTCGATCAGACGGAGGTCGGCGGGGATGCGGTCGCCGGATTCCAGCAGCACGATGTCGCCGGGAACGAGTTGCTCGGCCGGAATCATGCGGGTTTCGCCGCCGCGCAAGGTCCGCGCTTCCGCCGAGAGCATGTTGCGGATGGAGTCCAGCGCCTTTTCCGCCCGGCCCTCCTGAATGAAGCCCAGCAGCGCGTTGAGAATGACCACCGCGAAAATGATGCCGGCGTCCACCCACAGGCTCAGCATCAGCTTGGTGAAGCCGGCCGCGAGCAGCACATAGACCAGAATATTGTTGAACTGGCCCAGGAACCGGATGAAGGGCCCCTGTTTCTTGCCCTCGGGCAGACGGTTCGGCCCGTATTTCGCCAGTCGTCCCGCCGCCTCCCGCGCCGTGAGCCCGGCGCGGGCGTCGGTCGCCAGCCGAAGAACCGTCTCGTCCGTCGTCAGGGCGTGCCAGGCGGGCGCGCCCTCACCGATTGCATCGTTCCCCATGGGCGCTGGTCCCTTTTGTGATGAGCTCTGCTGGAAATTGTTCGGGCGCCGATGAACGGAACTGCGTCTCCTGCCCCCCGCAAGCCCTTGTCAGATCCAGCGCCAGCCGCAGACGCGGCGTCCCCTGCGCCACCAGCAAACCCAGCGCCGTCGGCGCCGCCGGCGTCTCCGAACGACGACGACTTGCGCCTTCTCGATCATCTGGTCCGACGGCGCGGCGATCTGCGCGTCCAACGGCATGGCTTCGCTCGCGCCCGCGCCTAGAACGGAGCCGGCGGCCGTGGCCGCGACTGCGACGAGAAGGTTGCGAAAAAGGGTCCGGCGGTCAATGGTCTCCATCGATGCCCGTTCCTGTTGAAAATGAACGCCGCGCGGCAGAACCAATGATTTCGATAAGAGCCAGACTAGCTTGAACTCGAAAAATCGGCAACAGCGGCGCGGGCCGCGCGGACATCGCCGCGCCCGAAGCTCCGTCGCAGGGTCAGGGCTTCTTGGCTTCGCCGCCCGACATCAGAACCGCCAGCCACCGCGTCGAGTCATGCTCGGCGCAGACGGTCAGCGCCACGATGAGGAGCGGCACGCCGATGAAGGCGCCGGCAATGCCCCACAGAAAGCTCCAGAAGAAAACCGCGAACAGCACCATGAAGGGCGAAAGCGACAGTTGCGCCCCCGCGATGCGCGGCTCCAGATAGCTCCCGATGAAGAACTGGACGCCGTTCAGTGCGACGAAGACCAGCAGCGCCAGTTTCCACGACTCGAACTGAGCCAGCGTGAACAAAGATGGAAAAACCGTCGCGACCAGCGGACCGATGAAGGGAATGTAATTCAGGACGAAGGCGATCACGCCCCAGGCCGTCGCCAGTTCGATCCCGGCGACCAGGGCGAAGACCCAGACCACGGCGCCGGTCAGCAGGCTCATCAGGCTGCGCACCGCCATATATTTGCGCAGTTTCGCGGAGATGTCGCCCGCGGGGCCCAGCAGGGCCTCGCGCAGGCGCGGATTTTCCAGCCGGTCGATGTTGCCGCGGCCGATATCGACTTCGAGCAGGCCGAGCACCGTGAAGGCGAAGGCGATGACCAGGAAGGACAGCAAGCCATAGCCCTGCCCGCCGATCTGGCGCAGGACGCCGGTGACCGACGACGGATTGAGGCTCGTCGCCATCAGCGCCCTGACCGCGACGCCATGCGCTTCGAGCGTCTCGATGGCGCGCAGGTAAAGCGCCTGGAAGCGCGCGACATTGGCGACCAGCCACTGGGCCACGAGCCCGAAGGCCCAAACGATGAGCAGGCCCATGACCGCCAGGACCGCCAGCGTCGCGATGAGGGTGAGGACGAGCGCCAGCAGTTTCGGCAGCCGCTTCTGGAACGCGTCCTGAAGCGGCCAGATGATGGCGACGATGAAGATCGCGAAAGTCACGGGAGCGAGGATCGCGCGCGCGAAAAAAGCCGCCGCGAACAGCAGGACGGCGGCGCAAATGACCAGCGGCGCCGCGGAGGAGCGATCCTGATTCATGGGCCCGGAGTCCTTCCTGCGCCGTTTTGCCTGCGCCGTTTTGCCTGCGCCTCTTTGATGACGGGGCCCAGTTAAGCCGGCTTTCCCCGCAAACTCAACCGCGCGCCAGCGCCTTTGCCCGAAAGCGGGAGGAACGGCCAGGCGCGAACTTGACTGAGAATTGTTGCCGCGCTCCCGAAATAGGTGCAAGCTCTGCTGCGTCGCAAACCGACGGGCAAGATCCGGAATCATCGCGCGCGGCCGGCGTCCCGGCCGGTCATCGGATTTCGGCGAAGCGGAGTTTTCATGGCAAGGCGACCCGTGGCAGAACCGGAGCCCCCGCGCGAACCCGTCCTTGTCGATCTCGCGCTCCAGGGCGGCGGCTCGCATGGCGCTTTCACCTGGGGCGTCCTCGACCGTCTTCTGGAAGAGCCCTGGCTCAAGATCGAAGCCATTTCCGGCACGTCGGCGGGCGCGATGAACGCCGCCGTCCTGGTCAGCGGCTACATGCAGGGCGGAGCGGCCGGGGCGCGCGCGGCGCTCGACGCCTATTGGGGCCGCGTCGCGGACGCCGCCCGTTTCAGCCCGCTCCAGCGCTCGCCGCTCGACCGTCTGATGAACCGCTGGTCGCTCGACGCCTCGCCGGCCTATATCATGATGGACATGATGAGCCGGCTGGTTTCGCCCTACAGCCTCAATCCGACCGGCCATAATCCGATCCGGAAGATTCTCGAGGACAGCATCGATTTCGCCCATCTGAACGGCGCTGAAATCAAGCTTTTCATCACCGCGACCAATGTCCACACCGGGCGCGGGCGAGTGTTCCGCAACATGGAAATCACGCCGGAAGTCCTGCTCGCGTCGGCTTGCCTGCCAACCCTGTTCCAGGCGATCGAAATCGACGGCGAGCCCTATTGGGACGGAGGCTACGCCGGCAATCCGACAATTTCGCCGCTGGTGCGCGAAAGCAAGGCCGACGACATCATCCTGGTGCAGATCAACCCGCGCGAGCGCCGGACGACCCCGCGCACGGCGGGCGAAATCCTCGACCGGCTCAACGAAATCTCCTTCAACGCGCCGCTGATGAAGGAGTTGCGCATGATCGCGCTTCTCCGCCTGGCGGCCGATCCGGGAACCGGCGAAGGCCGCAGATGGGCGGGGATGCGCACCCATCGCATCCTCACCGACAGGCTCGCCGAATTCGGCGCCTCGTCCAAGCTCAACGCCGAAGGGCCGTTCCTGAGCCTGCTCAAGGAGGAGGGCCGCAACGCCGCAGATGCATTTCTTCACGCTCACGGCGATGACCTCGGCCGGCGCTCGACCGCCGATCTCGACATTCTCCTGGAAGAGTGCTGACCATGAGCGGCTCGGAACTCGTCGGCCTCCTCGGCATTCTCCTCGGCCTGGGTCTGCTGATCTGGCTCGCCTTCAAGGGCTGGAGCGTCCTGCTGCTGGCGCCGATCGCGGCGATGGTCGCGGCCCTCCTTTCCAACCAGCCGCTGCTGGCGCACTGGACCCAGACCTTCATGCGCAGCGCCTCCGGCTTTCTGGCGCAATTCTTTCCGATTTTCCTCCTCGGCGCGCTGTTCGGCAAGCTGATGGAAGACACCGGTTCGGTCTCTTCGATCGCGGATTACATGACCGAAAAGCTCGGAACCAAACGGGCCATTCTCGCCGTCGTGCTCGGCGGCGCGGTCGTCACCTATGGCGGCGTCAGCCTGTTTGTCGCCTTTTTCGTGATCGCGCCCATGGCCCTGGGCCTGTTTCGCGCCGCCAACATCCCCCGGCGGCTGATGCCGGCGGCGATCATGCTTGGCACATCGACCTTCACCATGTCGGCGATGCCGGGCGCGCCCTCGATCCAGAACACCATTCCCATGCCCTTCTTCGGCACCACGCCCTTCGCGGCGCCGGGTCTGGGGCTTCTCGCTTCCGCCATCATGCTCGGTTTCGGCCTGTGGTGGCTGGCGCGCGAGGAGGCCGCCGCCCACGCGCGCGGCGAAGGCTTCGGCGCCGGCGCCGCGCTCAAATCGGCGGGCGATCTGGCCGGCGACGAGGCTTTGCGCGAGCGCGCGACCGCCTCGCACGAGTTCGACCCGGCCGAAATCGCCCATGGCGAAGTCGCGGCGGCCCGGCCGCCGTTCTGGTCGGCGGCGGCGCCCATCGTGGTCGTCATCCTCGTCAATCTGATCCTTTCGCTGATCATCCTGCCGCGCCTCGACCTGAGCTTCCTGGCCCGGCCGGAATGGGGCGGCGTCCAGCCTTCGGCGGTTACCGGCGTGTGGTCGGTGCTGAGCGCGCTGACCCTGGCGATCGTGACCGTTCTCGCGCTGAACGGGCGCCGGCCGCCCAATCTGCGCGCCACCATGGACGCCGGCGTCAACGCCGCGGCGCTGCCGGCGATCAGCGTCGCCAGCCTGGTCGGCTTCGGCGCGGTGGTCGCGGCGCTGCCGGCCTTCGCCATGGTGCGCGAGGCGGTGCTGGGCATCAGCGGCGGGCCGCTGGTGTCGCTGGCGGTGGCGACCAACATTCTCGCCGCGCTCACCGGATCGGCCTCGGGCGGCCTGACCATCGCGCTCGACGCGCTCGGCGCGACCTATCTGCGGCGCGCGGCGGAAATCGGCATGGACCCGGCCCTGCTGCATCGCGTCGCGGTGATCGGCGCCGGCACGCTCGACAGCCTGCCGCACAACGGGGCGGTGGTGACGCTGCTCGCCGTCTGCGGCTCCAGCCATAGCGAGAGCTACAAGGACATTTTCATGGTCGCCATTCTCGGCGCCATCGTGGCATTGGTCGCCGTGATCGCGCTCGGCTCGCTGGTTGGATCTTTCTGAACGTCCCGCGGCTCGCGCAAGCCGCCAATCCGGGGTTCGATCATGTCGCTCATCCGCTCTCTCCGCCGGAATTCCCGCCTGCTGCTCGCGGCCGCGCCGGCGCTGCTCCTCGTCCTGTCCGGCTGCAAGCGCGAAACGGCGGAAGCGCCGCCGCCACCGCGCCCGGTCCGGACAATCGTGGTCGAAATGGCCGGCCTGGGGCAGACCATCTCCCTGACCGGCCAGCTTCAGGCGGAAAAGGAGGTCGCCTTGGCCTTCCGCATCGGCGGCCGGATCATCGAACGCAAGGCGGAGGTCGGCGACCACGTGACGCCGGACGAAATCGTCGCCAGGCTCGATCCCCAGAACGAGTTGAACGCCCTGCGCTCGGCGCGCGCGGCGCTGTCCGCCGCCAAGGGCCGGCTGGAGCAGGATTCCAATCATTTCGACCGCCAGCAGACCCTGTTGCGGCAGGGCTGGACCACGCGCGCCAATTTCGATCAGGCCCAGCAGGCCCTGCGCTCCACCCAAGCGGCGGTGGACGACGCCAAGGCGCAGGTCGAGATGGCGGAGGATCGCGTCAGCTACACCGACCTCAAGGCCGGGGTGAGCGGCACGGTGACGCGCCGCGCCGCGGAATCGGGCGAGGTGGTCCAGGCGGGGCAAATGATCTTCACGGTCGCCCGCGATCACGGCTGGGACGCCGTCTTCGACGTCCCGGCCCAGGTCCTGCGCACGGCGCCGCCCGACGCCGACGTGATCATCGCCCTGACCGACGATCCTTCGGTGACCGCCAAAGGCCGGGTGCGCCAGGTCGATCCCCAGGCCGATCCGGTCACCCGCACCTTCAAGGTTCGGGTCGCGGTCAATGAACCGCCGCCCGCCATGCGCCTCGGCGCGACGGTGACCGGGCGGATGGAGGTCGATCACGGCCACGGCCTGTCGATCCCCGCCAGCGCCCTGACCGCGTCCGGAACCGGCCCGGCGGTCTGGGTGGTCGATCCGAAAAGCCTGACCGTGGCGCTTAAGCCGGTCGAAGTGCTGCGCTTCGATCCCGGAACCGTCGTGCTCTCCGGCGGCCTCGACCCCGGCGCGATCGTGGTCACGGCCGGCGTCCAGGCGCTCCATCCCGGCCAGAAGGTGCGGCTGCTCGGAGCCCGGTCATGACCGGGCCCAACCTTTCCGACTGGGCGCTCAAACACCGATCCTTCATCGTCTTCGCGATGCTCGCGATCGTCGTCGCCGGCCTGATGTCTTATGTCCAGCTCGGGCGCAGCGAAGACCCGGCCTTCACCTTCCGCACCATGGTGGTGCAGGCGGGCTGGCCGGGCGCGACCCTCGACGAAACGCTCGATCAGTTGACCGAGCGTCTCGAACGCAAATTGCAGGAGACCCGAGGCATCGACTTCCTGCGCTCCTATACCAGCCCCGGCCGGACCACGATCTTCGTCAATCTCAAGGGCTCGACCGCGCCCAAGGATGTGCCCGACATCTGGTATCAGGTGCGCAAAAACATCGGAGACATCCGGCGGACCCTGCCGCAGGGCGTGGTCGGGCCCTTCTTCAACGACGATTTCGGCGACACCTATGGACTGATCTACGGATTCACCGCCGACGCCGGCTTCAGCCAGCGCGAATTGCGCGATCATGTCGAGGATGTGCGCTCCGATCTGCTTCACGTTCCCGACGTCTCCAAGATCGAGATCCTCGGCGCCCAGGACGAGCAGATCTATGTCGAATTCTCCACCCGCCAGCTCGCCGGCCTCGGGATCGACCGCGCCGCTCTGGTCGCCGCGATCCAGGCCCAGAACGCGGTGATCCCCGCCGGCGCGATCCAGACCGGCGACGAGAAGATTTCGATCCGCGTCACCGGCGCGTTCAAATCCGAAAACGACCTGCTCGACGTCAATTTTCCGTCCAATGGCCGCCTGATCCGCCTGCGCGACATCGCCGAGGTCCGCCGCGCCCCGGTCGATCCGCCGCAGCCCATGTTCCGGGTCAATGGCAAGCCGGCGATCGGCCTCGCCATCGCCATGCGCGACGGCGGCGACATCCTGACGCTGGGGCGTAATGTGACGAGGACGCTCGACGCCGCCATCGCCGATCTCCCGCTCGGGATCGACGTGACGCTGGTTTCCGACCAGCCGGTGGTGGTCAAACACGCCATCGGCGAATTCATGGAATCGCTGTGGCAGGCCATCGCCATCATCATGGCGGTGAGCATCTTCAGTCTGGGCTTCCGCCCCGGCGCGGTGGTGGCGCTGTCGATCCCGCTGACCGTGGCGATCATTTTCCCGATCATGCAATATTTCAGCATCGACCTGCAGCGCATCTCGCTCGGCGCGCTGATCATCGCCCTCGGCCTGCTGGTGGACGACGCCATGACCACGGTCGATGTGATGATTTCCCGCATGGCGGCGGGCGACAGCAAGGAGAAGGCGGCGACTTTCGCTTATGACTCGCTCGCCTTTCCCATGCTCACCGGCTCGTTCATCACCGCCGCCGGCTTCGTGCCGATCGGTTTCGCCAAATCCTCGGCCGGCGAATATACTTTTTCGATTTTCGCGGTGGTGTCGATCGCCCTGATCGTGTCCTGGTTCGTCGCGGTGCTGTTCGCGCCCTTGCTCGGCGTCTGGCTGCTCAAGGCGCCGGAAAAGAAGGCGCAAGAAAAACCGAGCCGGATCATGGGCGCCTTCCGCTCTGTCCTGCTTCTCGCGATGCGCCGGCGCTGGATGACGATCGCGGCCACGCTCGCCTGTTTCGTCGTCTCGCTTCTGGCCCTGCCGCTGGTTCCGCGCCAGTTCTTCCCGGCCTCCGACCGGCCGGAACTGGTGGTCGATCTGACCCTGCCGCAGAACGCCTCGATCTTCGCCGCCGACCGCGCGGCGAAAACGCTCGACACGATGCTGAAGGGCGATCCGGACGTGGCGAGCTGGAGCACTTATGTCGGGCGCGGCGCGATTCGCTTCTATCTGCCGCTGAACGTGCAGCTCGCCAATGATTTCTTCGCCCAGGCGGTGGTCGTCGCCAGGGACGTTTCCGCGCGAGAACCGTTGCATGCGAAGCTCGAGAAGGAGCTCGCCGACCAATTGCCGGGCGTCGTCTCCCGCGTCTCGCCGCTGGAGCTGGGGCCGCCGGTTGGCTGGCCGGTGCAATATCGCGTCAGCGGCCCTGACCTGAGTCAGACGCGCATGATCGCCTTGCAGCTCGGCGCGCTTCTGGGCGCCAACAATGACCTGCGCCGCGTGAATTATGACTGGATGGAGCCCGCGCGAAAAGTTCGCGTGGTGATCGACCAGGATCAGGCGCGGCTTCTGGGCTTAAGCTCGCAGGCTTTGTCCTCCTATCTCAATACGGTGATGATCGGCGCCCCGATCACCCAGGTCAGGGACGACATCTATCTGGTCGACGTCGTGGCCCGAGCGCAGGACGAGCAGCGGGTTTCGCTCGACACGCTGCAATCCTTGCAGGTTCCGCTTCCAAGCGGGCGCACCGTGCCGTTGAGCCAGATCGCGCGCTTCGACTATCAGCAGGAATATCCGCTGGTATGGCGGCGCGACCGCGTGCCGACCCTGACCGTGCAGGCCGATGTCGCTTCCGGGGCCACACCCGAAGCGGCGGTGGCGGCGCTCGCGCCGGCGGTCGAGAAGCTCGCCGCCGGCCTGCCCGAAGGCTATCATATTGCGGTCGGCGGCACGGTCGAGGAAAGCGTCAAGTCGCAGGCCTCGGTCTACGCCATGATTCCGGCGATGATCTTCCTGATGCTGCTGTTCCTGATGGCGCAGCTCCACAGCTTCAGCCGCCTCGCCATGGTGCTGAGCCTGGTGCCGATGGGGCTGATCGGCATCGTCCTGGCGCTGCTGATCTCCGGGCGGCCGCTGGGCTTCGTCGCCATTCTCGGCATATTGGCGCTGATGGGCATGATCGCGCGCAACGCGGTCATTCTCATCGAGCAGATCGAAGCGGAGCGGGCGCAGGGGCTCGATTTGTGGAACGCCGTCGTCGAGGGCGCGCTGTCGCGCTTCCGGCCGATCATGCTGACGGCGATCTCGACCGTGCTCGGTTTCATCCCGATCGCGCCGACGGTGTTCTGGGGGCCGATGGCCTTCGCCATCATGGGCGGCCTGTTCGTGGCGACCATCCTGACCCTGATCGTGCTGCCGGCGCTTTACGTCATCTTTTTCCGCGTCCAGGAGCCGGCGCCGGCCTCAAATTGAGGCGGCGGCGAGCAGCGCCAGAACGATCAGCAGCAAGGACGCCGCCGCCGCCGGCCATTGGCGCAGGCGCGCGTCCGCCGTTTCGAAGACCGGCCCAAGCGCCATCATCCGGGCGAAGCCGCGTTCGTAGAGCACGATGCTGTCGCCGGCAGGAATTTTCGGCGCCGCGAGTCCGCTTCGCCGCCAGCCAAGCGCCGCCGCGACGCCGACCGCGACCGGCCAGAACCCGTCCCATATTTTCCCCAGGCTCAGGGCCTCGCCGGGCGCGTCGGCGAAGAACCACGGCAGCAGCAGCGCGCCGAGGGCGAGCGCGGGCCAGAAACGGATGAGGACGGCGGGCGTTTCCCGCCGCGCGTCTTCCGCCGCTTCGCCGGACATTTCCGTGAGATGAATGAGGAAATGGGTCATCAGCATGGCGCTGGCGATGGAGGCAAGCGTCGCCAGCAGGGCCGGCATACCGCTGGCGAATTGCGCCTTCGAGGCCAGCTTGGCCAGAGCGCCGCCGGTCAGGGGCAGGCCGGCGAGGCTCAGGGCCAGCGCGGCGGCGAGAACCAGCGAGCGGCGGGAAAGCCGCCCGGCGCTGGCGACGGCGCCGATGGTCAGGAACAGGGCGGATTTCACCAGCAGATGATTGGCGCCGTAAAAGGCCATGTCGCCGGCCGCGCCCGTATCGCCGCGCGCCAGCCCCAAGCCCAGCGCCGCGGCGATGACGCCCATCTGGCTGATGCTGGAATAGGCCAGAATGGTCTTGGGAGTCCGCTGGGCCAGGCCGATCGCCACGCCGTAGAAGGCGGTCAAAAAGCCCAGCGCCGCCAGCGCCTCTCCCCAGCCTTCCATCGGGACTCCCAGCGGCAGGAAACGGATCAGGCCGATGACCCCCGCCTTGACGCCGGCGCCGCTGAGCACGGCGGCGGCGGGAATCGGCGCGGCCGCGTAATTGAGCGGCATCCAGCCGTTGAAGGGAATGAGGCCGATTTTCATGCCGAAGCCGGCGACGATCAAAGCGAGGGCCGCGTCGCGCCAGGGCGAGGCCGGCAGGGCGGCCATCACGTCCGCGATCCGCGCGCTTCCATGCGGCTCGCCCGCCGCCAGCAGGGCAAAGGCCAGGAGAAGCAGCGCCTCGCCCAAGAGCGCGAAGGCCAAGTAGATCGCGCCGGCGCGGCGCTTTTCGGGATCTTCGGAAAAGGCGAACAGCCCATAGGCCGGCAGGCTGACCAGGGCATAGACCAGATAGAAGGAAACCAGGTCGCCGGCGACGAAAACGCCGAGCCCGCCGAACATGGTCAGAAGCCATGATATCCCGAAACGCGCACCCGGCGCCCTGTCGCGCCACAGCGCGGCGGTGACGGCCATCCACAGCAGCGCGGCGAAGGCCAGCAGCAGCGCGCCGGGCGGGTCGAGCGTCAGCGACAGGCCGAGGCCGGGAAAATCGACCGCAACCGGCGCGTGACTCAGGCCGAAGATACCCGCCGCGAGGCCCGGCGCCGGGGCGAGAAATTGCCAGGCGAGCGCCCGTTCCCGCCATTTCCCGACGAAACAGGCGGCCAGGAAAATCGCGGGCGCGGCGAGGGTCGCGACCAGCAGGGCTGCGATCATGGCGCGCTCCCCGAGGCGAACGGGCGGCCGATTTCGAGAAAATCGAAAAAGCCCTGCGGAGCGAAAGCCAGAGCCAGCGCGATCACCGCCAGCCCCAGGGCGATCGCCTCGCGCGAGCGCTCCGGCCGCGCCTGGATCGCCGCCTCGCCATCCGCCAGGGCAGGCGCGAGAATGCGATAGACATAGCCCCCCGCCAGCAATCCGCCGCCGAGGATCGGCAGCGACCAGATCCATTGGCCGGAGGCGGCGGCGGCCCGCAGCATCAGCCATTTGGCTTCGAACCCGCCTGTCGGCGGCAGACCCATCAGCGAAAGGCCGCCCAGTCCAAGGGTCAGAAAGGTCAAAGGCAGGGCGCGCGCCGCGCCCCTGAAGCCGGCGATCCGGTCATGGCCGAGCGCTTCGGCGACCAGGCCGGCGGCAAGAAACATCGCCGCCTTGGCGAAAGCGTGGGCGAGGATTTGCATCACGCCGCCGCTCCAGCCGAGAGGGCTCCAGACATGGGCGCCGGCGGCCAGCGGGAAGACGAAAAAGAGATAGCCGATCTGTGCGACGGTCGAATAAGCGACCAGCAGTTTGAGCCGCGCCTGCCGAAGCGCGAGGACGCTGCCGAAAATGACGGCGAGCGCGCCGAGCGCGCCAAGCACGGCGCCCGGCGCCGCGGTCGGCAGCGCGGGCAGGACATAGAACCACAGCCGCAAGGCGAGGAAGAACGAGCCCTTGACGACGAGGCCCGACAGCACGGCGCTGGCCGCGGCCGGCGCGTTGGCGTGCGCCGGCGGCAGCCACAGATGCAGCGGAAACAAGGCCGTCTTGGCGAGCAGGCCGGCGGTCATCAGCGCGGCCGCCGTCCAGACCATCGGCGCCGCCCCGACCCTTTGCGCCAGAAGCGAAATGTCGAGCGTCCCGTAAAGGCCGTAAAGCAGTGCGACCCCGAGCAGATAGGAGACCGAGCCGAACAGGGCGAACAGGAGATAGCGCAGCGCGGCGGCGAGCGTTTCCGGGCGGCCGTCGATGCAGACCAGCGGCACGGCGGCGAAGGTCAGGAGTTCGAGGGCGACATAGAGATTGAACAGGTCGCCGCCGACAAAAATGAGATTCAGCGCCGCCCAGATCGCCTGGATCATGATCCAGAAGGTCAGCGCGCCGCGAGACTCTTCGACGCCGTCCGGCGTGGCGAATTTGGCCCGCGCATAGAAAGCCGCGGCGGCGACGATGATCGACGCCGTCACCATCATGACCGCCGAAACGCCGTCCGCGCGCAGCGCGATCCCCAGCGGCGGCGGCAGGCCGCCGATGGCGTAGGCGATCGGCGCGCCGGCCGCCGCGACCTTCATGGCGACGAGGCAGGCGAGGAAAAAGCCGACCGGCGTCAGGCCGAGGGCGATCTTTTCCGCAGCGCGACTCCCCAACGCGAACGAGAAAAGGGTTCCCGCCGCCGGCAGCAAAACCGCCAGCACGAGCAGAAAGCCGCCCGGAGTGGTCGCCGGTTGCGCGATCATTCCGCCTCCCCGTCGTCGCGCCTGCCCGAGGCCTGTGGATCGAGCGAAACATCGCCGCCGGCGACGGCGAGGCGCAGGATGAGCGCGACCGCGAGCGCGCTGGCGGCGAAGGCGACCACGATTCCGGTGATGACCATGGCCTGCGGCACGGGATCGAAGGCATATCCGGCCGCCGCGCCGCGCCGCGCCACGACGCCGAAAACCAGAAAAACCCCGCTGCCGACAAGATTGAAGGCGAGCAATTTGCGCAGCGGATGGGGATGCGCGATGAGGCCGTAAAGCCCCAGCCCGACCAAAGCGGCGCCAACCAGCCCCGCGAGAAGGGAGGGGTTCATGGCTTCGATTCTCCGTCGGGCGGTCCGGCGACCATCATCGGCAAGGCGACGGCGACCGAAAGGACCATGAAGGCTTCGATGAAGAGGATCAGCGGCTTGGCGAAGCCGGGCGGAAAGGCGAAAAAGCTCCCCGCCAGGATATTCCCGGCGAGACCGACGGTGAGAAACACCGCCGGCCCCGAAATCAGCGCCAGCCGTAGGGCGCGGGACCCGATGCGCGGCGCCTCGAGCAGCCGCGCCATCATTGCGACCATCCACATGGCCGCGAGCAAGGCGCCGCCCTGAAAAGCGCCGCCGGGCGCGTCGGCGCCGACCCAGAAAATGTGGACGCCGATCAGCGCGCCGATCGGCGCGAGGATCCGGGCGAGAAGAACCATGGCGCCGTCGGGCCTCGCCCTGCGCAAGGGCGCGGGCGCGCTTCCCCAGGCGTCGTCCGCGCCGACCGACCAGATTCCGAGCACGGCGAGCAGCAACACGATCTTTTCGAGCATGGTGTCGAAGGCGCGATAGGAGATGAGCACCGCCGTGATCGGATTGCCGAGCCCCGCCCCCGGGCCGGCGGCGGCTGCGGCGGCTTGCGGCGCGAGGCTCGGCGCCGGCGTCGGCAGGGACGCCACGACGAAAGCCAGCGCGCCCGCGACGAGCGCGGAAAGGGCGCCGGCGACGATTCTTTCGCGCAAACCGGGACCGGCGCCGGATCTGGTCGCCTTGAGCGCATCGAGCCTCTTGCCCGCCGTCACCAGCAGCACGCCGGTGACGCCGCCGCCCACCGCCGCTTCGGTCAGGGCGATGTCCGGCGCATGGAGCCTGACCCACACCAGAGCGAGCAGCAGGCCATAGGCGACATAGCCCAGCACCGAGGCGAAAAGATTTCGCGCCGCGATGGTCCAGGCCGCGACCGCCACGACCAGCAGGGCAAGGCCGATGTCGAGAAGCGGCAGGACGCTCATTCGCGCCCCCGGCGCAACACGCGGCCGATGAGTTGCGCGGTCGAGGCGCCAGACAGCAGGACGAGGGCCCAGACCACGACCAGCTTGAGCGCGGCGAGGGGATTTTCGGCGCGGGGAATCAGCCCGAGGACGACCAGGCCGAGGCCGAGATTGTCCGCCTTGGACAGGGCGTGGAGGCGCGTGAGCGAATCGGGGAAGCGCAGCAGCCCCGCGGTTCCCGCGATGAAGAAGAAAACGCCCGCGCCGACGGCGGCGAGGCTGAAGAGATCGGCCAGGACGCTCACGGCTCGGCGTCCCCCTCGCCCGCGTCGAGATGATTGAGGAAGGCCATGGTCGCGAACGCGGCGAGCAAAGCGAGGCCGAGCGCGACGTCGTCCACGCCGGGAACCCGGGTCGCAGAAGCGGTGAGCAGCAAGGCGGCTATGCCTCCCGTGCCCAGCAACTGGACCGCCATCAGGCGGTCGGCGTCGTCGGGGCCGCGCAGGATGCGGGCAAGACCGACGGCGACCGTGACGACGATCAGGCCCGCGGCGGCGAGCAGAATCTCATTCATCGCCGATCGCCCCTTTGAACAAAGCTTCCTCGGCCGCGAAATTCGCCGCGATCGGCTGCGACAGGTCGAGGCCGTGGACCAGCGCCCGCCCCTCCTCCGCGCCGGTCGGCAGCGTCCCCGGCATCAGGCTCTGCAACAGGCAGAAGACGTCGCGCGCCGCGCCTTGCGGCAGCGTGAGCGGGCAGGCCACGAAACCGGGCAGAAGATCGGGACGCGGCGACAGCGCCCGCCGCGCCACGTCGACGCCGGCGGCGAGCGAGCCGCGCAGCAGGCGAACCGCCAGCACGAAAAGCGGCCCCGCCCGGACGCGGGCGCCCGCCGAGGGCAAAAGCTTCTGGCTGACCCACAGAGCCGCGACGGCGGCGAGGGCGCCCACCGGAATGTCCCTGGCCGACCACCCCGCGATCACCAGCCAGAACAGGAAAAAAAAGGCGAGGCGCGCCCATGAAAATCTTTTCCTGTGGGGCGCGCCCGACGACATCGACAGCCTCGCGTATTCCGCACTGCAAAGCTAGCATCGGCGCGCTCGGCTCGCAACGCTCACGCCTGGCGCGTTCAGGCCTGGCAGTCAAACCTCGGCGTCCGGCCCGTTGTCGAAATCGCGGCAGGAATGGCCGTAGGCGGCGAGCGCATCCTCCAGATAATCGGGAAGCAAGGGCTCGCCGAGGAGATAATGGGGGGCCGGCGTCTGGCGGCGTTCGCGCGCCTGCGCCACGGCGTCTTCCCAGTCCTTGGCCTCGAAATCGCCGCGCCCGATCCACATCAGCGCGACCAGCGCCGCCGCTTCGTCCTCGTCGAGATCGGCGATGAATTGCTCCAGCTCCGCGCGAATCGGGCCATAGGCGGCGTCGGTGAGGATCGACCGCTCCCCGTCGTCGGTGGCGTTGGAGGCGTCGGGCCTGGCGCCTTCGTCCTCGCTGAGCAACTCCCGCGCCTTGGCGACGATGAAGCAGACCTTTTGCGGATTGATCTCCGGCATGGCGGGATTGGATTCGTCAATAGTGCGCATCTTGCTCCGGCGCGCGCCGCTCCCTTCGGTTCTCCCTTTCATATAGGCGCTTCGACGCGTTTTCGCCTTGCGGCGGGTCAACGATGCGGCTCGATGGTCAGGCTTTCGAACCAGCGCTCCCCCGGCGGGATGTCATAGCGGTGGTCCGGGGTGAAGAAGGCCTTGCTCCGGTCGTCGGGCGGTATGGCGATCTCGTCGAGGTCGATCGATTGCGCCTTGCCCGCGAAACCATCCTTTGTCGCGGTCAGGGTGAAAATGATCCCGTGCGACATTTTCGCGCCATAATCGGCGGGGTTCTTGTAAAAGAACAGCAGGGCGTGTTCGAGCCAGGACGGGTCGGACGCGGTCACGACATCGGGATTGGCGTAGGGATAGGGCACATGGCACAGGATTTCCTGGGCCTCGACGCATTTGAACTCGCGCATCGAGAGGAAATATTGGGTGAATTTCTTGGTGTCGAGGTCGATCCTGAAACGCGCCTTGTCGCCCTCCGGCGTGAAAGTCGCGCGCCCGATCACGACGGTCTTGCCGTCCCTGGCGTGGAGCGCGATGTCCTTGACGCCCTCGATCGCGGCCGGGGCGGCCGAGGCGGCGAGGCCAGAGAGTGTAACGCCAGCGAAAACCAGGGCGCGCGTGAACATGGCGCATTTCCTCCCGTCAAATGTTGAAAATCTGAAGCCAATCGCCGCCTGGCGCAAGCGTCTGTTCGCGGCGCTTTTTGTCGCCGCGCCGCTTTGCGTCCCGCATCCGGCGCGGGCCAGACAATTCGTGCATTATGAAACCAGCGCCGAGCCGGGAACCGTGGTGATCGACACGGCGCGGCGCCGCCTGTTCCTCGTCCTCGGCGACGGGCGGGCGATCGAATATCCGGTTGGCGTGCCCAAGCGCGGATGGGAATGGTCGGGAAGCGCCTACGTCAACGGGAAATATGTGCGGCCCGATTGGGTTCCGCCGCCGGAAGTCCTGGAGGAAGAGCCGTTTCTGCCGCGCCATGTGCGCGGCGGCGCGGCGAACAATCCGATGGGCGCCCGCGCCATCACCCTGGATCGCTCGGAAGTCGCGATCCACGGCTCGACCCAGAGGATGCGCGCCACCATCGGCGGCGCCGCCTCGCATGGCTGCATCCGCATGTACAACGAGGACGTGATCGACCTTTACAATCGCGTCCATATCGGCACGCCGGTGATGATGCTGCCCTGAAATCGCTTGGGCTTGGCTTGTGGAAGGCGGCAAATCGGGGCATGTTCGGCGAGACCGCGCGCGCTGAAACAGAAGGGCTCCATGAACAGACATTTCCTCTTCGCCTTGACGGCGGCTCTGCTCGCCTTCTCCCCGCTTCGCCCGGCGGCGGCGGATCCGTCGCAAGCCCCGGCCCAGACGCAGCAATCCGAGGCCGATCGCGCGACCATTGTCGACGCGCGCATCGCCGCGATCAAGGCCGGGCTGCGCCTGACGCCGGCGCAGGAAAAGGACTGGGACAATCTGGAAAAAGTCGCCCGCCAGGTCATTTCCGCGCGGGCCGAGCGCCAGAAGGAAGCCGTGCAGGAAGCCGCCGCGTTCCGCGACAGGGACGACGTCGTCTCCGGCATGAAGCTCGCCTCCGAAGACCTCGTCGCGCGCGGCGAGGAACTGGGGAAGGTCGCGGAGGCCGCCGCCCCGCTGTTCGCCAGCATGGACGCCGCCCAGAAGCACAGTTTCGCCGTCCTCCTGCACTCCTTCGCGCCTTCCGCCCAAAGGTGAGCCGCGCGTCCCGCGATGCTTGAAACGAGGTTAAGATGCGCAAAAGTCTTTGGGCCTTGGGCGCCGCCTGCATCGGCGTCCTCGCGGCCTTCCGCCCGGTCGTGGCCCAGTCGACCCTGACGGTCCATCCGAACCGCGGCGTTCCCCTGCCGTCCTATGTCACGTCGAGCGACGACTGGCTTGATCCAGGCAGGGTCGTCCCCAGGGAAAGCGACCCGAGCGGCAACTACTCCCGGCTGGTCGAAGACCCGATCGGCAATATCGTCCCGGCGGGCCCCGACCTCGGCCTGGAGCCGTGGCAATAGCCCACCCGATCGGCGCGCGCGCCAGAGGCTTGAAATCTCATCCGAAAATCGCCACATTGCTCCTGTCGCCCGACAAAAGATGGAGGCGCGCATGCACAAGCGAATTCTGGCGATCGGCGTGGTCCTCGTTTGCGCCCTGGCCTCCGCCGGTCCGGCCTCCGCCACGAGGAGGCTGGTGGTGCACCCCCGCTCGGGCGTGCCTCTGCCTTTTTTCGTGACCTCCAACCACTATTGGCTCTATGCGGGCCCGATGCGGACGCGGCGGCGCGTGATCGGCAACGACGATTATATCCGCCTGGTCGCCGAGCCGGTCGGCAATATCGTTCCCGTCGGCCCCGACTTCGGCTTCGAATGGTGAGGCCCGGCGCGACGGGCTTTCAAACGCTCCGGCGCCTGAACGCCCAGCCGAGCCCCAGGCCGATCAGCGCGAGAAGCGCGAACACGAAGAGTTGAAAGAACACATTGCTCATCGCGCCGGGTAATTTTCCGGTTCCGCCGGCCCGCGCGAACAGGTCCGACGCATAGACCGCCTCGGCGACGAAAACGGGGACGATCCACCAGGGCCGCCAGCCGCGCCAGCCGATCAGGGCGGCCAGAAGCACGGTCGGGAAAGCCAGACCGTCCTGGAAATGCGCGGCGACGGCGGCGAGCATGAGCCAGAAGGCGCGAGAGGCGAGCAGCAAGAGATTCTCCGGTCCCGGCCGTCTCGGCGCGACGGCGTCCAAAAAATTATGTCGAAAAAGTTTGCTTTGAAAGCCCGCGCTTGGGTAAGAAGGCCGTTCACGTCCGCAGTTCAAGAGTAAAACCATGCCCGAGGTGATTTTCAACGGACCCGCCGGCCGTCTCGAAGGACGGTTCCACGCGTCCAAACAGCGCGGCGCGCCCATCGCGATCATTCTTCATCCGCACCCGCAATTCGGCGGGACGATGAACAACCAGATCGTCTATCACCTCTATTACGCCTTCGCCGAACGCGGATTTTCGGTGCTTCGCTTCAATTTCCGCGGCGTCGGCCGCTCGCAGGGCTCCTTCGACCACGGCCAGGGCGAATTGTCGGACGCGGCGGCCGCGCTCGACTGGGCGCAGGCGATCAGCCCGGAGGCGCGCTCGTGCTGGATCGCCGGGGTCTCCTTCGGCTCGTGGATCGGCATGCAATTGCTGATGCGCCGGCCGGAAATCGAGGGTTTTATCTCGATCGCCCCGCCCGCCAACCGCTTCGACTTCACCTTTCTCGCGCCCTGCCCGTCCTCGGGCCTGTTCGTCCACGGCGACCAGGACCGCGTCGCGCCGATCAAGGACGTCACCGGCGTCATCGAGAAGCTCAAGACCCAGAAGGGCATCCTCATCGAACATGCCGTGGTCGAAGGCGCCAATCATTTCTTCGAGGACCGCGTGGAGGACCTGATCGGCAAGGTCGGCGCCTATCTCGACAGGCGCCTCGGCAACCCGCCCAAGATCCCAATCGCCGCGCGGGGAGATTAGCGCATATTCCCGAAAAGTGGCTCCGGTTTTCGGTAGAGAATATGCGCAAGACAAAAAGCTAGAGCGCGGGCAGGACTTTTGCCCGCAGATCGGCGAAAGTCATCGGACCTTGTTCGGCCAGGGCCAGATTTGGCGCCGGCGCGAAAACGAAATGCGCCGGAACGCCGCGCGCGCCCAGAGCGCGAAACAGATAGCCGTGGCGGTCCAGACCGAGCCTGGCGAAAGGATTTCCATGCTCCCGCAGGAAGGCCCGCGTCTGTTCCGGCGCATCGAGCGAAGCCACGCCATGGATCCTCGCGCCCGAGGCGGCGAAGTCCATCAGTGCCTGGTGTTCCCCCCGGCATGACGGACACCAGGAGGCGAAGGCGTTGAGATAAACCGCCCGCCCGGCGATGCTCGCCGAGGAAAAGCCCGGAACCGGGGCGCCCGAGGCGTCGTTCAGTCCGGGAAGGGCCGGCAGCTCGAAACGATCGGCGCGAAAAGGATTGAACAGCCGCGCCCTCAGCCCCTGATGACGCCAGGCCAGCAGAGGGACGCCCGCCGAGGCGGCCGCCAGCCCCGCGCCAAGCAGGATTCCACGGCGGTCGATCCGCGTATCGGTCGGCTCATTCATGCGCGCAGTTTGGCGCGAAGCCGTTAACGCGGCATGGACGCCGCGTTTCGACTTGTGCGCAAAGTCCGCTTGCCCTTCCAAATCGCCGGGCCGTAAAATGACGGAGACAGAAACGAGGATTGGGCCATGAGTCCAGCGAAACATCCGGCGAAAGCCAAGCTCAAGGAAACGCATTCGGATGGCTCTCGCTCTGGCGTGCGCCAACCGCTCGAGCATATTGCATGCGACGTTCTGGTCGCGGGGGCCGGCTCGGCGGGGCTTTCGGCGGCGCACGCCTTCGCGGCGCAGGGCCGCAAGGTCGTCGTCGTGGGCAAGATCGAAACCCATCTCGCCGGCCGCACCGTCGCCCTGTTCGAAGGCTCGCTGCGCTTCTACCGGGCGTTAAACCTCTGGCCGCGCCTCGCCGAGCATTCCGCCCCGATGGAGGGCATCAGGATGATCGACGACACCGGCTCGATCTTCGCGACCAGCCCGAAGGAATTCCGCTCGCGGGAAATCGACCTCGACGCCTTCGGCGAGAATATCGAGAACAACGCCCTGGTCGCCGAACTGGCGCAAGCCGCGCGCGAAAACCCCTCGATTACCTTGATCGAAGATCTGATCGACCTTTTCGAGCTGAATTTTTCCGGCGCGCGGGCGCGGCTCGCCTCGGGCGGCTGGATCGACGCCAGGTTCATCGTCGCGGGCGAGGGCCGCAATTCCCAGGCGCGGCAGATCGCCGGCATCACTGTCGCCACCTGGTCCTACCCCCAGGTAGCGCTGACCGCCCTGCTCGCGCACGAAAAGCCGCACCACCAGATTTCGACCGAATTCCACAAGCGCTCCGGCCCCTTCACCTTCGTGCCGCTGCGCGGGCGCGAGGGCGCGCCCTACCGCTCCAGCCTGGTCTGGCTGGTCTCCCCGCGCGACGCCTTGCGTTTGCAGGCGTTGTCTCCGGAAGAGCTGGCCGCCGAGATCGAGGACGCCTCCCACGGCCTGCTCGGCAAGATCACGATGGACGGCCCGCTCGGCTCTTTCCCCATGGGCGCGCTCAAGACCTCGCGGGTCACCGGCACGCGCATGGCCCTGATCGGCGAATCGGCCCATCTCTTCCCGCCGATCGGCGCGCAGGGGCTGAACCTGAGCCTGCGCGACATCGCCAATCTGGTCGATTGCCTGGAAGGGGTGGATCTCGACGAGGCCGAAGACATCGCGCGCGGGCTGGAGCGTTACGAGCGCCAGCGCGCCCGCGACATCGGCCTGCGGCTGCGCGGCATCGACGTTCTCAACCGGTCGTTGCTGGTCCACGCCATTCCGGTCGATTTCGCCCGCGCCTTCGCCCTCAATTTCTTCTCGGCGGTGGGGCCGTTGCGCCGCGCTCTTATGCGCGAAGGCGTGACGCCCCACGGGCCGACGCCGAAACTGATGCGCGCGGAGAGCAAGTCCCTTGCGCCGGAGCACGCTTCGGCGCGAAGGGGCTGAAGCTTGCGCATCGCCAACTCCATGCGTATCGCCACCTGGAACGTCAATTCGGTGCGCCAGCGCGTCGAGGCGCTGGTTTCCTATCTGCGTGAGGTCAAGCCCGACGTTCTCTGCCTTCAGGAGCTGAAATGCCTGGAGGAGCAGTTCCCGCGCCTCGAAGTCGAGGCCGAGGGCTATAATGTCGCGATCCACGGCCAGAAAAGCTACAACGGCGTCGCCATAATCTCCAAGGCGCCGATGGAAACCGCCATGGGCCTGCCGGGCGACGAAGGCGACGCGCAATCGCGCTATATCGAGGCGGTCATTCCCTGGGGCAAGACCGTCCTGCGCGTCGGCTGCCTCTATCTGCCCAACGGCAATCCGCTCGGAACGGATAAATATGCCTACAAGCTCGCCTGGATGGACCGGCTGATCGCTCACGCCAAAAAGCTGCTGACCTATGAGGAGCGGCTGGTTCTATGCGGCGATTTCAACGTCATCCCCGAAGCCCGCGACGTCTATGATCCTGAAGCCTGGCTCGGCGACGCGCTCTACGCCCCGCCGACTCGGCAAAAATTCCGGGAATTGCAGGCGCTCGGCTTTACCGACGCTTTGCGCGCGACCACCGACGCCGCCAAGCAATATACTTTTTGGGATTACCAGGCCGGCGCCTGGCCGAAAAACCACGGCCTGCGCATCGACCACCTGCTGCTCTCGCCCCAGGCCGCCGACCGCTTGCAGAGCGTGACCGTCGACCGTGAGATGCGGGGCAAGGACAAGCCTTCGGACCACGTGCCGGTGCGGGTCGATTTGAAGGATTGACGCCGCCGTGCGCCGTCAAAAAAGCTCCGGCCCCCATTTGAGGGGGCCGGCCGGGTGCTTTTCGATTTACATTGACGCCGTTACTGGACTTTCGGCGGTTCTTCGGCCTTTGGCGCGCCAGACATTACCGGAATGGTCTTGGCGGTTGTCACCTTCGCGGCGGGTTTCTGAACTCTCAGATGGAGAACGCCCTTGTCATAATGGGCGGTAATCGCATCCACCGCAGGCTCGAACGGCAGCGCCACCGTACGGTAGAACGAGCCGAATCGACGTTCCGTCACGTGCCAATCTTTCTCCTCGCGTTTGCTCTCCCAGTTTTTCTCGCCGGAGACGATCAGACGGTCGCCCTCGACGCGAACCTTGATGTCCTTTTCCTCGACGCCCGGAATTTCGAGGGTCGCCTCAATAGCGGTCTCCGTCTCGGCGATATTCATCGCCGGCACTGGAGCCATGGCTTCCTTCATGGCGGGCATCTGGAACATTTTCGGAAATTCGCGCCCGAACATATCCCTTTCGAAGGCGCGGAAGGGATCTGTCAGGAACTCGGGCGTCCAGAGATCCGGAAGCAGCGTTTTCATGACATCCTCCTCAACATCCTGCCCTCGGCGACTTGCACTTCGCTTCGTGCGGGACGTCTCGACGAGAAGATCCTGCCCTTCGCATTCCCCGGGGCGGACCCTCTCGGTCGAAAATACAATACGATATTGGCCGGAAATTGCATTGATCAGGATCATTGACGCGATCAGGCGTCATTTTGCTTGATCTTGTCCAGAGCTTGGGCCACCGCCTCGAACACGAGAAGGATCGAAGCGTGGCGCGCCTTGTAACTGCGCGCGGGCTCCAGCACGCCGGCGTCGGCGAAGCGGCCCTGCGGCGGCGGGCCGTTTTCCTTGAGCATCTTGCGCATGGTTTCGCGCAGGCTCCGCAATTCCTCCGGCTTCGCCCCGATGATGTTGCGCCCCATGACCGAGGACGCCGCCTGGCCAAGCGCGCAAGCCTTCACCTCCTGGGCGTAATCCGACACCATGCCGTCCCGCAGCGAAAGATCGATCACGATCGAGGAGCCGCACAGGCGCGAATGCGCCTCCGCCGAGGCCTGCGGCGCCTCCAGCCGGCCGAGCCGCGGGATATTGCCGGCCAGCTCAAGGATCTTGCGGTTGTAGATGTCGTCGAACATGGTTTTCTGGCGCGCTCCGCTTCCCAGAGATAGAGCGCGCGCCCCACGCTGACAAGATCGGCGGACTATTCGGAGAGCCTGTCAAATCTTCACGCCATGTTCGCATGCGAAGTGCTCAGCCGTGGCGACATATTGGCGCATCGCCTCATCTCTCGTCATGCCTTGATGACGAGACCACGCCTCATATTTGAACTTGCCGACCATATCGAACAGACCAGGCTTCGCGCCATGGACGTCGCCATCCCGCGCCTGCCGAAACAGTCCATAAAGCTTCAGCTTCAGTTCGTTGGACGGTTGCGCCGGCCCGTCGGCGGGCAAAGCCTTGATCCTCGCGACAACCTGTTCGAATCGCGACGCGATATCGTCCATGGCCTCCCCCATCCGGCTTCCGGATTTGCCGGTCACACAGTTTATATATGAACTGACTCGGTGAAAACCAACCGAACGTCGCAAGTCCGACGCTTGTCTCACTATCACCCTGATCGCCGAGGGGCCGAGGGGCCGGGTCCGACCCGTGGCGGCCACACGGCGAAGCGGCGGAACGGCTGTTGCCGTCATGCAAACGGCCGGTCGCGACTGAAGCAGCCGATCCGGGAAACGCCATATGATTTCCGGCGTTCCTGAGCATGGAATAAACTTACCTGCTCCAGCAGCGCCTGATCGTCACCTATCTGGTCGCGCCGGGCTCCAATCTTCCGGCTCCGTGAATCCTCGTCGCCAACGGATTCATGCAGGCGCCGGCCGGCGCCCAGTTCAATCCGACCACCATGCGCATGGAACTGACCAGCTTCGGCGCGCTGCTCTTCAACGACGACGCCCAGGCCAAGTTCGTTCACACCAGTATCGCCGGCTATGGCGCGGCGGCCATTTTCGTTTGTGGCGTCAGCGCCTGGCGCATGCGCCACGGTCGCCATGTCGAACGGGCCAAATGTTCATTCCGAATGGCCGCGCTCTTCGGCGTTCTGGCGGCCGCCGGCGTCGTCTCCCTCGGCGACGCTCTCGGCTTTGTCGGCGGTCGCGCCCAGGCCAGCACGCTGGCCGCCATGGAGGCGATGTGGAAGACGGAACCCGCCCCGGCGCCGTTCAATGCGGTGGCATGGCCATCCCGGAGCGAGAAACGGAATCTGTTCGCAATCCAGATAGCTTTCATTCTGACGCCGCCATGACCGAGACCGCGCCCGGAATCTCCCAGATTGTGGACTTCCTGAAAGACGCCCCGATCCCGATCCTCGACGAGCCGACCGAAGGCCTGGATCGCGCCGCCGAACGGGAAATACTCGCCGCGCTCGCCGAGCCCATGCGCGACCGCAGCGTGCTGCCGATCTCCCATCGCCTCGAAACGCTTGGCCTCGTGGTGGACCGAGTGGCCGAGTTGGACGGGGGCCGCATCGTCGCGGTCACTTCGCCGTGTCCCGACGAAGGGCGCGGGAAGCCGGAGCGGGGCGCGGAATTGAAAAATCAGGCATTGGGTGGAAATCCACGGCAATGACCTAAGCTTGCGCGAAAAGAATGGGACAAGGAAAATTTTTGTCAAAAGGCCAACGCGTCGTGACCGTGAGAAATGGCGGCGGCTTTCAGCAGCTTTGGCAAAGCCCGTCGTCGGATTCCGGGCCGGCGCCAGTGGCGACGATGGCAGGAGTGGCCGGGCTCGAACCGACGACACCCGGTTTTGGAGACCGGTGCTCTACCAACTGAGCTACACTCCTGTGGGCGCGTCTTGCGACGGCGCCAGCGCCGTGTTCTTAGCCGCAACACCCGCCTTCGCGCAAGTCCGGTCGCCCAAAAAGTCCGGCGAACGAAAAGCGATCGAAAAAACCGGGCTGGGGCGGAAAAACTCAGTGCGAACGCGGGGCCAATGTCTCCCTCGCCGACGACGGCAGGCCGATGGCGTGCGCGTCGCCGCCGATGAAGGCCTGGACCAGGGCGTGGGTGTCCACGAATTCCTGGAACGCCGTTACCTTGCCGCCCAGGATCCTGAAGACATGGCACCAATCGTCCTCGAAACGGACGCCGGAGCGCCGCATCCGGCCGGCCATATGGCCCATGACGATAACGAAGCCGGAGCCGGCCAGAAATTCGCGGGGGGTGAAGCTTTCGAGTTCGACGTTGCGCGCCAATTCCGAAAAATAACCCTTGATCTGGTCCAGGCCCTTGCGCGCGCCGCCCCAGGGCAGAAGCGCCGGATCGGTGTTCGACTTCCACTCGATCTGTGGGTCGGCGGCGGCGAGGACTTTTTCGATGCCGCCGCCGAGGAAAGCGGCGTAGACCGACTTGACGAACTCGACGTTGTTCATGGCGTTCCTTCCAGCATGCAATAAGCGCGACGCGCGTCGGGCGAAGCCTCAGGCGATTGCGGGAAGGGTATCTGGCGTGGTCCGCGCCATCCTTGACCAGGCGCAATCACCGCGCGCGGCGAAGCGCGGGAAGCGTAGCATCAAGGCCAGCTTTCGCCCAATCACAGCCGCGTGATGACAAAAAGGGAGCCCGCGCAGGGCTCCCTTCATAATACTCACTCTCGTTTCGCGCGATTACTCGATGATGGACGCAACCACGCCCGCGCCGCAGAAGGAGTGCGGTTTCCGCACTCCGTCGTTGCGTCCATCATTCAATGATGGACGCAACGACGCCGGCTCCAACCGTGCGGCCGCCTTCGCGGATGGCGAAGCGCAGCTTTTCTTCCATCGCGATCGGAACGATCAGCGCCACCGTCATGGTGACATTGTCGCCCGGCATCACCATTTCCGTGCCTTCCGGCAAGCTCACGA
>JAJYCZ010000034.1 GCA_021777915.1 Pseudomonadota bacterium | reverse complement strand
CGGCCAGCGACTGGGATTCGATGTGCTCGATGTCGTTGACCTGCGCGCTGAGCGTGCGTTCAAAATAATAGATGACATAGCCGGACATGTCGTCCGGCGGCAGGCCATTATAAGTCCAGACCACCGCGACCACGGGAATGCGGATGGCGGGAAAAATGTCGGTCGGCGTCCGCAGCCAGGCCAGGACGCCGAAAATACACATCAGCATCCCCATCACGACAAAAGTGTAGGGCCGTTGCAGGGCGATACGGACGAGCGAAAGCATTCAGCCAATCTCAAACAAGATGGACAAAAGTTTCAGACGGAACGCGGCCCTGCGCGGAGCGTCCGGTCAATGATGACAGCCGAAACGCGCGCCCGCGGCGCAGTCGCTGAGGCCAGCATTCCCCAGACGATGTCGCGGCTTCCTCGCGTAATCGCGCTCAAAAAAGGCGCTGGCGAGTTGAGCAGAGCCCTCAGCTTCATCGAAGGCGAGCCGCGCGCCAGTTTCCATGACAAGATAATCGTAATCGAGCGACCCCAATGCGTCATCTAAATATTTTTTTATTGCCCGGCGGTCGACATGAAACGTGATGATTTCCCCATGGCGGAGAGATCGGCTTCCGCGCTACCCAGCCCCGCGCCGCGCCGGGTTCTTTTCACTTCGCCGGGTTCCGTAAATCCGACCGAGACGACCCCAGAACCGTCATTTCGTCCGCTTGAGCGCGATCTGCTCGCCTCACGCCCGCGCTGGTGTCGTTTCGCCGCCCAAATTTTCTTGTCGGCCGCCAGAAATCCGCCCCACCGACTGCGTCGCAGGATGCGGCGGCCCTTCCGGCCATCATATTGTCGGACCGAAATGGTCGGGCGCGGACGCGCCTGAAAGCGACTGCCGGACGTCGAAGCCGCGGGCGAGACTTCATTTCATCCCGCCGGTGATCCCCCGCAGAATTTCGCGGGCGACCGCCGAGCCGACGGTTCGCGCGGCGGAGGTCGCCGCCGAGCGCAAGGCGGATTGCGCCACCGACGGCCGCTTGCCTTGCGGCCGGAAAAGATCGCCGAGCCCCGATCCGATCCTGGACAGCAGCCCGCCCTGAGAGGCGTCGGCGCCCACCGGCCCGCCCGTTGTGCGCCCCTGCGCCCGCGCCTGAAGAATTTCGAAGGCCGATTCGCGATCGATTGTCTGGTCATATTTGCCCTTGAACGGGCTCGAGTCCTGCACTTCCTGCAATTCCGCGTCATTGATCGGGCCGACCCGCGATTGCGGCGGCGCGATTTTCGCGCGGGCGACCATCGCCGGCGCGCCCGAGCCTTCGAGCATCGACACCAGCGCCTCGCCGACATTCAGTTTCGTTATGACGTCGGCCGTGTCGAAGGCGGGATTCTGCCTGAATGTTTCGGCGGCTGTGCGCACCGCCTTCTGGTCGCGCGGGGTGAAGGCGCGCAGCGCATGCTGGGCGCGATTGCCGAGTTGGCCCAGCACCACATCCGGCACGTCGAGCGGGCTTTGCGTCACGAAATAGACCCCGACGCCCTTGCTGCGGATCAGCCGCACCACCTGTTCGATGGCGGCAAGCAAAGGCTTGGGCGCGTCGTTGAACAGCAGATGGGCCTCGTCGAAGAAGAAGACCAGCTTCGGCTTGTCGGGATCGCCGACCTCGGGCAACTTGGCGAAAAGCTCCGACAACAGCCAGAACAGGAAGGTCGCATAGAGATCCGGGCTGCGAATCAGCTTTTCCGCTTTCAGGATATGGATGAAGCCACGGCCGTCGATGTCGGGCTTGAGCAGGTCCATGATGTCGAGCGCCGGCTCGCCGAAGAATTTTTCCGCGCCCTGATTCTCCAGCACCAGCAATTGCCGCTGGATCGCGCCGATCGAGGCCGCCGAGACATTGCCGTAACGCTGCTGGAGGTCGGATGCGTTTTCCGACACGAAGGCCAGCATCGCGCGCAGGTCTTTGAGGTCGAGAAGCGCGAGGCCCTGCTCGTCGGCGACACGGAAGGCGATGTTCAGCACGCCTTCCTGGATTTCGTTGAGCTGAAGAATGCGCGCCAGCAGCAGCGGTCCCATTTCGGCGATGGTGGCGCGGACCGGATGGCCCTTTTCGCCGAACAGGTCCCAGAACACGCAGCGGAACTGGTCCGGCTCGTAAGCGACGCCGATTTCCTGCGCCCGCGCGACAAAAGGCTTGGCGCCGTCGCCGGGCATGGCGATCCCGGACAGGTCGCCCTTGACGTCGGCGGCGAAGACGTTAGCGCCGGCGTTGCAGAAACCTTCGGCGAGCTTCTGCAGGGTCACGGTCTTGCCGGTGCCGGTCGCGCCGGCGACCAGCCCGTGGCGGTTGCCATAGCGCAGCAGCAGATAGATGTAATCCTCGGCCTTGCCGACGAGGATTTTGCCGGGAATGCTCTGCGGATCGGACATGGCTTCGCCTTTTCGACAGCGATTCTTCATGCAGATTAGCGCGCTGCGAGGAGAATGACGATCTTCCGATCAGGCCGGACCTGCTCCCTTCCCCCATGTGGGGGGGAATCGGCGCCTTGGAAAATCCATGAAACGGCTTGGACATCCAGCGGATTTCCGCTTGATTGTCGCCGCCTGGCCGCGCAAAGCGCCGAAGGCCGAAATTCATCCCGGGAGGGCGCCGCGATCGAGAACGCCACGCAAATCATCCTGCTCGCGCCCGCCGAGCGCAAAAAAATTTTCCTTTATCTCGGCGCCCTGGTCTTTTTGCTCGCTTTCGGCGATCCCAACGGCGGGCTGATGGATGTCTCGATCAGCTTCATGCTGAAGAACAAATTGCATCTCACGGCGCAGGAGATGGCGCGCTTTCGCCTGTTCGTCGCGCTTCCGCTCTATTTCGCCGGCTTTTTCGGTTTTTTGCGCGACAGGTTCGACCCTTTCGGCATGAAGGACCGCGGCTTTCTCGTCCTTTTCGGCTTGTTCGGCGCGTCGCTTTATCTGGTGTTCGCTTTTCTGCCGGTTTCGCCCCGCCGCCTGCTGATCGCGCTGCCGCTGCTCACCTGCGCCTTTTTGATGCTCAGCAGCGCCCTGAATGGCCTCGCCTCGTCGCTGGGCCAGCAGCACGCCATGTCCGGCCGCATCAGCGCCCTGTGGAACAGTTTCGTGGCCTTGCCCGGCGTCGCGGCATTTCTGGCGGGTGGCTGGGTCAGCGACCGGCTGGAGGCCTTGGGCCTGAACGAGGCGGCGCGGCTGCTCTTTCTCGGCGGCGCGGCGATTCTTTCCGCGGTCGCCCTTTATGGCTTCCTGCGGCCAAAGGCGGTGTTCGACAATCTCGCCGAGGAGCGGCCGGAAACGACGCCGGTTCTCGACGATCTCGGACGGCTGCTGCGCCACCGCCCGATCTACCCCGCGCTGGCGATCTGGCTGTTGTGGAATTTCGCCCCCGGCGCGCAGACGCCGCTGCAATATTATCTGCAGAACGCCCTCCATGCGCCGGACAGCGTCTGGGGCGCGTGGAACGCCATTTTCGCCGCCTCCTTCCTTCCCCCTTTCCTGCTCTATGCGTTCCTGTGCCGGCGCATCGCGCTCAAAAGCCTGCTCGCCTGGGGGACATTGGCCGCCATTCCCCAATTCACGCCGCTGCTCTTCGTCCATGACGCGCGGGGCGCGCTGCTCGCCGCCGCGCCCATGGGGCTGATGGGCGGCATAGCCACGGCGGCCTATATCGACCTGCTGATCCGCTCCTGCCCGCCTGGCCTGCAGGGGACGACCCTGATGCTGTCGAGCGGCCTTTATTATGTCGCCTCGCGATTCGGCGACGTGCTGGGAACCGGCGTCTATCAAGCCTTCGGCGGCTTCGCCGTCTGCGTCGCCATGATCACCGCCGTCTACGCCATGATCCTGCCGCTGGTCCTTCTCGTCCCCGGCAAGCTGATCTCTTACGCGGACGGCCAAGTTCCGCAAGGGTGACGCGCTTTTTGTCGCCGCAACTTGACGCAGATCACGCCCGGCGCGCCCGCCTGCCGCGACAGGTCTTTCATTTGGCTGAGGAAAAAGTTAAAGCAGGCGGCATGATCTGGCTCGTCTTCGCGCTCCTGACCGGGGCCGCCGTCCTTTCCGTTCTCTGGCCGCTTGCCCGTCCCGCGCCCAAGGCGCGCGAAGACGCGGCCGATGTCGCCTTCTATCGCGATCAGATCGCCGAGATCGACGCCGAATTCGAGCGCGGCGGGCTGGACAGGGAACAGGCCGAGGCCGCCAAGGCGCTGGCCGGGCGCCGGCTCCTCGCCGTCGCGCCGGAAGAGGCCGCGGCCGGCTCCTCGCCCAAGGCGCGCAGGATCGCCGCCGGTCTCGCCCTCGTCGCGATCCCGGCGCTGGGGCTTGGGCTATACCAGAAGATCGGCCATCCCGACCTGCCGGACATGCCGCTGGAAGCGCGGATGAAAGCGCCGCCGGCGCAGCAGGATTTCGCTGCGGTGGTCGCGCGGATGGAGGCTCATATCAAGGCCCACCCCGACGACGCCCGCGCGCTGGAGCTGATGGCGCCGGTCTATCTGCGCATGGGCCGCTTCGACGACGCCGTGAACGCCCGAAAAAAAATCATCGAGTTGCGCGGGGAAACGCCGCAAAATCTGGTCGACTACGCCGAAGCCCTGGCCTATGCCGGCGACGGGGCCATCACGCCGGACGCCGAGGCGCAGCTGCAGCGCGCGCTGAAGCTCGACCCCAAGAATCCCGGCGCGCGCTTCTATCTCGGTCTCGGAGCGGCGCAGAACGGCGACAAGGACAAGGCGCGCAAGATCTGGAGCGAATTGCTGCCCGACCTTCAGGGCGACGCGGCCGCGCAGCAGGAAGTCAAGGCAAAGCTCGCGCTGCTCGACGCGCCGGCCGAGCCGGGGGCCGCGCAAGGCGCGCCGCCTTCGGGCCAGGCGGCGGCCATCGCTTCCGCCGCGCCCGAGGCGCAACAGAAGATGATCCGCACGATGGTCGAACGCCTCGCCCAGCGCCTCGCCGCCCAGGGCGGCGGCGTCGACGAATGGCTTCGCCTCATTCGCGCCTACAAAGTATTGAATGAACCTGAAAAGGCGCAGAATTCGTACGATCAGGCGCTGAAAGCGCTCGCCGGCGACACAGGGTCGCGCGAAAAGCTCGTCGCCTCGGCCAAGGACATGGGATTGCGGACGCCATGACGCGAAAGCAGAAAAGACTGGTGCTTATCGGCTCGGCGTTGAGCATGTTCGGCATCGCCGTCGGCCTGGTCCTGTACCAGTTGCGCGGAAACATCGTGTTCTTCTACGGCCCGACCGAAATGACCGAGAAACATGTCGGCCCCGGCGTGCGCCTGCGCATCGGCGGGCTGGTGGAAAACGGCACGCTGGTCCATCTGGCGGGCAAGAGCGTCACCTTCAAGGTCACCGACGGCAAGGACGACGTCGCGGTCGCCTATACCGGCCTGCTGCCCGACCTGTTCCGCGAGGGCCAGGGCGTGGTCGCCGAAGGCGCGCTCGACAAAAGCGGCGTGTTCCAGGCCGACAACGTCCTCGCCAAGCATGACGAGCGCTACATGCCGCGCGAAGTGGTGGACGCGTTGAAGAAACAGGGCAAATGGGCGGGCGCCGCCGGCCAGGCGAACAGCCAGCCAAGCGAACAGACGGGAGCGTCCTATTGATGATCGTCGAAGTCGGACATTACGCGCTGGCGCTGGCGCTGGCTCTATCGCTGATGCAGGCGGTCCTGCCGTTCTGGGGGGCGCGGACCCATGACGCGCGGCTGATGGCGGTCGCGCGTCCGGCCGCCATGACCCAGTTCGCCTTTGTCGCTTTGTCCTATGCGGCGCTGACCTATGCCCATGTCGTCTCCGACTTCTCGCTGGTCAATGTGGTCGAGAATTCCGCCTCGGCCAAGCCGCTGATCTACAAGATTTCAGGCGTCTGGGGGAACCATGAGGGCTCGATGATGCTTTGGGTCCTCATCCTCGCGGCCTGCGGCGCGGCGATGGCGGCCTTTTCCCGCGCCATCCCGCCGCGCCTGCTCGCCGACGCGCTTTCGGTCCAGGGCGTGCTCGGCGCCGCCTTTCTGGCCTTCATCCTGCTGACCTCCAATCCTTTCGCGCGCATGGTCCCGGCGCCGATCGATGGCCATGACCTCAACCCGATCCTGCAGGATCCCGGCCTCGCCATCCATCCGCCCCTGCTCTATCTCGGCTATGTCGGCTTCTCGATCGTCTTCTCGCTGGCGGCGGCGGCGCTGATCGGCGGCCGGCTCGACGCCGCCTTCGCCCGCTTCATCCGGCCCTGGACGCTCGCCGCCTGGTGCTTTCTGACGCTCGGCATCGCGATGGGCTCCTACTGGGCCTATTACACGCTGGGCTGGGGCGGATTCTGGTTCTGGGACCCGGTCGAGAACGCCTCGCTGATGCCCTGGCTGGCCGGCACCGCCCTGCTCCATTCGGCGGCGGTGATGGAGAAGCGCGAGGCGCTGAAAGTCTGGACGATCTTTCTCGCCATCGTCACCTTCTCGCTGTCGCTGCTCGGCACTTTCCTGGTGCGTTCGGGCGTGCTGACCTCGGTTCATTCCTTCGCCAGCGACCCGACCCGCGGCCTGTTCATCCTCGCCATTCTGGTGATGTTCATCGGCGGCGCGCTTTTCCTGTTCATGCTGCGCGCCTCCTCGCTCAAGCAGGGCGGCCTGTTCGCGCCGATCTCGCGCGAGAGCGCGCTGGTGGTGAACAATCTGCTGCTCACCGCGGCCTGCGCGGCGGTTCTGGTCGGCACGCTCTATCCTCTGGCGCTCGAATCGATCAACGGCGACAAGATCTCGGTCGGCGCGCCGTTCTTCAACCTGACCTTCGGGCCTTTGTTCGCGCCGCTCCTGCTGCTGGCGCCGCTCGGACAGCTGCTGGCGTGGAAGCGCGGGGACCTCCTCGCCGCCGCGCAAAGGCTGTTCGTCGCCGCCGGCCTCGGTCTCGCGGCCATGGCGGTCTTCGCCGCCCTTCATGGCGCGCCGGTCATGTCCGTTGTCGGCTCCGGCCTCGCCGTCTATCTGATCGTCGGCGCCTTCGTCGAAATCGTCGGCCGGATCTTTCCGTCCGGTTTCGGCGCGGCGAAAAACGCGGTCTTCCGCGCCAGGGGCCTGCCGCTCTCGGCCTGGGGAACGGCTTTCGCCCATGCCGGCCTCGGCCTGTCCATGCTCGGCATAGCGGCGAGCGGCTGGGGGGTGGAGAAGATCGTGGCGATGAAGCAGGGCGACGTTTATGACGTCGGCCCCTACCAGATCGAGGTCGTCGGCGTCATGAACAAGCCGGGGCCGAATTACCAGTCGACCATCGCCTATATGAGCGTGAAACAGGACGGCCATGTCGTGGCCCTGCTGGCGCCGTCCAAGCGTTTCTTCTCGACCCGGCGGATGGGAACCGCGCAGGCGGGCATCGTGACGCTCAACCTCGGCCAGATCTATGTCAGCATCGCCGAGCCCAATCCGAACGGCGCGATCGACGCGCGGCTTTACTGGAAGCCGCTGGTCTCGCTGATCTGGATCGGGGCCCTGGTCATGGCCTTCGGCGGCCTGCTCAGCCTCAGCGACCGCCGGCTTCGCGTCGGGGTCGCCCGCCGCGCGGTCAAGACGCAAATCGCGGCGCAGGCGGCGGAATGATGAAGAAGCTTCTCGGTCATCTCTCACGCCGTCATCGCCTGGCCATAGCTCCGCGCGCGCGCCGAGCGTCGCCGGGGAACGGGCGCGCGAAGCGCGCCCTATGGCTCGCCATGACGCTTCTCGTGGCGTTGCGCGCCGCCCCCGCCCTTGCGGTCGAGCCAAGCGAAATGCTCAAGGACCCCAAGCTGGAGCAGCGCGCGCGGAAAATTTCCGAAGGGCTGCGCTGCCTCGTCTGTCAGAACGAATCGATCGACGATTCCGGCGCCCAGCTCGCCCATGATCTGCGCCTTCTGGTGCGCGACCGGCTCAAGGCCGGCGACAGCGACCAGCAGGTCAAGGATTACCTTGTCTCCCGCTATGGCAATTTCATCCTGCTGAAGCCGCCCTTCGAATGGGACACCCTGCTGCTGTGGCTTTCGCCCTTCGCCATTCTCGCGCTCGGCGCGGGCGCGGCCCTGCGCAAGAGCCGAAAGGGCCGGCAAGCGGTCGAGGACAGGCCCGCGGCGCCCCTGTCGGAGGAAGAAAGCGCCCAGCTGAAAAGCCTGCTGGAGGATGGGCAGGCGTAGCTTACCAAAATTTCATCCCTCCGAAACAGTGGCGTAAGCCGGCGGCTACCATATTCGGTTGTGAAGCGCGGCGCGATTCGCCGCCTCTTCTGAAGTCACGGTTGATGGAGCCCTCAATGTCGAACTGGTCCGCGCAACCCTCTCGCGGTGAACTCCCTCCCCTGCCCGCGCGGCGCCGTCCGCTGCGCGCCGTCATGCTGAGCGCGGTGGGCGCCGCCGCTTTGGTCGGCTCCGCCGCCGGCGTGGCGATGCTTCCCGCCCATGCCCAGGCGCCTGCCAGTCAGGGGATGGCGCCCGCCAGTCAGGGGATGGCGCCCGCCACCCAGGGCATGGCCCAGGTCGGTCCCGCCTCCTTCGCCGATCTGGTCGAACGGGTCAAAGGCGCGGTGGTTGCGGTCAAGGTCGATGTCGTCGAAAAGGCGGAGGCCGTCGGCCCCGACCTGGGGGAAGGCATGCCCGGCCTGCCCCCGGGCATGCCGCCGCTCTCGCCCGACGATCCGCTCTATCGCTTCTTCAAGCATTTCGGCGCGCCCAATGGCAACGGCGCCGGCAACGGCATGCCGCAGCATCCCCACAAGGGACAGGCGCTCGGCTCCGGCTTCATCATTTCGGGCGACGGCTATGTCGTGACCAACAACCATGTCGTCAGCGACGCCACCGACGTGAAGATCACGCTGGAAGGCGGCAAGACCGTCCCGGCCAAGATCATCGGCGTGGACAAGAAGACCGACCTTGCCCTGCTCAAGATCACCGAGCCGGGAACCTACCCTTATGTCGAATTCTCCAATGCCATGCCGCGCGTCGGCGATTGGGTGATCGCGGTCGGCAATCCCTTCGGCCTCGGCGGCACGGTCACGGCGGGCATCGTTTCCGCGCGCGGCCGCGATATCGGCTCCGGCCCCTATGACGATTACCTCCAGATCGACGCGCCGGTGAATCGTGGCAATTCCGGCGGCCCGACCTTCAACACCAAGGGCGAGGTCGTCGGCGTCAACACCGCGATCTATTCGCCTTCGGGCGGCAGCGTCGGCATCGGCTTCGCGATTCCCGCCGAGGTGGCCAAGGACGTGATCTCCGAACTGAAAAACAAGGGCTCGGTCACTCGCGGCTATATCGGCGTGCAGATTCAGGCGGTGACCCAGGAAATCGCCGACAGCCTCGGCCTGAAATCCACCCAGGGCGCGCTCGTCGCTCAGGTTCAGCCCAATACGCCGGCAGTGGCCGCCGGCCTTCAGTCGGGCGACGTGATCACCTCCCTCGATGGCGTCAAGGTCGAGGGCCCGCATGAATTGTCGCGCAAGATCGCCGCGCTCGGCCCCAACGCCGAGGTCGATCTGACCATCCTGCGCAATGGCGCGAACAAGGACATCAAGCTCAAGCTCGGAAAATTGCCGGACGACCAGCAGGCCAAGGCCGGCGCCGTCATGCCGGAAAAGGCCGCCAAGACCGCGCTGACCAAATATGGCTTCAGCCTGGAGGCGGCCAAGGATGTTTCGGGCTCCGGCAAGGACGGCGCGGTGGTCACCGACCTCGATCCGGACGGGCCGGCGGCGCAGAAAGGCCTGCGCCAGGGCGACGTGATCCTCGACATCGGCGGCAAGCCGGTCGCCGGCCCCGAGGACGTGGTCAAGGCCCTGGACGACGCCAGGAAGGAAGGCCGCCGCGCCGTTCTGCTTCGGGTGAAGACCGGCGACAATACGCATTTCCTCGCGCTTTCCGCCAATCCCTCGTAAGGCGCGGGGCCTGGAGACAGGAGACAGGGCGCGCTCCCTCCCGCAGCCGGAGACGGCATGTCGGGCGCGCTCGAAGCGGCAGGCCGGAACGCCCCCTCCGGCCTGCCGACTTTTTTTGACGAATCGATTAAGCTCCCCGCCATGCGCATCCTGATCATCGAAGACGACCCCCAGGCCTCCGCCTATCTGGTCAAGGCCTTCCGCGAAGCCGGCCATATCGCCGATTCGGCAGCCGACGGCATAGCGGGCTATGCGCGGGCGGAAAGCGGCGATTACGACGTGCTGATCGTCGACCGCATGCTGCCCAAACTCGACGGACTGTCGCTGATCGGCGGATTGCGGGCGCAGAAGATCGACACGCCGACGCTGATTCTCTCCGCGCTCGGCCAGGTGGACGATCGGGTCAAGGGCCTGCGCGCGGGCGGCGACGATTATCTCGCCAAGCCTTACGCTTTCGCCGAACTGCTCGCCCGCGTGGAGATCCTGGCGCGGCGGCGCGGCGGCGGATCGATCGAGGAGACGGTCTATCGCGTCGCCGATCTCGAACTCGACCGGCTCAAGCACAAGGTTTTCCGCGCCGGCAAGGAGATCGTCCTGCAACCGCGCGAGTTCCGCCTGCTGGAATATCTGATGCGCCATGCGGGCCAGGTGGTGACCAGGACCATGCTGCTCGAAAATGTCTGGGACTATCACTTCGATCCGCAGACCAATGTCATCGACGTGCATATTTCCCGTCTGCGCGGCAAGATCGACAAGGGCCACGACAAGCAGCTGCTGCAGACCGTGCGCGGCGCCGGCTATACCCTGCGCGACGGACTGGGTTAAGAATTTGCCGTTCCGATCCTGATGTTATAGGGATCGCGGCCTCGGAACATAGAGACCCGCATGAACAGCATCGCGCTTGAAGCCGCCAGGAAAAGCGTCGAAATCGAAAAGGCCGGCGTCGCCCGTCTGCGCGCCGCGCTCGACGGCGCACTGGGCGAGGCGCTTGGGCGCGCGATCGCAACGATCCGCGCGGCGCGTGGAAAAGTGATCGTCAGCGGCATGGGCAAGAGCGGCCATATCGGACGCAAGGTCGCCGCGACGCTCGCCTCGACCGGCACGCCCGCCTTTTTCCTGCACCCGGCCGAGGCGAGCCATGGCGATCTCGGCATGGTGACCCAGGATGATGTCGTTCTGGCGTTTTCGTGGTCGGGCGAAACGGCGGAACTCGCCGATCTGATCGACTATGCCAAGCGCTTCGCCGTCCCCCTGATCGCCGCCGCCTCGCGGCGCGACAGCGCGCTCGGCCGCGCCGCCGACATCCTGCTCGAACTGCCGCAGGTCGAGGAAGCCTGCCCCAACGGCCTCGCGCCCACCACCTCCACCACCATCCAGCTGGTGCTGGGCGACGCGCTCGCCGTCGCCCTGATGGAGGATCGCGGTTTTTCCGCCCAGGACTTCCGCCTGTTCCATCCCGGCGGCAAGCTCGGCGCGCGGCTGCACAAGGTGGACGATCTGATGCATGCGGGCGAGGACATGCCGCTCCTGCCCGAGACCGCGCTGACGGACGAGGTCATCCTCACCATGACCGGAAAACGATTCGGCTGCGTGGGACTGGTGGACCAGGCCGGCCGGCTCGCCGGAATCATCACGGACGGCGATCTGCGCCGCCACTGGGGCGATCTGCTGCAGCACAAGGCCCCGCGCGAGATCATGACCCACGCGCCCCTGACCGCGTCGCGCGGGACTCTTGCCTCCGCCGCGCTTGAGACGATGAACCGGCGCAAGATCACGGTCCTGTTCATCGTCGAGGACGGCAGGCCGGTGGGCGTGCTACATATCCACGATCTGCTGCGCGCCGGCGTGGCCTGACGGCTCGTCGCCATTCAAGTCAAACGCCGCCGCGAAAAGTTCTTGCGTATATTTTTCGCGCGGCCTGGCAAAAATCTCTTCCGCCGAACCTTGCTCCACGATCCTGCCGTCGCGCATCACCGCGATCTGCGAGGCGAGCGCCTTCACCACTTTCAGATCGTGGCTGATGAAGAGATAGGACAAAGCGCGTCTCATCTGGAGATCGCGTAAAAGATCGACGATCTGGGCCTGGACCGAGCGGTCGAGCGCCGAGGTCGGCTCGTCGAGCACGATGAGTTCGGGGTCGAGCGCCAGAGCGCGGGCGATGGCGATGCGCTGGCGCTGGCCGCCGGAAAATTCGTGGGGATAGCGGTCC
Source organism: Pseudomonadota bacterium (assembly GCA_021777915.1). Taxonomy (GTDB): domain Bacteria; phylum Pseudomonadota; class Alphaproteobacteria; order Rhizobiales; family Beijerinckiaceae; genus Rhodoblastus. Next base: position 13,650 of record JAJYCZ010000034.1, on the reverse strand, counting down.
ATGGTCGCCGGATCGAGCCCGGTGTCGGCGAGCGCGCGGGCGACGATGGCGCGGCGCTCCGGCGCTGACAGGCCCCTGTTCTGGATCAGCAGGCCCTCTTCCACGATTTCGGCCACCGACAGGCGCGGCGACAGCGAGCCATAGGGGTCCTGGAAGACGATCTGCATCTCCTTGCGCAAAGGCCGCATCTCGCGCGAGGACAGGCCGTCGATATTGCGGCCGAGATAAAGGATCGGCCCGTCCGAGCGGATCAGGCGCAGCAACGCGAGGCCAAGCGTGGTCTTGCCGGAGCCGGATTCGCCAACCAGCGCCAGCGTCTGTCCCTTGCGCAGCGCGAGCGACACGCCATCCACCGCCTTCACATAGTCCGTTGCGCGGCCAAAGAATCCCTTTTTGATCGGGAACCAGACTTTCAGATTCCTGGCCGCCAGCACCTCCCTGGCGTTTGGATCGGCGGGAGGCGCGGCGCCGCTCGGCTCGGCGGCGATCAGCATTTTTGTGTAATCATGGCGCGGCGCGGTGAAAATTTCTTGCGTAGGCCCAGTCTCGACCACCCGGCCAAGCTTCATCACCGCCACCTCGTCGGCCATGCGGCGCACGATCCCGAGATCGTGGGTGATGAACAGGATCGCCATGTTGTGGCGCTTCTGCAGGTCGCGCAGAAGATTCAGGATCTGCGCCTGCACGGTGACATCGAGCGCCGTCGTCGGCTCGTCAGCGATCAGCAGGCCGGGGTTGTTGGCCAGCGCCATGGCGATCATCACGCGCTGGCGCTGGCCCCCCGAGAGTTCGTGGGGAAAGGCGTCGAGCCTTTTCTCCGCATTTTGCAGGCCAACCTCCTGCAAGAGGTCGAGCGTGCGGGCGCGGCGCTGTTCGCGCGAGGCAAGTCCGTGAATTTCGAGAATTTCGCCGATCTGCCGCTCGATCCGATGCAGCGGATTGAGCGATGTCATCGGCTCCTGGAACACCATGCCGATCCGCGCGCCGCGCACCGCGCGCAAGGCGGCCGCGCTGGCTTTCAGCAGGTCGCGGCCCTGGAAAAAAATCTCCCCGCCAAGAATCCTGGCGCCCGGCGCCAGCAGGCGCACGACGGACAAGGCCGTGACCGATTTGCCCGAGCCGGACTCGCCGACAAGGCCGAGCGTGCGGCCACGCTCCAGCCGCAGGGAGACATTTTCGACCGCGAGCGATTCCCGGCCGGTCGGCCCGAAACCGACCGAGAGATCGTGGATGTCCAGCAGCGGCGCGTCAGCGGCCATCAGAACCCCTTTCGCGGATCGAAGGCGTCGCGCAAGGCTTCGCCGATGAAAACCAGCAGCGACAGAGTGAGCGCGATCACGAAAAAGCCCGACAGGCCGAGCCAGGGCGCCTGGAGGTTGCTCTTCCCCTGCAACAACAGCTCGCCGAGCGAGGGCGAGCCGGGGGGCAGGCCGAAGCCGAGAAAATCGAGCGAAGTCAGGGTGGTGATCGAGGAATTGAGAATGAAGGGCAGGAAGGTCAGCGTCGCCACCATGGCGTTGGGCAGGACATGCTTGACCATGATCTTGCGGTCGGGCAGCCCCATCGCCCGCGCCGCGCGCACATAGTCGAAATTGCGGGCGCGCAAGAATTCGGCGCGCACGACATGGACCAGACTGACCCAGGAAAAGGCGAGCAGGATGAACAGCAGCACGAAGAAACTCGGGCTTATGATGGCCGAGAGGATGATGAGCAGATAGAGACTGGGCAGCGACGACCAGATTTCGATGAAGCGCTGGAACAGGAGATCGGTCCAGCCGCCGAAATAGCCCTGGATCGCGCCGGCGGTGACGCCGACGACCGAGGAGATACCCGCGAGCAGCAGACCGAACAGCACGGAAATGCGGAAGCCATAGATCAGCCGCGCCGTCACGTCGCGGCCCTGGTCGTCGGTGCCGAGCCAGTTCCACTCGATCTGGCTGCAATTCCGCGCCGGCTCGCCGGCAAAGGTCTTGCCCTGCGCGCATTGCGCCTGGGTCAGCGTCCAGGTCGGCGGCGAGGGCGCGGGGACTGGCAGGGCGAGATTGTGGGTGTCGTAGGAATAGCGGACCGGCGGCCAGATCAGCCAGCCATGGGACTTGATTTCCTTGAAGATGACCGGATCGCGATAATCGGTCTCGGCGAGAAAGCCGCCGAATTTTTCTTCCGGGTAATTGACGAAAACCGGAAAGAGCAGCTCGCCCTTGTAAAAGGCGAGGACGGGCTTGTCATTGGCGATGAATTCCGCGCCGAGCGACAGGACAAAGGCGACCAGGAAAAACCAGAAGGAGAAATAGCCCCGCCGGTTGCGCTTGAAGGCTTCAAACCGGCGCCTGCTGATCGGGGAGAGCGCGAACATCAGGTCTCCCGCGTTTCGAAATCGATGCGCGGGTCGATCCACGCATAGGTCAGGTCGGAGATCAGATTGATGACAAGGCCGAGCAGAGCGAAAATATAAAGATTGGCGAAGACCACCGGATAATCGCGGTTGAGCGTCGATTCGAAGGACAGCAGGCCCAGCCCGTCGAGCGAAAAAATCGTCTCGATCAGCAGCGAGCCGGTGAAAAAGGCCGAGAGGAAGGCGCCGGGAAAACCGGCGATCACGATCAGCATGGCGTTGCGGAAGACATGGCCATAGAGCACGCGGCGCTCGGTCAGGCCCTTCATCCGCGCCGTGACGACATATTGCTTGCGAATCTCGTCGAGGAAGGCGTTCCTGGTCAGAAAGGTCGTGGTGGCGAAGGCGCCCAGCGTCAGCGCCGAGACCGGCAGGACGATGTGCCAGAGGTAGTCCTTGATCTTGCCGAACATGGTGAGCTGGGCGAAATCGTCGGAGGTCAGACCGCGCAGCGGAAAGATCTGCCAGAACGAGCCGCCGGCGAACAGCACGATCAGCAGGATGGCGAAGAGAAAGCTCGGGATGGCGTAGCCGACGATGATGACGCCCGAAGTCCAGATGTCGAAGGGCTCGCCCTCGCGGCGCGCCTTGGCGATGCCGAGCGGGATCGAGATCACGTAGGACAGGAAGGTCATCCACAGGCCGAGCGACATGGAGACCGGAAGCTTTTCCCTGATCAGGCGCAGCACCGGTTCGTCGCGGAAATAGGAGCGGCCGAAGTCGAATCGGGCGTAATGGCTGATCATCAGCCAGAAGCGCTCCAGCGGCGGCTTGTCGAAGCCGAACTGCTTTTCCAGCTCCTTGATGAATTTGGGGTCGAGGCCCTGGGCGCCGCGATATTTGCCGGAATATTCCGCCGCCGCGCCGCCGCGCCCGGCGGCGATCACGCTGTTGGCGCCGCCGAAACGCGCGGTCGCGCCCATGTCCTGCCCCTGAATCTGCGCCAGAACCCGCTCGACCGGCCCGCCGGGCGCGAATTGCACGATCAGGAAGGACAGGGCGAGAATCCCGAACAGGGTCGGGATCATCAGCAGGATGCGGCGGGCGATATAGGCCGCCATCAGCTCTTGGCCTTCGTCGCCGCCGCTTTTTCGCCGTCCCACCACCACAGCGAGGAAATGCCCAGGTCGAGTTTCGGCGTCTCCTTGGGCCGGCCGAAGAAATCCCAGGCGGCGATGCGGCGGTTGGGCGAATACCAGTTGGGAATACAGTAGCGCCCGGCGCGCAGGACGCGGTCGAGCACCCGGCAGGTCACCACCAGTTCGGCGCGCGACTGCGCTTTCAACGCTTTGTCGATCAGCATGTCCACCGCCGGATCGTCGATGCCGGGAAGGTTCAGACCACCTTGGGTTTTGCCCGATCTGGAGCCGAAATAGGCCAGAAGTTCGTCGCCGGGCACGCCGCCGATCATCTTGCGATCGACAATCATGTCGAAATCGAATGTGTCCAGCCGCTGCTTGTATTGCGCCGAATCGACGATTCTCACGCGCGGCGCGACGCCCAGGAGCTGCATGTTCTTGAACATGGGCTGGACGACCTTTTCGAAAACGGTCGTCGTCTCCAGAAATTCGAAGGCGAGCGGCTCGCCGCCGGGCAGCAGCATTTGCGCGCCCTGCCGCTTGCAGCCGGCCGCCTTGAGCAGTTCGAAAGCGCGCCTGAGAAGCGCGCGGTCCTGGCCGGAGCCGTCGGAGACCGGCGGGACGAAGGGCAGGCCGAAAACTTCGTCGGGAATTTTTCCGCGCAAGGGCTCCAGAATTTTCAGTTCTTCCGGCGAAGGCGGGCCGTCCGCCTTCATGTCGGTATTTTCGAAATAGCTCACCGTGCGCTTGTAGGCCCCATAGAACAGGTTGCGGTTGTCCCATTCGAAATCAAGGCACAGGCCAAGCGCCTCGCGAATGCGGGGGTCCTTGAACACCGGCCGGCGCAGGTTGAAGAAGAAACCCTGAAAGCCGGGGCTGCGGCGGTCGGGGATCTCCATTTTCACCACCCGCCCGTCGCGCACGGCCGGAAAATCGTAGCCCGTCGCCCATTCGGAGGCGGTCGAGGATTCGTGGAGATTCACCGTCCCCGCCTTGAAGGCCTCGAAGCCGACCGCGCGCTCGCCGAAATAATCGTAGCGGATGAGGTCGAAATTGTTCTGACCGACATTGACCGGCAAGTCCTTGCCCCAATAATCCGCCACGCGCTCATAGGCGATATAGCGGCCCTGTTCGAAAGCTCCGATCCTGTATGCGCCCGAGGCGAGCGGCGGCTCCATCCCGGCGCGGGAGAAGTCGTGCGTTTTGTAATAAGCCTCGGACAGGATGGGCTGGCCGGCGATGTTGAGAATGGAGTCGCGCCCGAAATTTTCCCGCAGGCTCACCAGCACGACATCGTCGGCTTGCGGCTCGGCCTTTTCCAGGTCGCGCAGCAATTGCTGGATCACCGGATGGCCTTTTCCGCGCAAAATGTTCAGCGAAAAAACCACGTCCTTGGCGGTCAGCGGCGAGCCGTCATGGAACCGCGCCTCGCGCCGCAGATGAAAGCGATAGTGGCGCTTGTCCGGGGAAATCTCGACCGCATGGGCGACGAGGCCGTAGATGGCGTTGTCCTCGTCGAGATTGCCCGCCATCAGGCTGTCGTTGATGATGGAAAGCCCGATTGCCGGATTGCCTTGCAGGATGAAGCCGTTGAGCGAATCGTAGGAATTCGCCACCGCCTCCATTCTCAATTGCCCGCCGCGCGGCGCGCCGGGCTGCGCATAGGGGAAATGATCGAAATTTTCGCGCAGGCTCAGATCGCCGAAGGACGACAGGCCGTAAGTCCCGCGCCAGGCCGCGCCCTGCGCGCGCATAGGAGCCGCGCCCTGCGCGCGCGCGGACCATGAGAACAAGGGCAGAGCGGCGGCGGAAAGCAGCGCGGCGCGCCGGGTGACGTTGAATTTTTGCGACGATTGCAAGGGAGCCTCTGGCGAAGAGGGTTGCGAGATTCGCCCGCCATTATGTCGATTTTGCGCCGTAGAGTCGCTCGAGAAATGAGGGAGAGCGCGGCTGACGCACTGAACCGCGCCGGGAAGCCGGCCCTCGACCGCCAAACGAGGAATGCCGACGCGGCCAGTGTGGCGTTCGGCGGTCTGGGCGAAGGACAGGTTCAGTGCGTCGGCCTGGAGTTCATCGACTTGTGCGAAGCGGTTGGGCATCTGCACGCGATATGCGTTTTGATGACCGAACCGGCGTTCGGAGAACCGACCCCGCTACCATTCACGACAACCGTAATTGATTTCACTGAATGACCCACAAGGCATTCGCCATGGACCTTTTCCAGGCCATCCTGATATTGTTCGGCATGGTCGCGCTCGATCTCCCGCCACCGTCGCCACAACGTGACGGAACCATCGCTCGGACATGGCCATCGGCGCCTTGAACGTCCTGCTCGACTGGACCTTTCCCGGCCGGGTTCTCGCGTTCGTCCGGTCGCTCACCGGAGATACGCGACAACGGCGAGCGCGCCCCTGCGACGAATAGGACGGACCGCCTTTCATTTGATGAGGCCGCCGGGAAACAGGCGCGTGAGATCGGCGCCGGTCCATTTTGCGGCGCCCCCACCCGGCGCCGTCGCGCCACCTTCCCCATGAAGGGGAGGGATTTGTGAACGGCGGCCCGCGACTTTCGAGGCAGGCCGCAGCGAGGCGGGCGTCAGTAGGCGCCCGCGGGAGCCGCGTTGCTCGCCGGCGCCCCGGTGGCCCCGTTCGCGGGAGTCTTCGCGGAACTCTTGGCGGGAGTCTTGGCGGAAGTCTTGGCCGAAGCCGCGGTTTTGCCGTGGTGGCGCTTCTCCATGCGGACATGGTGTTTCTTGTGCGGGGTCATCTTGTGCGGGGTCATCTTGGCGGCCGAGGCCGGCGCGGGCGCCGCTGTCGTCGCGCCCGGCGCCTGCTGGGTCTCGGGGGTCGTCTGCGCCGAAGCGGCGACGCCGAGGCCAAGCAGCGCGACCAGGGCGCCGGCGGCGGCGGCGGCATGAATGCTTTTGCCAATGATCGACATTTTCGTCTCCATCCTTCGGGCGCTCGATTTCCGCGCCTCACAGGACAAAGATTGGCGCCCTGTGGCTGAACCGCGCCCCAACAGGCCGTTCATCGCCAATTCATGCGCGACGCTCGGCGTCGCGAGAACCCTCAAGAATCCGCCGACGCCCAACGAAACCGCGCCTCATGGCTCGGGCGTGGCGTCGGGATTGAAAAGCTGATAAACTTTTCGTGATGAACAGCGAAACCGGCGTTTCTCCTCTTCGCCTCCCCCGCGGGAGCCTCGTCGACCTGGCGGCCATGCGCGGCGAGCAGGCCTCGGCGCCGGCGCCTATTGGTTCGCATCCATGACCACGGCGGAAGACAAGCCGCGCATCGCCATTGTCGTCGGCATGAAATCCGAAGCGCGCATCATTGGCGGCGCGGACGGCATGGTCGTCGTCGGCGGCGGTTCGGCGGCGCGGGTCGAAGCGGGGTTGGCCCGGCTTCACGAAGCCGCCCCGCTGCGCGGTATCTTGAGCTTTGGCGTGGCGGGCGGCCTGGCGCCGGGCCTGCGGCCAGGCGATCTCGTCGCGCCGGAGGCCGTTCTGTCAGGCTCCGCCTCTTACGCCTGCCATCCCGGTTGGACCCGGCATCTCGCGCGCTCGGCCGCCAAAGCCGGCCAGGGCCCGCTGCTCGGCGTGGACGAGCCGATCGACGCGCCGCAGCGCAAGCGCCGGCTCCATCGCGAGACCGGCGCCGTCGCCGTGGATATGGAATCGCACGGCGCCGCGCGTTTCGCGCAAGGCAAGGGCCTGCCCTTCACGGTTTTTCGCGCGATTTCCGATCCTCAGCAACGCGCCATCCCGCCGGCGGCGCTCGCCGGATTCAAGCCCGACGGCTCGACCGACGCTTTTGCCGTTCTGGCCGCGCTGGCCAGAAGCCCGATGCAGACGGCGGCCCTGATCCGGACCGCGCTCGACGCGCGGGAGGCGCTGGCCGCCCTACTCGGCGGCCGCCGCCGTCTCGGGCGTCTTTTCGGCTTCGACCAGCTCGTTTAGCTGGCGCTCGACCTGCTCCGCATAAGCGAATTCCGCCGAGCGCTGCCTGTCGAGCGGAATATCCGGCGCGAAGGGGCCTTCGGTGTTCACGCCGAACAAGGCGACCTTGAGCGCGGCGAAGGGATTTTTCACCGCATGGGCGACGGCGCTCGGCTCGAAGCCGGAATGGACCATGCAATCGGCGCATTTCTCGTAATTGCCGACGCCATAATCGTCCCAATCCGTGGTCTCCATCAGCTCCTTGTATGACTTGGCGTAGCCTTCGTTGAGCAGATAGCATGGGCGCTGCCAGCCGAAGACGGTGCGCAGCGGATTGCCCCAGGGCGTGCAGCGATAGGCCTGGTTGCCGGCGAGGAAATCGAGATAGAGCGAGGACTGGAAGAAGGCCCATTTACGGCCCTTGTTCCCCAGCCGGAAAATCGCCCTGAACAATTCCTTGGTCTTGTTGCGGTTGAGGAAATGGTCCTGGTCCGGGGCGCGCTCATAGGCATAGCCGGGCGAAATGGTGGCGCTGTCCACGCCCAGTTCCTTCAACTCGTCGAGGAAGCCGGCGACGCGCGCGGGGTCGGCGTCGTTGAACAAAGTGCAGTTGATCGTGACCTTGAAACCCTTTTTGCGCGCGGCTTTGATCGCCGCCACGGCGCGGTCGTAGACACCCGCCTGACAGACCGATTTGTCGTGCATCTCGCGGTCGCCGTCGAGATGGACCGAGAAATTGAAGGCGCGATGCGGCTCGAACTCGCCCATTTTCTTTTCGAGCAGCAAAGCGTTGGTGCAGAGCGTGACATATTTCCTGCGCGCGATCGCGCCGCGCACGATCTTGCCGATGTCCTTGTGCAGCAAGGGCTCGCCGCCGGCGATCACCACCACCGGCGCGCCGCATTCGTCGATCGCCGCCATGCAGTCTTCATAGGGAAGGCGCTGGTTGAGAATCTTGTCGGGATAGTCGATCTTGCCGCAGCCGGCGCAGGCGAGATTGCAGCGGTACAGGGGCTCCAGCATCAGGACGAGGGGATAATGTTTGCGGCCAAGCAGATGCTGCTTGACGATATAGGCGCCGATCCGCGCTCCCTCGATCACCGGGATACCCATTGCTTCTCCTTCTGCGCCGCGTCGATCTTTTGAATCCGCGGGGGACCAATAGGCCGAACCGCCTCGGGCCCGCAAGCAAAAACCCGACGACGCTCAAATGCCTGCGAAAAAATGCGCCGCAACGGTTTCCTTTCGTCGAAAAATAAAGCAATTTCCAGGCGCCGGGGAAGAAGCCGCAATCGCCGCCGGCCCGGGAGCGACATGGCCGAGGCTGACGATTTTCTCCATCCCGAAACCGAGGAGATCGGCTTGGTCGCCAGGACCGTGGCCTTCAGCGCGGCCCACGGCCTCGCCGTCCTCGCCCTGGCGCTGCTCGCGACCCTGCTCGCGGGCTGGTACGCGGCGGCTCACTTCGCCATCACCACCGACCTCAACAAGCTGATCAATCCCGATCTGCCGTGGCGCCAGCGCGAAATCGCGCTGAGTCACGCCTTTCCCCAGCGCGCCAACACTTTGCTCGCGGTGCTCGATGCGCCCTCGCCGGAACTGGCGACCGAGGGGACGCTGCGGCTGGTCGCGGCTCTGAAGGCGGAGCCGAGATATTTTTCCGCTGTCTCCAGCCTCGAAACCAGCGACTTCTTTCGCCGCAACGGCCTGCTCTATCTGCCGGAAAGCGAGGTCCAGGCGAAGACGGACCAGTTGATCGACGCCCAGCCCTTTCTCGGCGCGCTGGCGCGCGACCCGTCGCTGCGCGGCTTCGCCGGGGCGCTCGGCCTGATGGCGCGCGGCGGCCAGGAAGCGGCCGGCATGGCCAAGCCGCTCGAAACCATCACGGGCGCGATTGACGCCGCGACGGCGGACAAAAAAAGTGATTTTTCCTGGTCGGCCCTGTTTTCCGGCGCGCCAGCCTCGGTTCGCGACAAGCGCCGTTTCATCGAGGTCAAGCCGGTGCTGGATTTTTCGGCGCTGGAGGCGGGCGCCGAGGCTTCGGACGCATTGCGCCAGACGGCGAGGCGGATCGGCCTGACGACCGAACAAGGCTACCGCCTGCGCTTGACCGGCGACATTGCCTTGCAGGACGAGGAGTTCGGGACGCTGACGGAAGGGGCGGCGCGCAGCAATCTGATCACCCTGGTCGCGGTTCTGTTCATCCTGTGGCGGGCGCTGCGCTGGCGCCGGCTGATCTTCGCGGTGATGGCGAACATGCTGATGGGTCTGGCGATGACCGCCGCCGCCGGATTGGCGATGGTCGGCTCGCTCAATCCCATTTCGGTGGCCTTCGCCGTGCTCTTCGTCGGCATCGGCGTCGATTTCGGCATCCAGTTCAGCGTGCGCTATCGCGAGGAGCGTTTTCGCGACGACGATCTGCGCCGCGCGCTGAACGCGGCGGGCGCCAAGGCGAGCCTGCCGCTGGCCCTCGCGGCGGCCGCGACGGCGGCCGGCTTTTATTCCTTCATTCCGACCGATTATCGCGGCGTTTCCGAACTCGGCCTGATCGCCGGAACCGGCATGATCATCGCCTTCCTGACCTCGATCACCGCTTTGCCGGCGCTGCTTTCCCTGCTGCGCCCGCGTTCGGAGACGAGGCCGGTCGGCTATGCCTTCCTGGCGCCGCTCGACGAATTCCAGATGCGCCATCGCAAGGCAATCGTCGTGGCCGCGCTCGGCCTCGCGGTCATCGGCGCGCCTCTGCTGCTGAAAGTGCGGTTCGATTACAACCCGCTGAACCTGCGCAGCAAGAAGACGGAATCGGTTTCGACCCTGCTCGACATCATGCAGGACCCGCATATGACGCCCAATGTCATCGAGATCATGGAGCCTTCGCTCAATCGCGCCAACGCGCTCGCGGTGAAATTGCGGGCGCTGCCGGAAGCGGAAAGCGTGACAACTTTGTCGGATTTCGTCCCCGACGACCAGAAGGCCAAGCTCGCCATGATCGCCGACGCGCGGAGCCTGCTCGGCCCCAGCCTCGACCCGGTCAACCCGCCGGCGCCGCCGACCGACGCCGAGGACGCCCGCGCCCTGATCGACGCGGGCGCGGCGCTGCAAAAGGCGGCCGACGGCAAGCCCGCGCTTGGCGCCCTCGCACGCGCCGGCGCGGCGCTGAAAACCCTCGGCAAGGCGCCGGAGGCCGCGCGCGCCCGCGCCCGGGCGCTGCTGATCGCGCCGATGAAAATCCTGCTGGAGGAGGTGCGCCTGAGCCTCCAGGCGGCGCCCGTCACGCTCTCCGGCCTGCCGGTCCAATTGCGCCGCGACTGGATCGCATCGGACGGCCGCGCCCGGATGGAGGTCGCGCCGCGCGGCGACAAGAACGATTACGAATTGATGCGGCCCTTCGTCAATGCGGTGCTGAAAGCCGCGCCCAACGCCGCCGGGGCGCCGGTCGGGATTCTCGCCTCGGGCGACACGGTGCTCAAAGCCTTCGCCGAAGCCGGCGGCCTCGCCTTCGTCTCGATCACGATCCTGCTCTTCATCGCCTTGCGGCGGATCGGCGATGTCGCTCTGACCCTGGCGCCGCTCGCTCTCGCCGGGATCTACACGATGGAGATTTCCGCCTTGATCGGGCTGAAGCTCAATTTCGCCAATATCATTGCCTTGCCGCTGCTGTTCGGCCTCGGCGTCGCCTTCAAGATCTATTATGTCATCGCCTGGCGCGCCGGTTCGGCCAAACTGCTGCGCACCGGCCTCACCCGCGCGATCTTCTTCAGCGCCCTGACCACCGCCACCGCCTTCGGCAGCCTGTGGGCGTCGAGCCATCCCGGCACGTCGAGCATGGGCAAGCTGCTGGCGCTGTCGCTCGCCACCACGCTTTGCGCGGCGATCCTGTTCCAGCCGGCCCTGATGGGCCCGCCGCGCGTCAACAGGGATTCGCCAAAGGAAGCAACATGACCGCCCCGGCAAAAATCGGCGTGCTGACCGTTTCCGACCGCGCCAGCGCCGGGGTCTATGACGATATTTCGGGCCCGGCCATCGCCGAATGGCTCGGCAAGGCGCTGTCCGTGCCCTTCGAACTCGACAGGCGGGTCATTCCCGACGGGTTCGAGCTGGTGCGCGACACATTGATCGACATGGCAGACAAGGCCCGCTGCTGTCTCGTGCTGACCACCGGCGGCACCGGCCCCGCCCCGCGCGACCTGACGCCGGAAGCGACGCTCGCCGCTTGCGATCGCGAATTGCCAGGGTTCGGCGAATTGATGCGGATGAAAAGCCTGGAGCAGACGCCGACCGCCATATTGTCCCGCCAGACCGCCGCCCATCGCGGCGCCTGCCTGATCGTGAATCTGCCGGGCAGCCCGCGCTCGATCGACTTGTGTCTCAAGGCCGTCTTTCCCGCCATTCCCTATTGCGTCGAACTGATGGGCGGCGCCTGGCTCGACACCCATCCGGGCTTCGTCAAGACGGTCAGGCCGGCGAAAAAATAGGCGAAGGCGCGTGGCGTCGCCGTTTTTTTTCGGCGCGTTTGCGAGTCGGCAAATAAAATCGCCGACCCCGAAGGGCCGGCGTGAGTTGGCGGCGACTTTTTGAGCGCCGCCTTCGGCGCCGCGCTTGAGCGCGCGGCGCCATATAAAACAGGTCGTTTCGGAAACTGGAGCCCCGCCGCCCCACAGCGCTCACGGCTCTTCGGCCGTTCTCCGCGCCTTGACGCATGAAGGCATGACTTTTTGGCTGACGCCAAACCAGGATCGCGCGCCGCCGGCCGATTCCGCGGTGACGTTGCACCGCCCCTACCCGGTTCGCGCTACGCCCCGTCAGCGCCCCGGGGGGAATCGAATCTTCCGGTCAACAACCGCGCTTTTCCGAAACGCCTGATCTCCCCTCATCCCATACCAATTCGAGCCAACGGATCATCGCGAGCCGCGCTGAACCGCCTGTCCGGATTCAAAAGGCTGCCGGACCGTTGATGATGAGTTTTGAATGGAACACGCTTCTGACGCCCGCGCGGACTTCCGCCGCTTGCAAGGCCCCCGCTTCCGGTCTTCAGCCGGTTCCACGGACCGTCGTTTTCGCCCCACCTATTCCACAGAGGGACATAGCAAATCCGTCGCCGGCTGCAATTGATTCAACGCAAAATCAGCGCGCGGATGGAGGTTCCGGAATGCGAAAAGCCGAACTGGCCTTGATCCGCTCCATGGCGAAGCGCGAGGTGACCTTTTTCAGCGGCGCCGCCGCGATCAGCCGGCGGTAGAACCCGTCATAGGCCGCCGTGTCCTCGACCACCACCCGCAGCAGGTAATCGACGTCGCCGGCCATCCGGTAGACATCCATCACCTCCGGCATGGAGGAGACCGCCTGCGCGAAACGCGCAAGCCATGCCTGGGAATGGTCGTCGGTCTCGATCGAAACGAAAACGGTGAGGCCAAGACCGATTTTCTGGGGATCGACCAGGGCCACCCGCCCGGTGATGACGCCGGATTTTTCGAGCTTCTGCACCCGTTTCCAGCAGGGCGTGGGCGACAGCCCGACCTCCCGCGCGAGATCGGCGACCGCGATATTGGCGTTCGCCTGGAGCGCCGTCAGGATCTTGCGGTCGATCGCGTCCAAGGTCTCGTGCGCCACAATCCGCCCCCTTCCGCGCGATGAGAATCATGCGCGATCCGCCATCCCGTCCGTTACGCCGCCTCCACGGTCAGAACCGCACGCCTTTCCTCGCGGGCGGGGGTGAGGCAGACGGCGCGCCGGGGCGCGGCGGCAAAGAAATCGAGCCCCGCGGCGAGCCGCAGATGTTTTTCGCGCGGGGAATATCCCAGAGCCGGATCGAAGCCGATCCAGCCGATGGGATCGAAAAAGATTTCCGCCCAGGCGTGATGGGCGCCCGCCTCGCCCGCGCCGGCGCCGAGGTGGAAGCCGGAAACGAAGCGCGCCGGAACGCCTAAGACCCGCGCCGCCGCGACGAAGACCTGCGCCAGTTCGCGCGCCGAGCCGGCGCGCGCGGCGAAAACCTCGGCGGCCGGCCGCGGCGCCTCGGTCTCGCCCGGCGTGAAGGCCAGGGCCTTGTGCAGCGCGCCCATCAGAAGATGCGTCTGTTCGAGCCTGTCGGCCTCGTCGGCCGCGGCGTTCCGCGCGAAAAAGGCGAGATCCCTGTCGGCATGGGTCGCCGGCGTATCGCGCAGAAAGGCGTCGGGCGGAAGCTTCTCGGCCAGCCCGCGCAGAACGCCGTCCGCGTCATGGATTTCGACCATGCC
>JAJYCZ010000207.1 GCA_021777915.1 Pseudomonadota bacterium | reverse complement strand
ATTTTTCGCGAGGCAGAAGTGATGGCGCCGAACGCGATCCGCGCCCGCTTTCGCGGCGTGTTGGGCAAATTCGCCCTCGACGCCGCCTTCGAGGCGCCGGCGCAAGGCGTCACCGCTTTGTTCGGGCCTTCGGGATGCGGCAAGACCACCATTCTGCGCTGTATCGCCGGGCTCAACCGGGTGAAGGATGGCTACTTCGCAATCAACGGCGAAATCTGGCAGGATGGCGGGGCATTCCTGCCGACGCATCGTCGCCCGCTCGGCTATGTCTTCCAGGAGGCGAGCCTTTTTCCCCATCTGTCGGTGCGCGGGAATCTGCTCTTCGGCGCGCCGAAAGAAAGGGTGTCCGATCGCCCGGAGATCGATTTCGACGAAGCGATCGACTTGCTCGGAATTCGCGCATTGCTCGGCCATTCGCCGCGCCATCTCTCCGGCGGCGAGCGCCAGCGCGTCGCGATCGGACGCGCCTTGCTCAGCCAGCCCAGCCTGCTTTTGATGGACGAGCCCCTGTCGGCGCTCGACCAGAGAACCAAGGCCGAAATCCTGCCCTTCATCGAGAAGCTGCGCGATCATTTCGCGGTCCCGATTGTTTACATCAGCCATGAAATCGCCGAAGTGGAACGTCTGGCCGATCACCTCGTCCTGATCGACCACGGCCGCGTTGTCGGCGCCGGCAAGCTGGACGATATGCAGAGCGATCCCGGCTCGCCTCTGGCTGGATCGCGCGAGGCGGCGGTCAGTTTGCAAGGTGTGGTCGAAGCGGTCGATGCGACCTACGGGTTGATTGCGGTCGTCGTGCCGGGCGGGCGTCTGTTGGCTTCCGCGAGCGGGGGGCAGGTCGGCGAGCCACGACGCGTGCATATCCTGGCCAGCGCGGTCAGTCTGGCGCGCGAGACGCCAGGGCGAAGCTCGATTTTGAACGTCCTGCCGGCGCGGGTCGTGGCGATGAAAGTGCTCGACTCCTTCGAGGTCGTGGCGTCGGTCGCGCTCGGCGAAAATGGAGAGGGCGCGCGTCTCCTCTCGCGCATGACGCGGAAGTCATGGGACGAGTTGGGATTCGCTTCGGGTCAAAAGGTATTCGTTCAGGTTAAATCCGTTTCGCTCGACGCTGGGCGTACAGAATTCGGCGAATAGCCGCAGAGCGGAGGGCTTCGGGAATTTTGTAAGGCGGCATTGCGCGGGCAGGGAAACGAATTGCGCGCCCCAGGCCGCGCCACTTTGTAATACCGGAAGCCGCGATATTAAAGAAAGACGTGTTTAATCAATGCGTTGTCGCGGTAGCATGGCGGAGAGGGAGGGAGAACATCCCGCTTTTCCGACACGTAGGCGCAACAATGACTTACGCCGAGGGGACTTCCAGTACCCGTTTTTTTTTTGTACCAGTTTTTTGTACCGGATGACATAGGCTCAAACGAGAATGTGCAATTAAATGCAAAAGTTTTGCATCGCTGGTCGGGAGCTCGACGAAAAGGTGTATGTTCGAGGAGCGGGAAACCAGCTGCCAATATCCAGCAGTACAAAAAGTTCGAGCACGGGGCGATCGGGAAGGCCCTGGCTCCTGCGGAGGTCGGAAGTTTTTCCGGCGGCCGCTTGGAAGTTAAGATTGCAGAATAACCATAATAGAAGTGAACTTAACCATGCGCCTAACGAATATATTGTGTTTTTGTAAAAGCTGACTATCGTATTCCTATCGTCGGATCGACCTGGTCCCAGATCATGATGTGCGTCTTTTTGGCGCAGCGCGGTTAGGCATGGCATTGGGCGAGAACGCGAGCGTGACCAGGGCGTTTCTCAGCCTCCATATCGTTCCTGATGGACCTACGGAGGTGACCAATGTCGAAATACACGTATGGAAATAGTGGCCACGCAAAGGGCCATGTACGCGATGCTTTTTGCGAAGCGGTCGTAGCATTCTATCGCTGGCGTTCGGGCGAGCCCCTGCCAACGGTCGAATTCGAAGACCGGGAGATTACTATCGACGAGGCTGCGGGTAACGTTTGGCGTTGCAACGACATATTGCCAAGCGAATATTTCAACCTCATCGACCATCCTCCCATGCGCCGGACCTATGCTGCTATGGCGCGGTTTCTTCGGAAGGAACTGACACGGGCCTCGGCCGTGAGCTGAGGCAGAGAAATGCCCGCCACGGAAACGCTGGCGGGCGTTTTGCGCTGTTGCATTCTGGGCTCCGCATATGTCGCCCGAAAAAATCTCCATCAAATCCGTCCGGTGAAAGGCGAGAATTCAGTCGCCAATCCCCAATGATCCGAAAAATTCGTCATCCACCAAGGCGTCACGACCAACGCGGGCGGTTGAGAAGGAGTATTGCCCTGAGTTCGCTTGGGCGGCCTGGGAGCGATCTGGAATGCCTTGATTGGCCCCGAAGGTGAGATAGGGCCTAGGTGCGCCACCGCGTTGGGCGCGGGTTGAGCTGCCGTGCGTTGCCGGCTGCGTTCTCGCGCCAAATCCAGATCGGCCGCACGTTACCCGCTGGCGAGCCACCTTGTCGCCCGCCGCGACAGCCCACGAATGAAAAAGCCCGGTCACTGGACCGGGCTCTGAGAACGATCGAGTGATCGTATCAATATTTGGCGACGACGACCGGCTCGGGGCCGCCGAACTTGTAGTCTACGCCGGCACGAAAAATATTCGCTTTCGTCTCGACGCCGAGGTTGACATTGGTCACGCCCAGGAGAGGGCCGCTGTAAATCGTCGCGCTGCCGAGATCGACGAAGAGATATTCGGTCCTGAACGACCAGTGATCATTCAGCGCATATTCGAAGCCGCCGCCGACCGTCCAGCCGGTTCCCGTCGTGTCTTTCGAGATGCCGAGCCCCATGCCGCTTATTGAACCGTTGGCGAAGCTATTCACGCCGCCATAGGCTAAACCGCCAGTCGCATAGACTAGGCCCCGGTTGGCGAGAACCGCATAACCTAAGCGGGCGCGTATCGTTCCGAGGTAACCCAGCCGGGAGCCAGCCGTTGCGGCGAAGGGCGTTCCCGCGATCTGCCCATTGAGGCCGATTTCGCCCGTGACCGACGATGCCTGGATGTCAGCTTCCACGCCCGCGACGAAGGGTCCACTGAACTGGAAATTAAAACCTGCTTGTCCGCCGCCGATGACGCCGCTGGAATTTAGATGCGCCGAGCCGCTTCCCACAAGGTTCCCGAATGCGTCGGTCGCGCTCACAGGATAATTGAATTCGTCGCCAGCGAAGCCGACATTAGCGCCGACGTAAAACCCCGTCCAAGTCGAAGCGGCGGGCGTATAGCCACCTTGCGGCTCCACGGGTGGGCTGGCTCGCAAGTTATAGCCATGGTCAGTGTAGTACGTGCCATCGCCTGGATTATTATACAACACGCCCGGTTGCGCGAACGCTGGTGTGCAAGTTACGATCACAAGAAGGGAGCAAGACGAGATTAATTTCATGGCAACATCCTTTATGTGTTGCTCGTATATAGCGTTTCTTGGTTAACGAAGAGTGAGCGTGAGCATAACGTTGCCGGCCGCGCCCAGGAGCTGGAGGCTGCGCTGTTTATTGGAACCCCTTGATGCGATCGCTGGCCAAGCCCCGCAGTCGGCCGTTGAAACGAGCTGGGCTGGGCTGCTGGGAAAGAATGAGGCGGGCAATTCAGCCGCTAAAGCAAATAGCCCGCCGCATTCCCCGTGAAAATTTCGCCGTCGCGGACATATCGGGAGAGCATTGCGTCGGACGCATGGCCGGTTTGAGCGCGGATTTTCACGGTTGAAACGCCCGCCTGGGCGGCGCTTGTCGCGAAGCCCGCCCGGAGCGAATGACCGCTGTAGGCTGACGGGTCGAGGCCGATTGTCGCGACCCGTTCGCGAACCACCAAGCAGACCGCTTCGGGCGACAGCCGTTCGGTGGAAATATGCCCATGCCGGTCAACGCGCCGGAACAGGGGGCCGTCTTCGATCCCCGCCGCTTCGAGCCATTGTTCGAGCGCAGCGACCGGGCACCAGTTCGAGCGGCCCAGGGGGATGCCGATTTTTCGTCCCGCGCCTTCCTGGTCGGTTTTCGATCTCCGCAACGTCAAGATCAGGCCCTGGCGGACGCGCTCCACATCCCCGCAATCAAGGCCGACCAATTCCGAGCGCCGAAAGCCGCCCGCGAAGCCGACGAGCAACAAGGCGCGGTCGCGCAGACCCTTGGGGCTGTCGTCAGTCGCGGCGAGAACGGCGAACAGGTCATCGCGCAGCAATGGCCGGGCTTGGCGCTGGGCTGTGCCTCGCATTCGTTTGATCCCGCGCAACGCCGCTTTCACTAATGCCGTCCGGCAGGGATTTTCCAAGCCCTTGGCCTCGTGGGCTTTAGAAATCGTCGCGACACGGCGGACCAGGGTTGCGACGGCGAGCGTCTCGACGTGGGCGGCGAGATAATTGGCGACCAGTTGCGGCGACGCCGGAACGGACCCGCCCCACGCCATGAAATGATCGAGGTCTGACTGGTGCGCGCGGCGCGTGCTTTCGGAAATGCTGTTGGCGACGAGATCGAGAACATCATCCGTGAGGTCGTATGTGCAATTAAGTGCATACTGATTGACGGGTTCAACCTCGGCCTTTGTGGGTCGCGATAAGTGAAGATTATAGCGAGGGAGGAGCTGCTCAAACATGGTCGAACTCCCCATTCCGTTCGGCGCGAACCCCATTCAGGGCGTCGATGTCGGTGCGCATGAGGTCGAGGACTTCGGTGGCGTCGGCGCATCCAGGATGGCATTCGAAATCCACGCGGCGGCGCAGTTCCGTCGCTGTTGGCCAGATGACGCGCCGCTTGCAGATTTGCCCTTCGACGCGGAAGAGGACATCGCCGAGGAAATCGAGGCGGCGGGCGGCGGGGACATTCGCTGCGATCCATTTCCCTGTGGCGGTGTCGCGCCGCAGGAATTCTTGAAGACATGTCCTCCCGGCCCGCGAATATCGGTCGAGGCACCAACCCGGCAACCCGCCCTTCGAAACGCTTTCGGACGGAATTTCGTCATCGGCGATAGTGGCTGTCTCTGCATGTCGCGCGGGCCAGAGCAGCGGCAGGAGTGCTGCCAGCGGCTCGCCGGTTCGACGAAATCCTTCCCGCGCAATCGCAATGAGGGTCGGCGGAAAGCCGCCCTCAAATAAATGATCGAATGCAGCCCGTGGCTCGCCGCGCCGTTCGCGCATCCATCGGGAAGGACGGAAGACGCCGGTGGCGTACCAGATCGCGAGCGCCCGGCTCGGTAATTCGTCATGGCCGGTGCAAATTGCCAGGAGATCGGGCGTCGATCGGGTTGAAAATTCTTGCCGCGCCTCCGCATAGGCCGGGTGGCGTTCGGAGAGCATCAAAAGATCATCGGCGGCTCGACATTTCGACGTTCGCGCCATCGTTTCGATCAGGAAGCTCGCCACGGTCCATTCGCCACCGAGCGCCGAGCGCACCCGTTTTCCGCCAAGGGCGGCGACCGCCATACAGAGCTGGCCTCGGAAATTTGAACAGAGGGATAAGTGGAATTTCTGCCTGACAGCGGCGAACATGAGGGCCGCGATTCAGGAGTTGTCATGACGAAGCGCACACGCCGGAACCACGCACCGGCTT
>JAJYCZ010000206.1 GCA_021777915.1 Pseudomonadota bacterium | reverse complement strand
GTAAGCATCTGTGCGTTCTCCACTTTCTGGTTCATCCGCGCTCCAGTCCCGCCGGGCCGGCGCGAGCATTTGCTGAACCGCCTTTTTCGCCGCCAGGCGCACGCCGCCGACCTTCACCGACGGCAGCGTTCCGGTCGCGATCCACCGCCGCACGGTCCTCACCGAGACCCCGGACAGGCGCGCGATCTCGTCGGCGCGCAGATATTCGCGGGCCGCTGCCACTTCCGATCTTTCGGTCGAGGTTGTTCCTGGCGTTCAGGAGGGGGTGGCGTCTGAGCCAGACATTCGCGAGCGGCCTCGCGCGCCAGCAGGCGCACGAGCGCAATCAGCGCTCCGCTCGCCGCGGGCTGGGTCGTCTCGGAGGATGTTGGGCGGCGCGCTGGCATGCCGACGGCTTATCCGAGTCGGCGGACGGCGCTCGCATGGCCAAATCGTTGTCAGTCTTGCGTTGACGCGCCCTTCAGCACTGTGCGCACGCGGCTGCGCCAGGCGTCCCCATAGAGTTCTTCTATCTGCAGTGGCTTGCTCGCGGCGATGAGGAAGCGAATGAGGGGGCCGCCGGCGATCCCCTCATCAGGTCGGTCCGGTCCCCCGACAGAGGTCGCCGGCTCCTTGCCGGTAATGATGCGATATGCGGTCATCATCGCGCCGACCCAGTCATTGATCGCCCGATCGCCGCGGTTCCCGTCCTCCACCGTCATCTTCCCGACCCTGGCGACCTCGGCGCCCGCCTGCTCGGCGCGCCGGCTCAGTTCCGCCGCCGCCGCGACGCCTTCCATGATCTCCGCCAAACGGGCGATTCGTTGCGTCGCTCGCACGAGAGGCGTTTCATCGTGATCGTCCATCAAAATAAGCGCGTCGAGAATCCGGGGATCGCCCGGGCCATCGACCGCCTCGTTGAGGTCGGCAACGCCGAGGCTCTCCAATAGCCGGCGAGCGTTCTTCGCGATTCCATCGAGATCCCGGCGCGAGATGGATGGAGCAATGCGGCGGGGCGAAGCGCGATCCAACCGATACCATCGGGCTGCCGCTTCGAAACGCCGTGCATACGCCGCAACGGCCTCGACTTCCATGCCGACAGCGGCGGCGATCTGCTCGAAATTGTCATGCGTGTATATGGCCATCAGAGCGCCGGACTTTGGACAAAACTGAACCGCTCACTTGCCCCGATCCACCACACGGCTCAACAAATGTTCGCGGTGTGCGCAGAATCAACAGCAAGTCGATCATCGGACGCTGGCCCTGGATTCCAGCGTGAAGCGCAACGGTTATCCTTTCAACCATGAACCGTGGTGACGCGACCCGATCGCGCCAGCCACGGCTTTGAAGGAGAACAACGCATGGATCGCCGCCGCCTGGCGTCCGGTCCGCGCCAGGGCCTGGCAAATAGCGGCGGCGACCTTCGGAGAATGCCGCCAGCGACAATTGCGGAGCGCCGTTGACAAAGCTCCGCCACTGCTTCGATCGTCCCGCCGATCAGGGGCCCGCCTTGCGCGCCGCCAAGGCCATGGCGATCAGAGAAGCGCCGCCAAAAAGCAGGTCGATGCCGACGAGCAGGCCGAGCGCCCAGACCAGCGTCCCCGGCAGGCCGGAAAGGATGATTCCGGCGAGGATCAGGTCCATCACGCCATTCAGCAGCAGCCACTCCCATTTGCCGGACAATTCGCTTCGATGGGCGATGGCCAGAAAAATGATCGCGGTGCCATCGACGATGAAATAGGCCACCAGCACATAAGTCAGCGTCGCCAGGCCCTGGAAGGGATTCCACAACAGCAGTGCGCCAGCGCAAAGCGCGGCGATCGCCGATAGGAGAGCCCAGCCGAAGCCGGGCGCGGATTTTGCGCGAAAGGTGAAGTAGAGCCCCACAAGCCCCGCGACCAGGAACAGCCAACCCAGGAGAAGCGTCGTGGCGAGGCCGGCGAGCGGAGGCACGACGATGGCCCCCAGCCCGAGGATGCATAAGATAAGTCCTTCGGCCAGAAACAGGCCCCAATGGTCGCGCATCGACCGGGTAAGGGTCTCGATCATTTGGGAGCTGGGCGTCGGTCGAGGCATGGACATGGCCAGATTTCCTTGTCTTTCAGCAATGAATTTTTATGCGGGACCGGCGCTCGCAACGACGTTGGTTTCGCGCCGCGATCGCCGGACCGCCGAGGGCGCCTGATCGCAAGGCGTTCGCGGGTCGCCTGAATGGTCACTTGGAGGGCTTGATGCTCGTCGCGATTTCCCTCGCGGCCTGTTCTCCCTTGTCGATTTCAGACGGCGACATGCGCTTGACCAGATCATCGCGCAGGCGCTCCGCCAGGCCGTCGCCGTGAAGCGCGGAATTTTCATACCAGGCATAGGCCTGGGACTGGTCTGGCGCGACGCCGAGCCCCAAACCGAAGATGTGCCCCAACTCCTCCTGCGCCGTGGCGTCGCCGGCGACTGCGGCTTTATGCAGCCAAAGCTGGGCCTTGCCGAAATCCTGGAAGGTTGCGGTTCCTCTCAGATAGAGCTCGCCGAGACGCCTTTCCGCCGGAACGAACCCTTGGCCGGCCGATTTTTCAAGCAGCGCCTGTTCTTTCGCCCTATCCGGTTTGGAATTGGGATCGTCATCGCTGTAAATGTCGGCGAGCCAGTATTGCGCCTTGGCGTTGCCATCCTTGGCCAAAGGCGTGAGCAGAGCCAGCGCGGTCTGGTCGTAGCCCGACCGGAAAGCCTCCAGCGCCATTTGCAATTTCGCGTCCGCCGTCATGGGGCGGCTTTTTTCCATGAAGCGACCGCCGAACAGGCCGACCACTAAAACCGCCGCAACGATGCCGGCCGCCACCAATATCGGCAGAGCCTTTGTCTCCCCGGGTTTGCTTGTTTGCTCAGTCATGGGAGCGGCCTTTCGACGTTTATGGGTCCAGTTATCTTAGGCTAGAAATTGCAAGCCATCCCCGACCTGATGGCGATGGCGCCGAATATTACGGCCGATCGCCTCGCCGTCGAGAACATTCGCGCCTCGTTGGGGCGACGGTCATCCTCGGCCGCGAGGCCGAAAAGGTTCGGGCGGCCTTGTCGGGTGCGGCGGCAAGTTTCGTCGTCAACGATGAATTCCACGAAGGCCTTTCGACCTCCCTCAAGGCCGGTTTGGCGGCGCTCCGACCCGACATCGGCGGCGCCATGATCTTCCGAGGCGACACGCCCGAGATCGCGCCTGAGTTGATCGACTGCGCCATCGCGGCTTTCGACCCCGATG
The DNA here is from genome assembly GCA_021777915.1 of Pseudomonadota bacterium. GTDB lineage: Bacteria > Pseudomonadota > Alphaproteobacteria > Rhizobiales > Beijerinckiaceae > Rhodoblastus. The sequence goes on along the minus strand of JAJYCZ010000206.1, from coordinate 2,376 downwards.
CTGGGCGGACGATCGTTATCCCCAAATGCTGTGGACGCCGAGGCCATCGGGCGCCGCGGACCTTCCCCCCTGATCTTGAGCCAAAGCGCCGCAAGGCCGCGGATTGGCGCGCGTATGGACGAGCCGAGTCTTCCGAAAATTTCACGAGCGTTCATGGAACCGAAATGCATGCGATACGGGAAAAGTTGCGGGAATGGCGTCACGCGCAGCAGACCTTCACTCTCTGCGCCTCCCGCTGCGATGCGCATTCGGGGCAGCCCGGTTCGCGACCAAGCGAGCATCCGCCTTCACGGGTTGCCCATCCCAGTCGGGCGACAATTGGATGGCGCGAGAGCCGCAATTTGAGCACACAAACTCGCGCATCGCCACGACCTCAGGAAAGAGCGTGGATCGGTCAAGCCGAATTTCGTCAAAGCCGACGATTGTCGAGCCCTGACAGCATTCGCATGTCGCGCGGACGCCGGACACTCCCAGGAATCGCAGTTGAGCGATGGTCGGCGGCGTCAACGAGCGATGCGCAGGCATGACTTTCTTAACTTTCCCGAATACCCGGTTGGTTGACCAAAGAATGTCCACGCCTCGCGCGACGCCGAAGGCGGGGCTGAACCGGAACAGCCCCACCCGCGGTCAATCTCCGCGACGCCTCGACGCGACGTTCGCGGCAGCCGAACGTGTGGTTGGATCCCGCAAGGCCTCGCGAGAACGCCCTTCACGGCTATTGTCGAACGCCGGCAAGAACATCAGCCGTTGCGCCATTGGCGCGCGGATCCTTGCGGTCAGTCAACCCGCTCCGGCCATTCTTCATTTCCGGCGGCACACCCGAAGATAAGGATGCTGGAACTCCCACTCCGTGTTGATGACGCGTCTACGCCAAACGCAGCGCGCCTTTCCTGAATGCTCGGCATAGACAGTCATCCTGTAGTCCTGTGGGTCTTTGCCGTACCAGCTCATGTAATGGTGGCGGTCGTACTTGCGCTGGCCGCTGGTCCAATAGGGTCCCGGATCGATTGGTCCCGGATCCCCTTGCCCAATAGGCTTGGCCGTTGACGACGCGCTGTTCGGCTTGCGCAGGCCGCAACACTGCGAATGGGATGGTGGAGAGCACGGCGACGAACAGCGCCGCCCTCTTCAGAAGGACCGACTGGCGTTTCACTGGTTTGATTCCCAATCGCGCCACGCCACAAACTCAAACCTCTCGGCGGCCAGGGCCAACGAGGGCATGTCGCGGATTTCGGCGCCGTTCGCAGGCTAAATCACTGCTACAGCGTCACTTTACAGACCGCTGATGGTGATCGGCAACGAAATTAATTTTCATTCTTGTTGGCCGTCGGCGCGATAAAGATAGGAAGGCTGACGCTGCATCGCCTTTGGGACTTGCGGCCACCAGCGGCGCGCTTCGCCGCGTGAAAAGCTGCGCGCCGGCCGAACTCCGCGACCGCGACCAGAAAACTAGCTGTCCGTAGCCTGGATGGATCCCGGCTTGCCGATATTGTGCCTGCGCCGACGCAAAATTCCCGAAGTTATGCCAACATGCGGCCCAAGTCGCTCGCGTGGACGGCCGTCTCCGTCTCTCTCGCCCTTTCAGGCTGCGTCAGCCTCATTGCGCAAGACAGCGGACCGTAAAGAGCATTGAACAGCCCTTGGTTCAGGCGGACGCGACCCAGAAAGGCTCTGACGTTGACGCTCGACTCCGTCAAGATCAACGACGCCAAGGGTCAGCCGCTGATCGCGCAAAAAGCGGATTGATCGGCCCGGCGCTCATTGAGGCGCGGCCGATCCCGCGTCGCCTTTCTCCGCCTCGTGGACCACGTTGATGGTCCGCAACAGGCTCGCCGGATTGACGCTGATCGAGTCGATGCCCAATCGGACGAGAAAGCTGGCGATCTCGGGATAATTGGCCGGCGCCTCGCCGCAGATTCCGACGTGGCGGTGGTTGCGCTTCGCGCCGGTGACGGCAAGCCGCAGCATTTCGAGCATGCCCTGGTCGCGCTCGTCGAAATCGAAGGCGACGATCTCCGAATCGCGATCGACGCCGAGCGTCAATTGGGTCAGGTCGTTCGAGCCGATCGAGAAGCCGTCGAACAATTCCGCGAAAGCGTCGATGGAGATCACATTATTGGGGATCTCGCACATCACATAGATTTCAAGACCATTCTTGCCGCGCTCGAGGCCGTGGCGCGCCATTTCGGCGATGACTTTTTCCGCCTCGACGACGCGGCGGCAGAACGGCACCATGATCCGGAGATTGCTCAGGCCCATCTCGTCGCGCACGCGTTTCACTGCGGCGCATTCGAGCGCGAAGCCTTCGGCATAGGCCGGATGGGCGTAGCGCGAGGCGCCGCGGAAGCCGAGCATCGGATTATCCTCTTTCGGCTC
>JAJYCZ010000205.1 GCA_021777915.1 Pseudomonadota bacterium | reverse complement strand
ATCTGCGGCGCCGCTCGCCCGCCGCCGCTCGCGCCGCAGGGCCGCGAGCGCCTCCGCCTCTTCCGGCCAAAGACGGGCCTCGTCGCCGGGCGCGATGGCCCGCGCGCCGAGTCCGACGCCATGGCGTTGCGCGAAAGTCCGGAGCGGACCGCCCGGGATCAGGAAGGTCATTGAGCGAGTTTATCGTAAGGGCGCGGGGCGGAAAAGGCGATGCGCGCGGCCAAGCAAAATGCTATGGCCCGCGCGTGAAGAAAATCATCGCTCTTGCCGCTGGCCTCGCCGCGCTCGCCGGCGCCGCCCGCCCGGCGGCCTCCTTCGAGGGACAGGCCTTTGGACGCAACGGCTTATGGGGCGTCGTCCACGGCGTCTGTTCGCCGATGAGCCGGCTCACCGGCTTGCCCGCGCCCTGTCTCGCCGTCGATCATCAGCGGGGCGTCGCCACTCTGCGGACGCCCGACGAGGCGACCCATATCATCGTCACCCCGCTCATCCGGGTCGCCGGGGTCGAGAGCCCGGCGCTGCTGCGCAAGGACGCGCCCAATTATTGGGCCGACGCCTGGAGCGAACGCCATTGGGTCGAGGAGGGCGCGGGCCGGCCGCTCGCCTGGAGCGATATCGGCATGGCGATCAATTCCCGCGCCGGGCGCAGCCAGGACCAGCTCCATATCCATGTCGACTGCGTCAAGCCGGGGATCAAAGCGGACCTCGCCCGCGCCGCAAAATCCCGGAAAGGCTGGTTCGAGATCAATTTGCGCCCGAGTGCGGGCCGCTACCATGCCCACACCTTGAGCGCGGGCGAGCTTGACCGCAACATTTTCCGGATGGTCGCCCTGGAAATTCCCCGCGCCAACGACAATATGGCGGGCGAAACCATCGCCGTGATCGGACTGGACGAGCCCCCGGCCAGGCGCGGCTTCCTGCTGCTCGCCGCCGCGGGCGGCGGCCACGCCGAGGAACTGCTTGACCATCGATGCCGGATCGGGAGAAACGTCCCGCCCGAATAAGCCATAACGAGGTTTGCCCATGCCGATCTACAGTTACGAATGCAAGAAATGCGGCGCGAATTTCCAGACCTTGGTGCGCTCCGGCGACGAACCGGTCTGCCCCACCTGCGGTTCGGCTCAACTTGAGCAGCAATTGTCGCTGATCGCTTCGCCGGCGCGCGGCGGCGACAATGACGCCGCGCCGTCCTGCGGCGCCGACGGCGGCGCCTGCGCGACCTGCCCGGCGGCCTCGATGTTCAACTGACCGGAGGCGGCGATGGCGGCGGGCAAGCGTTTTTCAGGCTTTCCTCGCGCCGCCGCGCTGCTTGGCGGCGCGGTCGCCTATTATGCCTTGCCAATCTGGGGCTGGGGCGGCTTTGCGCCCTTCATCCACCACAGCGCCTTGTCGGCGCTGACCATCGTCTATTTCGGGATTGCCATCGCCGCCTTGTTCTGCGGCGGCAATGTGTCGCCCGGCGTGCGGGAAGACCGCGGCAATCGCTGGGTCCTCCCGGCATTCGTGGCTCTTGGCCTCGCCAACGGTTTCATTCCCGCCTGGGACGACCGCCATCATTTTTTGACCTTCGGGGGCGAGGCCGTGCGCTGGGCTGGCGTCGCGCTCTACGCCCTTGGCGCGGCGCTGCGGCTGTGGCCGGTGGTCGCGCTCGGCGACCGGTTTTCCGGCCTGGTCGCGATCCAGCCCGGCCATGAATTGCTGACGACCGGCCCCTACGCTTATATCCGCCACCCCTCCTATCTCGGATTGATGATTTCCTCGCTCGGCTGGGCGCTCGCCTTCCGCTCAGGCGCCGGCCTGGTTATCGTGGCCTTGACCCTCCTGCCGCTGCTCGCGCGTATCGACGCGGAAGAGAGGCTGCTGCAATCCGAATTCGGCGCCGAATATGACGCTTTTCGCGCCCGGACCTGGCGCATGATTCCCGGCCTCTGGTAGGGTCGTGCGAAATCGCGCCCATGATCCGGGCGCACAAAGACGGGATCGTTCCATGAAAACCATTCTGATCACCGGGGCGACCGCCGGCTTCGGCGCCGCTTTCGCCCGCCGCTTCGTCAAGGACGGCCATCGCGTCATCGCCACGGGCCGGCGGGTCGAGCGGCTGGCGGCGCTCGGCGAAGAACTCGGCGACGCCGTCCTGGCGCTGCCGCTCGACATGACCGACCGGAAACAAGTCGATGGTTTCGTGGCCGGCCTGCCGGAGGATTGGCGGCGGATCGACGTGCTGGTCAACAACGCCGGTCTGGCGCTCGGCCTCAACCCCGCCTGGGAATGCGATCTTGCCGACTGGGACCGGATGGTCGCCACCAACATCACCGGCCTCGTCCATCTCACCCGCGCGGTTTTGCCGCAGATGGTGGCGCGCGACGATGGGCTGATCATCAATCTCGGCTCGATCGCCGGCGACTATCCCTATCCCGGCGGCAATGTCTATGGCGCGACGAAAGCCTTCGTCCTGCAATTCTCGCTCAATCTGCGCGCCGATCTGGTCGGCAGGAACGTGCGGGTGACCAATATCGAGCCCGGCCTTGTCGCCGGCTCGGAATTCTCGGTCGTGCGCTTCGGCGGCGACGCGGCAAGGGCGGCGGCGCTTTATGCCGACAAGGAGCCGCTGACGGCGGAAGACATAGCAGAAACGGCGGCATGGCTGGTGAGCCTGCCGCCGCATGTGAATATCAACCGGATCGAGATGATGCCGACCTCTCAGGCGAGCAGCGCGCTCGCCGTCAGGAAGGAGACTTCCCCACCCTGACCCTCCCCGCAAGGGGGAGGGAAAATTGGGTCAGATCGCGGCGTTGATCCATTTGGCCAGTTCGCCCTTGGGCGCGGCGCCGACCTTCTGCGACGTCACCTTGCCGCCCTTGAACAGCATCAGGGTCGGGATCGAGCGGATGCCGAGCTTGCCGGCGACGCCGGGATTTTCATCGACGTTCAGCTTCACGATCTTGACCTTGCCGTCATAATCCTTCGCCAGTTCCTCGAGCGACGGGCCGATCATCTTGCACGGACCGCACCATTCCGCCCAGAAATCCACGACGACCGGCACGTCGGACTTCAATACGTCGGATTCGAAAGTGGCGTCGGAAACTTTGACGGTGGACATGAAAACCTCTCGTAGGGGGAATCGGATCCCAGAGCGGGATGAGACTGAGGCCAAAGTAGGTAGGGCATGTTCCGGCGTCAAGCGCGCCGGCGCCGCAGCATATTTGCAGCCAGGCAAAATCAAGCCGGAAACACGCCCTTGGTGAGAAATTTGCGCGGCCTGGAATCGCCGCGGGAGCCTTTCGGCGCGGGAGCCCGGCCCTTCGGCGCGAAACCCGCCGGCTGCCAGGGCGGCACGAGATGTTTCTTGCCGGGGCCGATCAGATCGGCGCGGCCCATGTTCTTCAGCGCCTCGCGCAGCATTGGCCAGTTTTCCGGGTCGTGATAGCGCAGAAAAGCCTTGTGCAGCCGCCGCTGGCGCAGGCCCTTGACGGCGGAGACTTTTTCGGACGCGCCATGGCGCACCGGTTTCAGCGGATTGAAGCCCGAATGATACATGGCGGTGGCGAGCGCCATGGGCGAGGGCAGAAAGGTCTGGACCTGATCGGCGCGGTAATTGTTGCGCTTGAGCCAGAGCGCGAGATTCATCATGTCCTCGTCGCTCGTGCCCGGGTGCGCCGCGATGAAATAGGGAATGAGGTAATATTCCTTGCCCGCCTCGCGCGCCGCCTTGTCGAACAGGGTCTTGAACCGGTCATAGGCGCCGATCCTCGGCTTCATCATTTTGGCGAGCGGGCCGTCTTCCGTGTGTTCCGGCGCGATCTTCAGATAGCCGCCGACATGATGGGTCACCAGTTCGCGCACATAGGCCGGGCTTTTCACCGCCAGATCGTAGCGCACGCCGGAAGCGACCATCACTTTCTTGACGCCCTTGATCGCGCGCGCCTTCTGGTAAAGCTCGATCAAAGCGTCATGGCTGGTGTCCAGATTCTTGCAGATGTCGGGAAAGACGCAGGACAGCCGGCGGCAGACGCTTTCCGTCTTCTTGTCCTTGCAGGCCATGCGGTACATATTGGCGGTCGGCCCGCCGATGTCGGAAATGATCCCGGTAAAACCCTCGGTCTTGTCGCGGATTTCCTCGATCTCTTTCAGGATCGACTCCTGCGAGCGGCTTTGGATGATCCGGCCTTCGTGTTCGGTGATCGAGCAGAAGGAACAGCCGCCGAAACAGCCGCGCATGATCGTCACCGAAGTGCGGATCATCTCCCAGGCCGGGATTTTCGCGCCCTGGTAAGACGGATGCGGCGCGCGGGCATAGGGCAGGCCATAGACGGCGTCCATCTCCGGCGTGGTCAGCGGAATGGGCGGCGCGGTCAGCCAGATGTCCTTGTCGCCATGCCTTTGGACCAGAGGCCGGGCGTTGCCGGGATTGCTCTCCTTGTGCAGCACGCGCGAGGCGCGGGCATAGGATTCGGGCTCGGCGACCACCTGCTCATAGGCCGGCAGGCGGACCACGACATTCTCGCCTTTGACGTGAATCCCCTCGTCGCCGTCGAGGTTTTCGGCAGGAGCCTCGGTCCAGCCTTCAGGCGGCGCGGCGCGGAGCAGCGCCACGCCGCGAATGTCGGAAAAATCCTGCAAAATCCCCTTTTTGGCGATGCGATGGGCGACCTCGACCAAAGCGCGTTCGGCATTGCCGTAGAGCAGAAGATCGGCTTTTGCATCGAGCAGGATCGAGCGGCGGATTTTATCCGACCAGTAGTCGTAATGGGCGATGCGGCGCAAGGAGGCCTCGATGCCGCCGATGACGATCGGGGTTTCGGCAAAAGCCTCGCGGCAGCGCTGGGCATAGACGACCACCGCGCGGTCGGGCCTTCTGCCGCCCTCGCCGTGGGGCGTATAATTGTCGTTATGGCGCAACCGCCGGTCGGAGGTGTAGCGGTTGACCATCGAGTCCATATTGCCCGCGGTCACGCCGAAGAAGAGATTGGGCCTTCCGAGCTGTTTGAAGTTTTCGGCGCTTTTCCAGTCCGGCTGGGCGATGATCCCGACCCGAAACCCCTGGGCCTCCAGCAGCCGCCCGACGATCGCCATGCCGAAGCTCGGATGGTCGATATAGGCGTCGCCGGTGACGAGAATGATGTCGCACGAATCCCAGCCCAGCGCCTCCATTTCGGCGCGCGACATGGGCAGGAAGGGCGCGGTCCCGAACCGGTGCGCCCAATATTTGCGGTAGGAAAAGAGCGATTTCGGCTGCGCTGGGATCATGGACCTTTTTCGCGCAGGTTCGATGTTCGCGCAATATATTGCGTGACCTAAAAACGAGCCGTTTTTAAGGTCGTCCGCATTGCGGTTATATCCCAAGAAGCTATCGTGGATTGACGATAAAACCTCTTTCCAGGGGGTCCTTATTCCACATCATCCTTGCTCAACCGCTCGGATTCGCCCGCGGCGGGCCGGCGCCACGATGGCTTTTTCCCTGGAACCTTGGGTGTTTGTTCGAGCTGCCCTTGTGTACGCAACTTGTAAAACACTTGTTTCATCGTATTTTCCGACTTGATCCCAGGAGCGCTTTGCAAAAGTCGGCCTCCCATGATTCTGTAGGTTGTCCCCGGAGACGATTCGCCGATGTCGCGCCGTTGCTTTGACCAACCTTCGCTCGCTGATGCT
>JAJYCZ010000204.1 GCA_021777915.1 Pseudomonadota bacterium | reverse complement strand
CGGAGGGCGCGTGATGCGGCGCCGCGGCCGGCGCTCCACCGGCGAGCGCCTCGGCGGTGCGCGGCGGACGCGCCTCGCGCGGCTCGACCCGCAGGATGCCGGACTCGACCAGCAGGTCGTTCGGTCCGCCGATCATCAGCAGATGTTCGACATTGTCTCGGCGCACCAGCATGAGCTGGCGCTCGCCGTCGAGGTCGTAGCTCTCGACGAAACCCAGGCGCAACTGGCGCGACTTCGACCCTCGCGGCAGGCGGCGGCGCAGATCCGCCGCGATCTCGACGATCTTCAGGATCAGCAGGAAGGCGACGAGAAAGGCGACGGCGGCCAGACTCCAGGCCAGCATGCGGTTATCGTGCAAGAATGTCGGCATGGCGCCGCCTGTCCCCCTCACCCCGGACCAACTCGCGATCATCTATAACCAAGCCAGGCGCGGTTGTCCTAAAAAGGTTAAGATTTGGTTAATGCTTCATGCCCAAATCGGCATCGCCCTTCCAGGCCGGCGACGAATCGTTAAAATCGTTGCGCATAAAGGGGCCGAGGCGCGCGGAAACATTCCTCCGACTCGCCAAAGCGTATAGACTCCCCGCCCACCTCCCTTTGCGCAAGGTTTTCATGAGCCAGACGACCTCCCATTCCAGCGTGGATCGCTCCGAGCGCGCCGGCAGTCCGGGGCTGGTGCTGCTGCTCGCGGCCGCCCTGCTTGTGGTCATGGCCTTTTTTTCGATCCTGCGGCACGAGCAGGCGGCGCCCTATATCCTCGCCCTGCTGGCCTTTCTCGCCTTCACCGGCGTTTCCGCCCTGCTCGCCTACGCCGTCGGCTTCCTTCAGCTCGCCGGCGCCCATGCGCGCAACGACGTCACCAAGGCGATCGCCGACACCAGCCCCGACGGGATGATCGTCACCGAGGGCGAGTCGCGCATCCTCTACGCCAACGAAACCTATCTGGCGTTCTGCGGCGCCCATGACGAATCCGGCCTGCGCACGGTGGACCGCCTGTTCTTTGGCGCGCCGGAGGCGGCCGAGCCGCTCTACCGCCTCGCCCAGGCCGCGCGCGAGGGCAAGCGCGGCGCCGAGGAACTGCGCCTGACCCCGCCCCTGCTCGGCGACAGCGAGTTCGGCTGGTACCGCATTCGCGTCAGGCCGATCGCCCGCCCCTCCGGCCCGCCGGCGGCGCTCTGGACCATTTCCGACGTGACCCGCGAGCGCGAGCGCCACGAGAATATCTTTCAGGAATTGCAGCACGCCATCGACTTTCTCGACCACGCTCCGGCCGGTTTCTTCTCGACCGAGCCGAACGGCGACATTACCTACATGAACGCGACGCTCGCCGACTGGCTCGATTTCGACCTCGCCCAGGTTGGCTCGGGCGGTTTGGCGCTGCGCGACATCGTCGCCGGCGACGCCGCCGACATGCTGTCCTCGGGACTCGGCGCGCCCAATCATGTGCGCACCGAGCAGATCGACCTCGACCTGCGCCGGCGCGACGGGCGCCGTCTGCCGGTGCGCCTGCTGCACCGGGTCGCCTATGGCCATGACGGCGCGCCCGGCGCCTCGCGCACGCTGGCCCTCAACCGCGCCCCCGGAGAAGAGCCGGCGGAAGAGGCCCGGGCGGCGGAAGTGCGGTTCGCGCGTTTCTTCAACTCCACCCCCATGGCCATCGCCAGCGTGGACGGCGACGGCGCGATCCTGCGCTCCAACGCCGCCTTCGCCCGGCTGATGCCGGGCGCATTGCAGGACGCCGCCGGGCGGCGGCTCGTCGCCAATGGCGTCGCCGCGCCGCATCGCGACGCCTTGCGCGCGGCGATCGCCGCGGTGGCGTCGGGCGGCGAGGTCAACGATCCGATCGACGCCGCGCTGGAAGGCTCGGCGCGTTCGGCCCGGCTGTTTGTCGCCCCCAACGAGGAAGGAACCCAGCGCGGGGCGCTGGTTTTCGCCCTCGACACCACGGAGGAACGCAATCGCGAGGAGCAGCTCCACCAGTCGCAGAAAATGCAGGCCGTCGGCCAGCTCGCGGGCGGCATCGCCCACGACTTCAACAATGTGCTGACCGCGATCATCGGCTATTCCGAGCTGCTGCTCGCCAATCACCGGCCGACCGACCCGTCCTTCCAGGACATCATGCAGATCAAGCAGAACGCCAATCGCGCCGCCGGACTGGTGCGGCAGCTGCTGGCCTTCTCGCGCCGCCAGACCCTTCGCCCGCAAGTCTTGCAGTTGGGAGACGTTCTCTCCGAACTCCAGATGCTCACGCGGCGCCTGGTCGGCGAGAAGATCGAGGTCGATCTGCGCCATGGCCGCGACCTCTGGCTGGTCAAGGCCGACCTCAACCAGTTCGAGCAGGTCATCGTCAATCTGATCGTCAACGCCCGCGACGCCATGCCCGACGGCGGCAAGATTTTTCTGCGCACCAGGAATGTCCCCGCCGCCGAATGCGAGTCCTATGGCGAAAAGCTGCTGACCCCCGCCGATTATGTGCTGATCGAGGTGGAAGACACCGGGACAGGAATACCCCCCGACATATTGGGAAAAATTTTCGACCCGTTCTTCACCACCAAGGAAACCGGCAAGGGCACCGGCCTCGGCCTGTCCATGGTCTATGGCATCGTCAAGCAGACCGGCGGATTCATCTTCCCCTATTCCCAGGTCGGGCGCGGAACCGTTTTCCGCATCTTCCTCAACCGCTACGTTCCGATCGACGAACCGGCGGAAGTCCCGAAAATCGAGGAGGAGAAGAAGAAGGCCTCCGCCGATCATACCGGACGCGGCGTGGTCCTGCTGGTCGAGGACGAGGAAGCCGTGCGCGCCTTCGGCGCCCGGGCGCTGGCCTCGCGCGGCTATACCGTGCTGGAGGCGGAAACCGGCCTCGACGCCCTGCGTGTGGTCGACGAGACCACGGAACATATCGATCTCGTGGTCTCCGACGTGGTGATGCCGGAAATGGACGGTCCAACCATGTTCGGCGAATTGCGCAAGCGCGGAATCAAATGCCGCGTGGTTTTCGTTTCCGGCTATGCCGAGGACGCTTTCGCCAAGAACCTGCCGGAAGGCGAGGAATTCGGTTTCATGCCCAAGCCCTTCACCCTGAAACAGCTGATCGAGACGGTGAAGGAGAACATGCGGGCGTGATTTACGCCCGCATCCCCTCGCCTCGCGCGCTCAGGCCGCGACCTCCTCGGCCGGGATCAGGCCGTCGCCCAGCAACGCGCCGTCGGCCGAGCGCCGCAATTCGATTTCATGCGGGCGCGAGGGGTCGAGCGGCGCCTGAAAGCGCAGGCTGAAAGCCCGGTCGCCGTTGGGCCTTTCGGTCTCCGCATAGGCATAGCCCGCGAAGACGCCATCGACGATCACATCGAGGCAGACCGGGGCGTCGGGGAAGGCCGTGTTGAGCGCCCAGCCCGAAACGCCCTCGTGGCCGCAATGCTCGATCACGCCGAGCAGCAGGCCGAAATCCGTCGCGGCGGGAAAAGCAAGGCCGGCCCGTTCGGCGAGGCGACGGCGGACGCGGTCGAGGGCATAGCCATCTTCCACGCGCGGCGCGCAATAGACCGCCTCTTTCGCCCGCTCCCCGGGATAAAGTTTCTGGAAGTCCCGCGCGTTCTGGAACATGCCGCGGCTGTCGTCATCGACGAAGCTTTCGGAAAAAGCGCCTTCCGCGATCAGCACGTCATGGCTATCCAGTTCGAGATGGAAATAATGGATGTCCTCGCCCGGTTGCTCCTGGACGATGGTCGCGCCATTGACCAGATGTTCCGCCGGGATCAGCACGCCGTCGAGGAACATGGCGTGTTTGGGCGAGACGAGCAGATCGCGCGCCGGAACATTGTCCGCAAGCGATCCTGCCATGAAGCGAATGGGGAGAAGATCGGGATTGTTGCCGGCGAAGCGGGCCGAATAAGCGCGGGTTCCGATCCATTTCAGCGGCCGAAGCGCGCCGGAGGCCGTGACGACCCGGTCGCCGATCTTCAAATCCTCCACCGCGTTTTCGCCTTGCGCCGTGGCGATCCGCGTCCCGGCGAGGTAGCAGGCGACGGTTGTATTGTAGAAGATTTCATCGACGCTTCCGGCGTTGGTCAGCACGAACTGGCGCGGGACATAGGTTCCGTCGAGCATCATGCTTTCGAGGACCGTTCCGCCGCTCAGGACGTCCAGTGTGCCGGAGCCGCCAACTCCCTGGCTCCAGCCGAGATAGTCGCCCGAACCGGCGCCCGAAACCTTGATTTCGTCGCTGGCCGCCTGCGAGCCGCCCGTGCCGGTGAAGCCGGAAATCGCGATTGTGAAACCGCTCGTGAAAGCTGTGCCCGTCCCCATGCCGGTGAGGTCGAGCGTCCCACCATTGGCGCCCGAGACCGCTACAAAGGCAATCCCGCTGCGGCCGATCGAGGCGCTTGCCGCCAGTTGCAGCGTTCCGCCGTCGATAACGGGCGCGTTGGCGACGCCGCCGGAAAGGACGTCCTCCAGACCGCCGCTATAGACAATCGTGTCGGTCGCCGTCCCGCCGGAACTGACATATTGCTCGCCGCCGCTGACAAAGGTGCTGATTGCTGTCCCGCTTGCTCCGGAGCCATCGCCGACATATTGAGCGCCTCCGCTATAGATCGTCGTGTCCGTCGCCGTTCCTGTCCCGTAGATCGTGCCAGAATACGGGTCGACGTAGAAGCCGTGGCCCACGTACTGCTGGCCGCCGCTTACGATCGTCGTGCCAGTCGCGTAGCCGCGCCCACCCCCTGTTCCGACGTATTAAGCGCCTCCGCTGTTGATCGTCACGCCCGTGGCGTATCCGGTCCCGTACCAACTGCCGAGTTCCTGCGCGCCCCCGCTGTCGATCGTCGTGTTTGTCGCCGTACCGATCCCGCCCTTGTCATAGCCGACGACCTCTACGCCGATGCTGCCACCATTGCCGCTGATCGTGGTGTCGGTCGCGTATCCGGTCCCATTGTTATAACCGACATATTGTCTGCCGCCGTTGATCGTCGTGCTCGTTGCATGCCCGATCCCGTAGAAATCGCCAACGGCCTGAACGCCTCCGTCGATCGTCGTGTTCGTCGCCGTCCCGCTCGCCTGCACCAATCCGACAATCTGAAGACCGCCGCTATAGATCGTCGTCATCGTGGCCGTGCCGTCGCCACCCTGGTCGGCGCCGACGTCCTGAACAGCGCTGCTGATCGTCGTGTCCGTCGCCGTGCCGGTCCCCCAGTCGCCGACATCCTGTTCGCCGCCGTTCACAATCGTGGTGCTCGTCGCTGTGCCGACCGCCCCCGAGCCGTCGCCAACATATTGAAACCCGCCGTCGATCGTCGTGTCGGTGGCGAACGCGGTCCCGCCCGGCGCAAAGCCCGATGCGCCCGACGAAGCATAGCCGACGAACTGATAGCCACTGCTGTCGATCACCGTTCTGGTCGCGTAGCCAGTCCCAAAGTTGTCGCCGAGGAACTGATAACCGCCGCTCAGAAGCGTCGTGTCGGTGGCCGCGCCGGTCCCGGAATCATAGCCGAAATACCGGCTGTCGCCAGCCGAAATGGCGATGCCGCCAGGGCAATCGAATGAGTTTTAGCTAGCGGCGTGAGCCGAATTGTGATTCGGCGGTCTCCTGTCGTGATTCGCGGGGCGGGAGGCGTGACGATGGTTGAAGAGGAAACGGAAGGGCTGGGCGGGA
>JAJYCZ010000203.1 GCA_021777915.1 Pseudomonadota bacterium | reverse complement strand
CATGTGCGCGCCGTTGCCGTTCCAGATCGTCGAACTTTTGCCGGACGAAAAAGCGCTGGTGAAAGTCGGCGACTATACCGAGGAAGCCATCCTGAGCGTGATCGACAATCCGCGGGTCGGCGATTTCGTGATCCTCCACGGGAAGATCGCCGTGGCCAGGATCGACCCGCAAGAGGCCTTGGAAATGCTGGCGGGCCTCGGAGTCGAAGCGCCCTTCGCGGTCAGGTCGTAAGCCGCCGCGCCGTGAACGGCGCTCACGCAATCGCGAGAATGGCCGGTCGCGACCAACGATGACGAGAACGGCATTTACGGCATGGCTCGATCAGCTCGGGACGGTCGAGAATGGACACGCCGGGCCTTATGAGCGCTTTGCAAAAGCCGGCCTCCCATGATTCTTCGGGGGCGCCACGGAGAAGATTCGCTGTTGACGCGCCGTTGCTTTGACCAACCGTCACTCGCTGACGCTTTCGTCAAGGCCTGTTTGAAAGGCGGCGGCTTCCTGCAGGATTTGCTCAAGACCATCGAGTGGCCGGCTTTCGAGTTTCTGTTTGCGCAAATCAACGCCAACGCCAAGGGCGCGCCGGGCTACCCGCCGCCGACGATGTTCAGAAGCGTGGTCTTACAGCAATGGTGCAATCCGTCCGGCCCGCGGGTGGAGCAAGCCGTGCGTGACCGGCTGTCGTTCCGGCGCCTTTGCGCCATCCCGCTCGACGCCGAGACGACGGATCAAACGGTTTCCGGCTGATCGACTCGACGCGGAAGGAGGATTCCACTGGTTTGGCGACGCAGCCGGGCGACGGGGTCGCCAGGACGGATTCAGGAGCCGTCGCCGCCTGTGCGCCTCCACTCGAGAACGGTCTTGCTTTCCGGCGCCAGTTCAAATGCGATGCCGCGCCGGCCAAAAGTGATTTCTCCCGACGCCCCGTCGAGGGCGATCCAGTCGCCCTGACGCAAGGTTTGGCCGCCGATCGTCGCGCCGCGCGCGTCGGCGTCGATCGCCAGAGCCGCGCAGCCGACCAGGCACACTTTCCCCATTTGCCGGGCGACGACCGCCGCATGGGACGTACGGCCGCCGATCGCAGTCAGAACGCCATCCGCCGCGGCGAAGCCGGCGACATCCTCGGTCGATGTGTCGCGCCGGACAAGAATGGCCTTTTCGCCGCGACGAACCAGATCCTCGGCCTGCGCGCTGGTGAAACAGGCCCGGCCGCAGGCGACGCCCGGCGCGGCGACGACGGCGCGAGCGACCGCCGGGGCGGCTTCGGCAAAGGAGGTTTCTCCGACCTTGGCGACGTCGATCGCGGCGACCCGCCGCAGGGCCTCGGCGCGGTCGATCAGTCCCTCGGCCACCAGATCGACCGCCATCTTGAGCGCGGCGCGCGGGGTGCGTTTGGCGGAACGGGTTTGCAGCAGGAAGAGCTTGCCGTTCTCGATGGTGAACTCGATGTCCTGCATGTCGCGCCGCGCCTTTTCCAGGGTCTCGGCGCTTTCCGCCAGTTGCCGCGCCGCTTGCGGCAGGCGGGCGCGCAACTGTGCAGCCTCGAGCGGCGTCCGCCGTCCCGAAACCACATCGTCGCCCTGCGCGTCGAACAGGAAATCGGCGTAGAACATTTTGGCGCCGGTGGCGGGATCGCGCGAAAAGGCCACGCCCGAGCCGGAAGCGCCGCCGGCGTTGCCGAAAACCATGATCTGAACGGTGACCGCCGTGCCGAGCAGTTGGTCCAGGCCGTTCATCCGGCGGTAGGTTTCCGCGCGCGGGCCGCGCCAGGACAGATAGACCGCGCGCGCCGCCCCGAAAAGCTGCTCCATCGGGTCCGAAGGCGGCGCGGCGTCCTCGGCGAGAACGAGAAATTCCGCGGCCAGCCGTTCCAAGGCTTCGGGATCGAGTTCGCCTTCGTGGGCGACGTTTTCGGCTTGAATCATCCGCGCCAGCGCCTGGTCGAAGGGCGCGATCTCCATGCCGCCGACGACTTCGGCGTAGGTCTGGATGAAACGCCGCCAGGAGTCGAAAGCCAGCCGCGGATTTCCCGTCGCGCGGATCAGGCCGTGGGCGCTGACCGCGTTCATCCCGACGTCGAGCACGGTCTCCAGCATGCCCGGCATGGACTTTTCCGCGCCGGAGCGCACCGAAACCAACAGCGGCGCGCGGGCGTCGCCGAGCTTGCGTCCGCTGGCGGCCTCCAAGCGCGCCACGCCTTCGGCCAGCTTTTCCCGCAGAGCGGCTTGCGCCTTGGCGTCGCCGGAGAGGATCGGGCCGCAGAGGGCCGTCGGGAGGACAAAGGCGGGAGGAACCGGCAGGCCGAGCGCGGTCATTCCGGCCAGTTCCGAGGCCTTGGAGCCGTATAGGGCCGCAGCCAATTCGGCCTGTTCGGCGTCGAGCCCGATCCATCCGATCTGGTATTTTTTGGCGCTCATGCGGACAGTTCCTGCAACAGGCGAGCGCGCAGCGACATGGCCGCGTGGGCGACGCGGTCGGTCGCCTCCTCCAATGTCCGCGCGATTTCGAGGCCGAGGACGATGACCCGCGCTTCCGCTCCCGCAAGGTCCGGCCCCAGCAGGGCGCCCATGGCGGCGCGCTCCGCCGCGTCGGCGGCGCGTTCGGCGTCGGCGACCGAGTCGATGCATTTCAGCGCAAAAGCGGCGTCCTCGCGCTTGCCCCTCGGCACGAGAAGCGCTCCCTCGATCGCCCGCGTCAATTGCGCCACGGACGCGGTCGCGATCGACGCCAGGGAGGCAAGCGGCGGGCTGATCAGGTTTGCCGCATCTCCTTCGGCCAGGCTGATGAGAAAGGCCGCCTCGTCGAAACAATCCGTCGCCGCCTCGATCTGGTCGATCAGCGCCAACAAGTCTCCTGCTTCGCGCAATCGGAACGAAAGTCCGCGCGCTTCGACCGTCAGCCGGTCGGCCTTTGCTTCGAGCGCCTTGGCCCGCGTGGCCAGAACCCGCCGCTCGTCGAGGCTCGCCAGCGATTCGGGCAGAAAGGCCGTCTCGATCATGCCCGCCAGCATCCGCGTCAGGCCAAGATGGCGCAGCGCGATGGCGAGGGTTTCGCTCTCGGCCGTATCGAGCCTTTGCGACAAATCCGCCTGGATTTCATCGCGGATCAGGCGCGTCGAGCGGCCATCCTTCAAGCCCTCGCAGGCGACACGGAGGACATGGCGCAGAAAACCCCGGCATTCCTCGTCGCCGAGCGCCTGGTCGAGTGGCACGCCATAGGCGATCCGACCTGAAGCCGCATTGCGGATCGCTTCATAGACAAGCTCCGCGCCGCCGAGTTCGAGAAAGGCGCGATGGCCTTCATTGCGCCGGGCGGCGTCGGTCAGAATGTCGATCGCCGCCCTCTTGCCGGTGAAGAGCTGAAGAGCCTTGCGCGCCTTGTTCCAGTCAATCAGAAAGACGATGCGCGAGCCGAGCAGTTCGAGGAAACGATCGAGCTCCGGCGCGTCATGGGCGTGAAAAACGCCGGTCAGGAGATAGAAAACCTCGCCCTCGGCGAGATTGCGCTGGCGCTTTTCGCCAAGAGGGCTCCATTCGACGCCTGATCCGTCGAACAGGGACATGAAGAATTTCGCGCGAGGGCGGTGGACGTCGGTGTAGGTCGTGGTCGCCGTCAGACCTTCGACGCGGACGACCAGGACATGGGCGTCCGTCGTGCCGATGTCGTTCTGGATCGACAGGCGCGCGCCGATCTGGCCGGCCGTCGTCGCCAGTCCCGGATGGCCGAACGCGAGGTTTTTCGTGCGGTTCAAGCCGCGCATGAAAGCCTTGACCCGGGCGCGGGCGGAATTATCGAGGCCGGCGGCGCCGGCGCCGTCCACATCTTCCACGGCGGTCTCGGAAGCGAGCCGGTTGATGGCGCGATGAAGGTCCATCACCAGTAGATGCAGGCTGTCGCCGGCGTCGCGCCGCGCGGAAGCCAGCGCCAGAACCTCGGCGTGGGCGACGCGATCGTCCGGGAAGGAAGGCAGATTGGCGACAATCGCCTCCACGCGCGTTTTGAGCGCGGCGCCCTCCGCCCCGCTTGCGACTTCGAGGGGCGACAGCATGGCGGCGAGGTCGCCCGTCATGCCCGCGGCCAGGGCCGCCGCGCCGGGCGCGATGAAATGGCCGGCGTCGAGCGGCCGAGCGCCGGCGAAGATCTCGACGAAAGCGGAATCATCCAGCCCCGACGCAAGCATTTCGTTTTCCAGCGAAGGGGCGGCGCGGCCGGGCTCCGAGGCGTGCGCCGAGGCTTCCTGCAAAAGCGTCAGCCGAACCTTCAGGCGATCGTTGGCCGCCAAAGCCGCCGCGATGAGACCCGGCAGAAGGACGGCCTTTTCGCCCAGGGATTCGACAATCGCGACCTTGCCGACCATTCGTCTCGTCAATCCTGGCCATTGAAGACAAGATAATTATAGCCGCTGCCAATGCTTCGCGCGATTGCGTTGAATCAATTCCATATCCCACGATTCGTCCAGACCAATGCGGCAACTCGCCGTTATTGTCGTCGCGCGGAAAGCATTGTCATAAAAATGACATCAGCTCTTGTCGATTTGAATTGCGGGACCGTGCAAATCTCGCGCTGAGGAACGGCCCCATCCGGCAACGAGAATCGCGACGCGCGCTTCTCCCGCTTTGATCATTCGTGGGCCGCGCCCAAAAATTGTCCACGATTCCGCATTCACAGCGACCGCCGAAGAACAGCAGGGCTCCGCGCGCGCTGTCCTCAATGCCGAGCTCGTTCACGATGAGCTCCCGCTCCTCGCCCGATGCCGGTCAGACATTTTCGGGAACTGAAATGCCGAGCAATTGCTCGATCGTCAGCGGAGCTGCGGAAGCCCGCGCCAGCATCATCATGTTGCGCTTGTGAAATCTCGGATCGTCGGTCACTTCCCTGCCGGCCCAGGGCGGCAACGGGAATTCCCGGTCCGCGCGGTCGAGTTCTATTTCCGCGAGGGCGATCCCCGCGAGCTGCTTTTCGTAGATATCGACCGACCATTCGAAACCGACATGAAAAACGCGGTAGCGCAATTTTTCGACAATCAGGTCGCCGCTCATCGCCGCCAGCAGGAATTCGGCATCGCTCCGCGGGATGCGATATTCGAATTCGCGTCGCGCCAGGCCGGACGCGGGGCTCTTGATCGCAAGCGATGCTTGGGACTCCGCGAGCCGAACGCGAATCTTGCCGCCATCGAATGTGCCGACAAGCCCGTCGCGGAGGCGCTCGACGCTGATGACCTCGTCGCGCCAACCGTCGTTCCGAAGCAGGAATTTCCGTTCGATTTCAAACTTCATACGCTGAGGTCGCACATCTCAAATCCTGGGCTTTGTAATCTGAATCCCAGAAAATGATGACTGTTTCAAAACGCCGCAGGCCAAGGCGCGAAACCGGGTACGCGAATGACGCGATCAAAGCAGGGCAAGCCTCGGCGAGGCCGCTGCCTTGTCCGAATTCAACGTTCCGAAGAACGATAAGCCGCTCGCCGGGTCTTTCGTTGAAAAGCAGCGCGAGCCTGACGGGCGCGTTGAGCGAAGCGTGGCGACAAGGCCCGGCCCGATCGACGGCGGCCTTTGCGCCGCGCTCGCGGCGCGGCGCCGTCCAACTCAGAACGCGACCTCGTCCAGCGCCTTGAGGCAGGCGGCGTTCTCTCCTTTCGCCTGGAACTGCCTGGCGCGCTGGAGCGCATCCTTGGCC
>JAJYCZ010000202.1 GCA_021777915.1 Pseudomonadota bacterium | reverse complement strand
TGATCGCGCGACCGGCAAGGTTGTCTCGGGTGATCCCGTGACGCCGGAGGTTTCGACCGAAATCTGGACATTCACGCGTCGACCGGGCGGGGCGGCCACGGAGTGGAAACTGTCGGCAATTCAGCAAACCTGACCTTTTGCAGGGCCGCGAAATTCGCGGCCTTTTTTATCGACGAAGGCGTAGCCTTCCTTCCGGCAAATTGCGATTGTCGTCCTTTCAAGGCCTCCATTGAGAATATGGTCAAGGCCAAGCTTTGATGGAAACGATCGACGGCGAGGAGACGGTCGCCCAAGGCGCGGGAAGGTCCCTGCCGGGCGGAAAGCAGAAATGTGCCCAAAGATCGGTTTACGAGACACAGCGGTCCCTGGTGCGACAACAACTTCGGGTCAAATGGTAAGGCGTCGAAGGCTAGACAACTAGGTGGCCTGCTGCCGGTTTCGTGGACACCGAGAAAAGGTGTTTGATGAAACCGGCAGCAGGCCAACTTCCCAATAACCGACGTGGCGGCGCCGCGTGACCTGCTCCGCCGCATTCTGGAGATGATCGACGACCTCCGACCACGGGAAACGGCATGATGTTGAGGGCGGCGGATTTTCCCATCTATGGGCCGAACAACAGGCGAAGTGTGCCAACCAACTCGACGAGCGACGTGGAAACGGAACGAAGTGGGCGTTCTAGCCGTTGATCCGGTGATTTTGGCGCCCGAGATGGCCGAGATCGGCCTCTCGGAGGCCGCGAATTGAGCTATCTTAGCTCGAAATGTGGGCGCGGATGGGGGTCCAGCACGGGAATGTCGTTTGAGACACCAAGGGAGAATCGTCATGCATTTTCCAACAGTCAGGCGTCATCGGGTTTTTGCATTTTTCGCGGCCGGCGCCTGGGCCTTGGGATCCATGGCGGTCATGGCGGCGGCGCTGGGCCCAACCCAGTCTGAACTCGATCAATCCGGCACGTCGAATGATACCTGGCTCATGACTAACAAGAGCTACGACGGCCAGCGTTATGTCGCGCTCGACCAGATCAACGCCAAGAATGTCGCCGGCCTGAAGGAAGTCTGCACATTCGACACCGGGGTTCAGGCCCCGGCTCAATCCTCGCCCCTTCTTTATGAAGGGCGCGTCTACTTCACCGCAGGGCAGACGACGGTCGCGATAGACGCTAGAACCTGCAAGGAACTCTGGCGACATGAATGGACGCTCAAGGGAAAGATTCTCTCGCCCGTGAACCGGGGGCTCGCCATGAAGGATGGCCAGTTGGTGCGCGGAACGTCGGATGGGTTCCTGATCTCGCTTTCAATGGAGGACGGCAAACTTCTTTGGCAACGCCAGATCACCAGCTACGAAGAGAGCCATTACTTAAGCATGCCCGCGATGATCGTCGATGACAGGGTGGTCTATGGTACAGCCGGCGCCGACTGGGGCGGACAGGGATGGATCGGCGCATTCAATCTGCGCGACGGCAAGGAAATCTGGCGCTACGCCGCGTTGCCGGCGCCGAACGCGGCCGGATCGGAAAGTTGGGGAACGCCCGAGGCGATCACCCATGGCGGCGGAAGTTTCTGGACGCCGGTTTCGGTCGATCGCGCGAAAAATGTCCTGTTCTTTCCCACCGGCAACCCGGCGCCTGATTTCTTTGGGGAAGTGCGCCCGGGCGACAATCTCGGCACCAACAGCGCGGTCGCGGTGGATCTGAAGACCGGAAAGGTCGTCTGGGCGAAGCAGTTTGTCGCCCACGATACGCATGACTGGGATCTCACGCAGACCAGTCCTTTGCTGAAAGCAAATATCAAAGGAAAATCGCGTGACATCGTCATGGTCAGCGGCAAGGACGGCCGTCTGCGCGCCGTAGACCGCGACACGTCGGAAACGCTTTACGATCTCGCCATCTCGAAGCAGGAAAACGCCGATACAGTGGCCAGCGCGACGCCTCGGCATGTTTGCCCTGGCCTCCTGGGCGGACAGGAGTGGAGCAGCACGGCTTTTGACCCGAAGCGCGGCACGACTTTCTCCCCGATGGTCGACTGGTGCGGCGCGGTGTCTCATGACGCCACGCCGCCGGTGCATGCCGTGGGCGTGCATTTTTACGGCGGAAAGATCGAGCAGGATCCCTTGGACCAGGCGCGCGGCGTGCTTGCCGCAGTCGACGTCGCGTCCGGATCGCTGCGTTGGAAAATGGAGGCGCCGGCGCCGATGCTCGCCAATGTTACGGTGACGGCGGGCGGCTTGGTCTTTGCCGGGGACCTCAAGGGCAACCTCTATGCGCTCGACAGCGACAGCGGCAAACTGCTGCTGCAATATCGGCTCCCCGCGTCGGCCGGCGGCGGGATTTTCACCTATGAGCTGGACAAAAAGCAGTATCTGGCGGCGCTATCGGGCGCGGTTTCCGGATTTTTTGGCGGCGGCAAGGAACCCGTCAAGCTGACGGTGCTGGGCTTGCCGGAGAAATAAAGATCTGGTCTAGATCTGCGAAACAGCGCTAAATGAGCGAACGACGAAGGGGAAAGCAGATGTGCCCTCATTGCGCTGACGGTGTAGATCGCGACCTGGCGCGCCGCAAGCGGGTGCTGCAACTCCTGGCTCTTATCGAGCAACCGGGTGCGCTTCCGGCGGCGGCAGCATTGCGCATCGGTCAGGAACTCCTGGCATGGATCGCGCAAGACGAGTCCAACTTCCGATGCGATCATGTGGTCATGGCTGAAACTCCGCTAGAAGCGGCGGCCTGACAGGAGTCGATCATGACAACGGACGCCCCCGTCGTCACGCACGCCCTACCCGGACCAACCGACGATTTTCTCACAAAACTTGTCGGCGTCTATATGGACGTTCACGCCAATCCCGAACTGTCCATGCAGGAGCATCGCACGGCCGGCATCGCTGCTGCGTGGTTGCGTGAGCAGGGATACGACGTGACGGAGGGGGTAGGCGGCACGGGCGTTGTCGGCTTGCTCCGCAACGGTGAGGGTCCGGTCGTTCTGCTGCGCGCTGACATGGACGCGTTGCCGATCAAGGAAAACACCGACCTAGCTTACGCGAGCGACAAGACCGGAACCGACCGCTTCGGCCAGGCTACATCGATCGCCCATTCTTGCGGGCACGACATGCACGTCGCCTGGCTGATGGGGGCGACGCGCATTCTGGCTGAGAATCGGAGGATGTGGCGCGGAACGGTGATGGCCGTATTCCAGCCGGGTGAGGAAACAGGCCAGGGCGCCCGCGCCATGATCGAAGACGGCATGGTCAAGCGCTTCCCCAAGCCGGAGGTCACCTTGGCCCAGCATGTGATGCCGCTGGCGGCGGGTCAGATCGGCTGGCGCATCGGGACGATACTGTCGGCCGGCGATAGTTGGGAGGTGACGTTGTTCGGCCGTGGCGCGCACGGCTCGATGCCGCAAAAGAGTATCGACCCGGTGGTGATGGCGGCCTCGGCGGTGATGCGTCTGCAGACGGTTGTGTCGCGGGAAGTGGCGATGACCGACTCCGCGGTAGTCACTGTCGGCACAATGAGCGCTGGCATGAATGAAAACGTCATCCCCGACCGGGCGCTGCTTCGCCTGAACGTTCGTACATTCAAGGATCAAGTGCGCACTCGGGTGCTTGCGGCGATCAAACGCATCCTGGAGGCGGAAGCAGCGGCTTCGGGCGCTCCAAAGCCTCCGGAATTTTCTGTGCTCAGCGAGTTTCCGCTGACGCGCAATGACGAGGCGGCCACTGAGAAGGCGGTAGCCGCCCTCCAACGTCATTTTGGCGACGATCGGGTAACAGAGATCGCTCCAGCCACAGCGAGCGAGGATTTTGGGCTGTTCGGCGCGGCATGGGATGTGCCGACCGTTTTCTGGGTGATTGGCGGCATTGATCCCGTCACCTACGCAAATGCTCAAAAGGCGGGCAAGCTGGACGAACTTCCGGCCAATCATGCTTCCGACTTCGCTCCAGTGATCCACCCCACCTTGCGGACCGGCGTCGAAGCGATGTTGGCCGCGGCAGGCGCCTGGATCTGCTCGCCCGCGACGAGGGCTGCATGATTGCGGTGGCGCGCAGTGGGCCCGGCCCAGGCGATGCATAGCGCCTTCTCGCAAAGCATGGGCTATTTGCTCGACGGGGTGGGAACCTTCGCATTCGCTCTGAGCGGTGGTTTGCTGGGCGTACAGAAGCGATTCGACCTGTTCGGAGTTCTTTTTCTGTCGTTTGTGGTGTCGGTCGTTGGCGGCATGATGCGCGACGTTCTGATCGGCGCAATCCCTCCAATCGCAATCACGGACATTCATTATTTTGCGATCGCGATGGTCGGCGGCTTGATGACCTTCTATTTGTATCCCAAAGTGGCGTCACTCCAGCGCCAAATATTGCTGCTCGACGCGGTCGGCCTTGGCTTGTTTGCGGTCATCGGCGCACAAAAGGCGATAGATCACGGCATCAATCCGCTGATGGCGGCGATCTTGGGCATGCTGACGGGAATCGGTGGGGGGATGGTTCGTGACGTCCTCGCTGGAAATATCCCGTTTGTTCTGCAAGCCGACCTTTATGCGATTGCGGCGCTTGGCGGCGGCGCGGTCGTATCGATTGGAACAGTCATCGGCTCGCCGCCGACCTATCCAATGTTGCTGGGCGCCGCTGTTTGTATCTTCCTGCGGCTGATGGCAATCTATCGTGGTTGGCGCGCGCCCGTCGCGCACTGGAGCGACGACAAGGGTGCTTAACCCAGATTATGCATTGCTTTGACGAATGCGGTTCCTGCACTGGCTCCTTTAGCTGAATGGCGAGACGTTTTGTTTGGTCTCATGTAAGCCCGTTTTCTTCGGCGGCGAACCAAAAGGCGATCGGAAAACGTTTACGGGTTGCCGGAATCGGCTCGACGTTTTGGTGGGGCGCTGCGCCCCGTTTGTCAGGTGACGAGGCGCAGAATGCGCGCCAACGCGACGCGCAGAATATCTTGATCGGGCACGACGTCGGTCTTCATCTCGACAACGCGTGCAGCGAACTTGACCGGTCGCAGGCGCAAGGTGTCGAATTGCGCGATGCGCCACTCCGAACGCCGGGGCATTGCGGCGCGCGCGCCCCATAGAAGCCAATAGGCGCCGGCGTGGAGGAACAGCCGGAACTGGTTGGCCCTGGCCATTGAGCAGGGCGTGCGGTCGACGGCCAGATGGGTTTTTCAGGCTTAGATCGATCCTTGAATGAACCGGAAGCTGCGGCGAGATTATCGAGATCCGGGCGCGCCCGGTTTGTTTGCGGCCGCCGCCATGTGTTCGATCTGCACCGTCGCCGTTTCGCCTGTGGCTAAGACCCCCCCGGCGGAACATCGTCGATATGGATTCGGACGGGAAAGCGCTGCGCCAGTCGGACCCATGTGAACACTGGGTTGACGATGGCCAACCCGCCGGGACCGGTCTTTCGCTCGATTCCCGCTTACCGCCGAAAAGAGCCGACCGCGCCACGAGCTGGGCGTCCCCTTCGGGTCGAGTGCGGTCCTTCTGTCCGATTTTGATCGATTGCTGATTGGGTAAAATGTGGAACGGAAAGCCAGACAGCACTAAGGCGATTGACGCGTTGAAGGCCTGCGTCCGATGATCGACTTGCTGTTGATTCTGCGCACACCGCGAACATTTGTTGAGTCGTGTGGTGGATCGGGGCAAGTGAGCGGTTCAGTTATGTCCAAAGTCCGGCGCTCTGATGGCCATAT
>JAJYCZ010000033.1 GCA_021777915.1 Pseudomonadota bacterium | reverse complement strand
TCCGTCGCCCTCGCCGGGGGGCTCGAAGCCTGGACCAAGGGCCTGACGAATGACGCGGCGCAAGCCCAGTCGGCCGCCATCGTGCGAGCGTTGAATTCCTGTCCCGACGTGACCCCCGCCGCGGCGGCCGCGGCCCCCGCGGCGGCTCCCGCCGGAGCCGCGCCCGCTGCGCCCGCGGCGCCGAACGGGACGCAAAAGCCGACGATCAATCTGAAGGGGATATGCGGATAAGGTTCCCGACGATCCGACCGCCAGCGGATCGCGTGGTCATGAAAAGCAAACTGGCAGGCTGACCGGCAAGTTCGGAAGGGAGAGAAAAAAATGAACCCCCAAGGCCTCAATGAAGAACTCCAGCGCCACGGCCTGTCCCGGCGCGATTTCCTGAATTTCTGCACGTCAATGGCGGCGGTCCTCGGCCTGCCGACAACGGCGGCGTCGGCCATCGCCGCGGCGATCGAAGACCCGGCGCGGCCGATCCTGGTCTGGCTCGAATTCCAGGACTGCTGCGGCAACACCGAATCCCTGCTGCGCGCCAGCCATCCGACGGTGGCCGACCTCATTCTCGATACGATTTCGCTGAATTATCATGAAACCATCATGGCCGCCGCCGGCAGCCAGGCCGAAGCCGTGCTGAAAAAGACGGTGCAGGAGAATCAGGGCAAATATATCGCCCTGGTGGAAGGCTCCATTCCGACCGGCGCCGACGGCGCTTTTTGCACGATCGGCGGCAGGGCGGCTCTCGATATCGCGCGCGAAGTCTGCGGCGGCGCCGCCGCGACCATAGCGGTGGGCACCTGCGCGGCTTTCGGCGGCCTGCCGGCGGCGGCGCCCAATCCGACCGGCGCGCTTTCCGTCGGCGACGCCGTACCCGGCGTGAAAAACCTTATCAATCTTTCCGCCTGCCCGGCCAATGCGGAAAACATTACCGCGCTCGTCGTCTATTACCTGACGATGAAGAGCCTTCCGCCGCTCGACCGCTATCGCCGTCCGCTGTTCGCCTATGGCAGTTTCATCCACGACAATTGCGAACGCCGCGGCCATTTCGACGCGGGCCAATATGTCGAGGCCTGGGGCGACGAAGCCCATCGCCATGGCTATTGCCTGTACAAGATGGGCTGCAAGGGTCCCGCGACCTCGCAGAACTGCCCCACGGTGAAATGGAACGAGGGGACGAATTGGCCGGTTGGCTGCGGCCACCCCTGCCTCGGCTGCGCCGAACCGAATTTCTGGGACACGATGACGCCCTTCTATGGACGGCTTCCCAATATCGCCGGCTTCAATGTCGGCGAATGGGTCGATCCGGTGGGCCTTGGCGTCGCCGGCGTGGCGGCGGTGGCCGCGACCGTCCATGGCGTCGCCGAGGTGGCGCGTCGCGGCGGCCATAAATCATCTTCCAACGAAAACAAGAAGGCGGAGCCCAAGTCATGACCCATGTTGTTGTCGACCCCGTCACGCGCATCGAGGGTCATCTGCGCGTCGAAGCCGAAGTGGACGGCGGAACGGTGAAGCAAGCCTGGTCGTCCTCGACCATGTTCCGCGGCGTCGAAATCATCCTGCGCGGGCGCGACCCGCGCGACGCCTGGGCCTTCACCCAGAGAATCTGCGGCGTGTGCACCACCGTGCACGCCATCGCCTCGATCCGCGCGGTGGAAAAGGCCATAGGCGCCTCGCCGCCGCCCAACGCCCGCATCCTGCGCAATCTGATCATGGCGGCGCAAAACGTGCAGGACCATGTCATCCATTTCTATCACCTGCACGCCCTGGACTGGGTCGACATCGTCAGCGGGCTCGACGCCGATCCGGCAAAGACCGCGACGCTCGCCCAATCCATTTCGGATTGGCCCCTGTCCAGCGCGACCTATTTCGCCGGCGTGCGCGACAAGCTGAAAGCCTTTGTCGCGCGCGGCCAGCTTGGCCCCTTCGCGAACGCCTATTGGGGCCATCCCGCCTATCGGCTGCCGCCGGAAGCCAATCTGATGGCGACGGCGCATTATCTGGAGGCGCTCGACTGGCAGCGGCGCTTCATCAAGATCCACGCCATTCTCGGCGGCAAGAACCCGCATCTGCAGAGTTTCCTGGTCGGCGGCATGGCGACGCCGGTCGATCCGGATTCGCAGAACGCGCTCAACATGAACACGATCGCAGCGCTGCAGAAACTCGTCGCCGACGGCAAGGATTTCGTCAGCCGCGTCTATATTCCCGACGTGCTGGCGGTCGCCTCCTTCTACAAGGACTGGGCGTCGATCGGCGCGGGCGTCGGCAATTACATGGCCTATGGCGATTATCCGATGAGCGACGGCGACAATGCGCAATTGTACTTGCCGACCGGGATCATCCACGCCAGGGATCTGACCAAGGTCGCCCCTGTGGAGCAGGAGCGGATCAGCGAATATATTTCGCACTCCTGGTACGATTATTCGGTCGGCCCCGACAAGGGCCTCAATCCGTTCAAGGGCGAGACCAATCCGCATTTCACCGGGCCGAAGCCTCCCTATGAAAAGCTGGAGGTCGAGCAGAAATACAGCTGGCTGAAATCGCCGCGCTATGACGACGCGCCGATGGAGGTGGGGCCCCTGGCGCGTATGCTGGTCGCCTACGCCAGCGGCCGCCCCACCCGGGTCAAGGAGCTGGTGGACACGGTCCTCAAGAAACTCGGGGTCGGTCCCGAAGCCCTGTTCTCGACGCTCGGCCGCATCGCGGCGCGCGCCATCGAGGCGCAGGTTCTGGTGGAATCGATGGACAAATGGGTGCAGGACCTCGCCGACAATATGGCGCGGCGCGACTATCGCATCCAGGACAACGAGAAATGGGACCCGAGCACCTGGCCGCGCGAATGTTTCGGCGCCGGCTTCCATGAGGCGCCGCGCGGCGCGCTCGGCCATTGGGTCCATATCGCCGACGGCAAGATCGTCAATTATCAGGCGGTGGTTCCCAGCACCTGGAACGCCGGCCCGCGCGACGCCAAAGGCCAGCCGGGTCCCTATGAGGCCGCGCTTGCCGGGACGCCGGTCGCCAAACCGGACCAGCCGCTGGAAATCCTGCGCACCATCCACTCTTTCGACCCCTGCATGGCCTGCGGCGTCCATGTGGTCGATGCCACGAAGCGCGAACTGGCGCGCATAACCATTGGGTGAGCGTCATGGCGATTTCAGTGACAGGACACGTCCCGCTTGAACGGGTCTATGTGTGGCAGTTGCCCGTGCGCCTCGCGCATTGGGCGCTGTTCTTCTCGATTCTGACTCTGGCGGCGACCGGTTTCTACATCGGTCACCCCTTCATCGACGTTCCCGGCCCGGCGAGGGACCACTTCGTCATGGGAACCGCGCGCGTGATCCACCTCTATGCGGCGATCGTCTTCACGGTCTCGCTGTTCGTGCGTTTTTACTGGTTTCTGGTCGGGAATCGCTACGCGCGCCTGGGCGAGCTCATCCCCGTGACGGGCAAAAGGTTGCGGAACCTGTTCAAGACGATGATGTTCTATAGCTTCCTACGCCACGACCCCGACGATTATGTGGGCCATAACGCGCTCGCCGGCGCGACCTATATGGTGATCTACATGGTCTATCTGCTGATGATCGGCACCGGCCTCGCGCTTTATACCGTGTACGCCTCCGTCCACTCGCCGTTCCAGTTCTTCGGCGTCCTGACGCCGCTGTTCGGCGGGTTGCCGGTGGCGCGGGCGCTGCATCACATCGGCATGTGGGTGATCCTGGTCTTCGTGGTGGGCCACGTCTATTTCGTGCTGCTTTCCTCGATCGTGGAGCAGAACGGAACCCTGGGCTCGATCTTCTCCGGCTACAAATTCATGCCGGAAGACGAGGCGGACAAGCCATGAACGGGAGCGAGACGCGTCGGGAGGCGGAAAAGCCGGTCGGCCTCCTGGTCCTCGGCCTCGGCAATGTGATCCTGGGCGACGACGGCCTCGGCGCCGCCGCC
Source organism: Pseudomonadota bacterium (assembly GCA_021777915.1). GTDB lineage: Bacteria > Pseudomonadota > Alphaproteobacteria > Rhizobiales > Beijerinckiaceae > Rhodoblastus. Next base: position 22,341 of record JAJYCZ010000033.1, on the reverse strand, counting down.
GTCGCCAAAGTGGAAAGCCGTTATCGTATCCCCGAGGGCGTGCGGCTCGAAGACGGCGGCACGCTCGGCCTCGCCCTGCTCGACATGATCGCGGAGGCGCGAAACGTCATCCTCGTCGATGCGGTGCGCACCGGCGATCCGCCGGGAACCCTGGTTCGGCTCGACGGCGACGATGTGATGGACGCGGTGCGCGACCGGCTGTCGCCGCATCAGGTCGGCGTCGCCGACCTGCTCGATGTCGCGCGGCTGATCGACTGCTATCCCGACAAGGTGACCCTGCTCGGCCTGACGCCCGAAACGATCGATCTGGCGGTGGTCCGCTCCGAGGCTGTCGAAAACGGGCTGGATCAACTCGTCGACGCCGTCGTCTCCGAGGTGCGCGCTTTTGGCTATGAAATGGATGCGGAGCCCGAAGCCGAGGCTGGGCGCCGCCCTGTTTACAATCTCGTTCGCCATTTCGGCATGTGAGCGGACCGAGCCGGGTCCGCCGCCGGGGCTGCTGGCTTCGGTGGCGGCGCGGAAGGCGGGCGCCGCGATTTTCGCCGCCCATTGCGCCCTCTGCCACGGCGACGACGCCGATGGCCGCGGCCGAAGGCGCGAAGGTTTGAATCCGCCGCCGGCGGACCTGACCCTGCCGCCGTGGTCGGAAAGCGCCCATGCGGCCGGGACATTCCGGGTCATCCGCCGTGGCGTCGCGCGGACCCCCATGCCGGCCTGGCCCATGCTGACCGACGAACAGATCTGGGATCTTGTCGCCTATCTGACCCGCTGAAGCGCAAAGCGCCGTCCCGGGCAAGACATTTGCCCGCGCGATCAGCCGGTCGGCGCGGCCGCCGCCAGCCGGTCATAGGCCTTGGCCTTGTAAATGGAGGCGGAGACGATCCAGGCCAGGGCGAAAAGCCCGACGACGACGAAGCCGAAATTCGCCAGACTGTCGTTCAGCCGCGCGACGACGGCCCAGGCGCCGCCTTGAAGATGGAGTTTTTCGGCGACCAGGCCCAAAACCTCGACGCCGCCGATGAAGACCGCGATGACGACCGAGGTCGCGGTAATGGTAAGATTGTACCAGAGCTTGCGGATCGGATTGACGAAGGCCCAGCCATAGGCGCCGACCATCATCGCGCTGTCCGCCGTGTCGGCCAGAGCCATGCCCGCCGTGAACAGCGCGGGAAAGACCAGGGTCTGCCAGGGCGACATGCCCTTGGCCGCCTCGGCGGCGGAGATGCTGAGCAGCCCGATTTCGGTCGCCGTGTCGAAGCCGAGGCCGAACAGAAAGCCAAGCGGATACATGTGCCAGGCCTTGGAGACCACGGCGAAAAGCGGCCGGAACAGCCGCGCCAGAAAACCCCGCCCCGAAAGCAGAATGTCGAGGCTTTCGTGATCGAGATCGCCGCCGCGCCGCACCGACCGGAACGTGCGCCAGACCCCGGCGAGAATGACGAGGTTGGCGGCGGCGATCAGCAGCAGAAAGGCCGCCGAAACCGCCGTGCCGACGGCGCCGCCGATGGTCCGGGCGGCGCCGATATCGCCCTTCATCGCGGCGGCCGCGAAGGCGAACAGGGCGGCCGCGACGACGACCACGGTCGAATGTCCGAGCGCGAAGAACAGGCCGGCCGCGCGCGGCCTTTCCCCCCGATGCATCAATTTGCGCACGACATTGTCGATCGCCGCGATATGGTCGGCGTCGACCGCATGGCGCAGGCCGAACACCCAGGCCAGCAAAGCCGTGCCGAGGACCGCGGGCCGGCCGGAAAAAAGGGCGAAGGCCCAGGCCCAGGCAAGGACGTTGGCGCCGGCGAGCGCGGCGAAAAGAGCGACGGTCGACGAGTCGAGAAATCGACTCTCCGCTCCTGACGCGGACAAAGCAGCCTCGCTCATCGCTTGCCTGCCCCCTGTGCGACCGGTCGTGAACTCTGGCGGCGGCTTTGTCTTCCGGCGCGATGAAGCTAAATTCACATTGGCCGCGGCGCTTGACAATGACGCAGATCACGCCCGGGCCACAAGAGGGAATGACGATGGGACAGCAGGCGCGCGCGCGAGATCTTTTCCGGCGCGCCGGCGCCGTCGCGGACATGCTGCGGCGCGCGGGGGCGCGGCGCGGTCGTCCGGTCGTCGCGGTCTCCGCCTCGTCCGAGGCGCTGGCGCTGACAGCCCACGCCGCCTTCCGCCTCGCCTGCCCTTTCTTTCCGCTCGATCCCGCCCTGCCCCCGCCGATCCGCGCCGATATCCTCGCGCAGATCGGCGAATGCCTAATCGTCGGCGAGGAGCGCGCCGTTTCAGCGCAAGCGATTCTCGCCGCCCCGCCCGGCGAGGCGCTCGCGCTGACGCCCCCGCCCGGCCCGGCCCTGCTCATCGCCACCAGCGGATCGTCCGGCCGGCCAAAAGTCGCGGTTCTGACCGGCGCCGGTCTCGCCGCCGCGGCGCGAGCTTCCGCCAGGATCACGCCGCTCGGCCCCGGCGACCGCTGGCTCGCCTGCCTGCCGCTCTTCCATATCGGCGGCTTCTCCATCCTGTCGCGCTGCGCCCTGGCCGGCGCGGAGGCGGTTCTGCATCAAGGGTTCGACACCGAGCGCGTCTTCGACGCCCTGACGCGGGAGAGGATCAGCCATGTCTCGCTGACGCCGACCATGCTGGCGCAGCTTCTGTCGCTGCGCCGCCCGGCCCCCGAAACGCTGCGCCACGCCTTGGTCGGCGGCGCGTCCCTTTCCGCCGATCTGGCGCGTCAGGCGGGCGCCGACGGCTGGCCGGTCCAGCCGACCTACGGCATGAGCGAGACCGCCTCGCAACTGGCGACCCTGCCGAGCCTGCCCCGCGGCTGGCGCTCCGGTCATGTCGGCAGGCCCCTCCCCGGCGCCGAGGTCGCGACCGATGGCGAAGGCGGGCTGAAAATCCGCGGCCCGATGGTGATGCAGGGCTACGCCAATCCCGAACTCACGCCCGGCGACGGGCTGGTCGATGGATGGTTCGCATCGAACGATCTCGCCGAGATCACGCCGGAGGGCGAACTGGTCATTCTCGGCCGGCGCGACGACGTCATCGTCACCGGCGGCAAGAAGGTCCATCCGGCGAGCGTCGAGACGCTGCTCGGCCCCTCCGGCGTCGAAGCCGTGGCCGTCGTCGGCCGCCCCGACCCGCTCTGGGGCGAAGTCGTCACCGCCATTTTCGCCGGCCGCATGACCGCCGACGAGCTTCTCGACTGGTCGCGCGCGCATATCGCCGGCGCGCACCGGCCGCGCGCCGCGGTGCGGGTGGAAGAAATGCCCGTGCTCGCCAACGGCAAGCCCGACCGGCTAAAGTTGCGCGAACTGGCCGCAAGAGCGTTTTCAAGCGAAGTGGGCGCCGGTTCGCGTGAAGAAAACGCGACAAACCAATAACCTGGAGCCAGTTGCGATCATAGCTGATCGCAACTGGCTCCAGGAACGATCCCAAGGCCGGGACCGTCCGGCAGCAGCATCCTTCCCGAACGGATTAGCGGCGGCGGCGCGACGTCTTCGGCGAGCCATGCGCCTGTCGCCAGCCCATGCGCCTGCGCGCCGCCGATCGCTGCGGCGAGTTGCGCGGCGGCGCCGACGCCGATGGCCGATTCCACCACCGAGGTGATCACGACCTCGATCCCGACCGCCGACGCCTGTTCGGCCAGTCGCGCGGTCGCCGCGAATCCGCCGATCCGCGCCGGCTTCAGGACCAGGCGCCGCACTGCTCTTTCAGAGAAAATCCTGTCGGCGCCGAGTTCGGACAGCGATTCGTCCACCGCGATGGCGAAAGGAACTTCCCCCTGCAGCCGGCGCAGGCCGGCGAGAGTGGGATGGGCGAGCGGCTCCTCGACGCCGTCGATCGGCAGGTCGGCGACGGCGGCGAAAAACGCCCGCGCCTCGCGCTCGCTCCAGGCGCGATTGGCGTCAAGGCGCAGCCGCAACGACCCGGCGCGCTCGGCCAGACGGCGCAACAGGCGCGCCTCGTCGGCGACGCCGCCGATTCCGACCTTGATCTTGGCGAAGACGAAATTGTTGTCCCGCGCCGTTTCCGCCCGGGACAGGCAGGCCTCATCGAGCGGCCCGAGGACGGCGTTGACGGCGATGTCGTCCGCCGCCGCGCCGTCGCGCCACCGCCGCAATGCAACGCCGCGCGCGCGGCAGGAGAGGTCGAGAAGCGCGGTTTCCGCCGCCCAGCGGGCCTCCGCGCCGTCGATTTCATCCAGACGCGCCAAGGCCGCGTCCAGTTCCATGCCGCGCAGAAAAACCGCCGCCCGTTCGAGCGCGGCGAAAGCGCGGGCATGCCCGGCTTCTCCCGAGCTTGGCAGCGGCGCGCAATCGCCCCAGCCGATCCGCCCCTGACCGTCGGCGACGCCGATGAGCATGCCGCGACGCAGGACAAGCGTGGCCGAGGCGGCGCGCCACGACCGTTTCAGGGGCAAGGCGTAAGGCTGAAGCCCGACTCGACATCGGGCAGGATTGGCGCGCAAGTCAGGGGCGCCTGCGAAAACGGCTGAAATCGGGCTTGCGCTTTTCGAGAAAGGCGTCGCGTCCCTCCTGCCCCTCCTCGGTCATGTAGAACAAGGCGGTCGCCTCGCCCGCCAGTTGCTGCACGCCCGCGAGGCCGTCGGTGTCGGCATTGAATCCGGCCTTCAGCACCCGCAGCGCGGTCGGCGACAGGCGCAGCATTTCGCGGCACCAGGCGAGCGTTTCCTCCTCAAGCCGCTCCAGCGGCACGACGGCGTTGACCAGGCCCATGTCCAGCGCCTGGGCCGCGTCATATTGCCGGCACAGGAACCAGATTTCCTTCGCCTTCTTGGTCCCCACCGCGCGCGCCATCAGGCCGGCGCCAAAACCGGCGTCGAAACTGCCGACCTTGGGCCCGGTCTGGCCGAAACGCGCGTTGTCGGCGGCGATGGTCAGGTCGCAGACGAGGTGGAGGACATTGCCGCCGCCGATCGCCCAGCCGGCCACCATGGCCACCACCGGCTTGGGCAGGGTGCGGATCATTCTCTGCAGGTCGAGCGCGTTGAGGTGATTGACGCCCGCGGCGTCGCGATAGCCGCCGTCGTCGCCGCGCACCTTCTGGTCGCCGCCCGAGCAGAAGGCCTCCGTGCCCGCGCCGGTGAGGATCACCACGCCGATTCCTGAGTCCGCCCGCGCCATCTGCAGCGCCGTCATGATCTCGTCGAGGGTCTCGGGACGAAAGGCGTTGCGCCGATGCGGGCGGTTGATGGCGATCCGCCCGACGCCTTCCGCCTTGTCGTAAAGAATATCCTCAAAGGCGGCGCCGGAAGCCGGACGCCAGTCGATAGACGATGCGCTCAAGTCAGGGCTCCTTCCCGGAGGCGGCGAAAAAGGTTCGGCAGCGCTCCAGACTGTAGACGGGATCAATCGGGACGTGAACGACGGCGGCTTCGCCGGCGGCGAGAAAGCCGAGCGCCGCCGCGACCGCTTCCTCGACGTTTTCGACGCGCCGGCTGGGCAGACCGAAGGCGGCCGCCGCTTGCGCGGGATCGCAGCCCGGCGGCGTCAGCCAGCCGTGTTCGAACTCGGGCAGCGCCGCCTGGGGAAGATGGCCGAAAATGCCGCCGCCATTGTTGTCGAACAGCAAGATGACGAGCGGAATCTTCTGTCGCGCCAGCGCAAGAGCGTTGAGATCGTGCAGAAAGGCGAGATCGCCGACGGCGGCGACGCCGGGGCCGAGGGCGGCGGCGAGGCCGAAGGCGGTGGAGAGATTGCCGTCGATGCCGCTCAAGCCCCGGGCGGCGAAACAACGCGGCGCCGCCGCCGTCCGGCCGGCAAACCATTCCGCCGCGCGAATGGCGAGCGAATTGGCGAGGAAAAGCGGCGTTTCCTCCGGCAGGCGGCGCAGCAGGCGGCGCAGGACCGCGCCCTCGAAGGGCTTTTCGCCGGAACAGGCCGTTTCGGCGGCGGACTCCGCCGCCCGGTCGAGCGCGCCGAAACGCTCAAGCCAGCCGTCCGGCGCCGCCGCGCCCGCCAGGCGCCGGCAGAGATCGGCCGGGCCGGCGTCGATCAGATGGGTGGCGTTGCGCCACGGGTCGGCGAAGCGGCCATGATCCGACACGACGATCTGGACAGCGCTCCGCGCCCGGAAAAGCCAGTCGCCGGTCGCGCGCGACACCGGCGCGCCGCCGAAGCGCAGGACCCAGTCGAAGGCCGGCGCCGCGCGCGCGACCTGATCGGGAAAGGCGAGTATGTTTTCCGGTCCGCCCGCGCCAAACCGCAAACCCGAAGCGAGGTCGGCGAAGATCGGCGCGCCCAGCCGTTCGGCCAGTTGCAAGGCGGCGCGCCAGAACGCGGGGCCAAGATCGTCGGGACCGCAGACGAGCGCGCCCTTGCCGGCCAGCAGCGCGCCCAACGCCTCGATCGTCGCCTCCTCGGCCCGCCGGACGCCGCGTGAAATAACGGGGACTTTGGCGGCGGGCGGCTTCGGCGCCTCGCCGAGCGGCGTCAGCGGCTCGCGCAGAGGGAGATTGACATGGACAGGGCCCGCCGGCGCCGCCTGGCTTTCCGCCATCACCCGGGCGGCGAAATTCGCCAGCCACGACAGGTCCGCCTCCGGCGGCGGCATCTGGTGGAAGGCGCGGACATGATCGCCGAACAGCTTGATCTGGTCCATCGTCTGATTGGCGCCGCAATCGTGCAGTTCCGGCGGACGGTCGGCCGACAGGAGGATCAGCGGGACGCGGCCCATATCCGCCTCGACGACCGCCGGCCCCCAATTGGCGATGGCCGAGCCGGAGGTGGCGATCAACGCCGCCGGCCTGCCCTCGGCCTTGGCCAGTCCCAGGGCGAAAAAACCCGCCGAGCGTTCGTCGACGATCATCTGAACAGCGAGATCGGGGTGACGCAGGGCGGCGAGGGTCAGGGGCGTCGAGCGCGAACCGGGGGAAGCGACGACGCGCCGCAGGCCGGCGGCGGCAAGGCCGTCGAGCAGGGCATGGGCCCAGCGGAAGCCGCGCTCCGCCTCTCCGCTCAAGACGCGCTTCCCTGGAGGAGATCGAGCATGGTCGACATTTTCAGCTCGGTTTCCGCCCATTCGGCGTCGACTTCGGATTCCGCCATGATGCCCGCGCCGGCCCACAGCTGCGCCTCGCGGCCGTCGAAATAAGCGCAACGCAGCATGACCGCCGCCTCGCCGTCGCCGTCGGCGTCGATCCAGCCGGCGAGTCCGGTGTAGAGGCCGTCGCGCGGCGGCTCGGCCGCCCGCAGCCAGTCGGCCGCCGCCGATTTGGGAAAGCCCAGCACGGCCGGCGTCGGATGCAGGCGCTCGACCGCGTCGAGCAGGTCATAGCCCTCCCGCAGCCGCCCATGGACCGGCGTCCATAAATGCTGGAGCCGGTTCAGCCGCATGAGGTCTGGCGCGGCGCCGAATCCGACGTCGTCGCAGATTTCGTCCATGGCGCCGGCGATGGCCTCGACCACCAGCCGGTGTTCGCGGCGCTCCTTGGGCGAGGCAAGCAGCGCCTGCGCCGCCCGCCGGTCGGCTTCGGGCCCGCCGCCGCGGGGCGCCGTTCCCGCCAAGGCGTGACTGACGAGGCGCGGGCCGCGCCGGGCGGCGAGAATCTCGGGCGTGGCGGCAATCGCCTGGCCGCGCTCGTGCGGCAGTTTCACGATATGACAACCGGGACAGTCCTGGGCGAGTTTCCGGGCCAGGGCGTCGAGGCCCGGCGCCCGGCGCAGGGTGACGGCAAGCTTGCGCGCCAGCACCACCTTGGCCAAGCGCCCCGCGGCAATGGCCGCGGTCGCCGCGCGCACCCGCCGGCCCCATTCGTCGCGTTCGGGAAGATGGACGGCTTTCACGACCCCTGCCCCGGATTCGGCGGCGGCCGGGGCGGCCATGGCGGCGAAGCGCATCATCCAGCGGCGCGCGACGGCCTCGACCGGCGCCTCGCCGCCGACCGCGCTGAGCACGATCGCCTGGCGGCCTCCGTCCCGGCGCAACAGAATTTCGGGCAGCGAGAGCCGGATCGAGCCGCCTTGCGGCGCCGGCGGCGCGGTGAAAAAGGCCAGCGGCGCCGCCGCGCCGTCCGAAAGCAGCGCCCAGGGGCCGCGTTCGCGCCGCCATTGCGCCGCGTCCATGGCGCCATGGCCCGCGACCTCGCCGCCGCCGAGAAAGGCGACGCCCTGTCGCGGCGACAACCAGAGCCTGTCGCCGCGCCCCCCTCCGTCGAGGTCGAGAAGGCCGCGCGGCAAAGCGAGACTCAGGCTGATCAGGCGGCCTGGCGCAATCCCCGCGATTCTGTCCATCCAGGGATCGACCGCCCCCGCCAGCCAGGCGGAGAAATCCGCGCCCCGCGCGGGCTGGCTCCCGAGATTTTCGGCGGATGAAATGCGCAAGACGGGCGCGCTCCTGACAACGCGACGGCGAGCCGTCTTCGCGCCCGCCGCCATTGGTTCAGGCATAACCCGCGCGCGCTTTCCCACGCAAGTCGGATTGCGGAAGAAGCGCGGCGCCGGCATCGGAGCATGCCCGCAAGGCTCGGCCAAGCTTCGACACGCAGGATGGCGGCGCGCGTCAACTCCCCCTATGGCGCGACCGGCAAAGGACGCCCGCCACGGATGTACTGGCGGGCGTTTTTCATTTTCGCAACTCGGCGGGCGCGGGAGCGAAACGATCGCCACAAGCTCAAGGCGTGTTCCGCCGCCTCGCTCCGCGAACCATTTCCTTGCGTTCTAGATCAAGAACACAGCATAACTGATTGATTTAATTGGTGCCGGTTGCAGGGATCGAACCCGCGACCTACTGATTACAAATCAGTTGCTCTACCAGCTGAGCTAAACCGGCCTGGGCGCTTGGCTCCAAGAATTTGCTAGCAGTCCGGGGCGGCGGGCGCAAGGGGCGGGTGTGTCGCCGGGGCGATCATGGCGCGAGGCGCGCGTGGGTCACGGCGAGGGCGACGGCGCAGGCGTTGGAGACGTTCAGACTTTTGATCGCGCCGGGCATGTCGAGCCGGGCCAGCGTGTCGCATTTCTCGCGGGTGAGCCGGCGCAGGCCCTTGCCCTCCGCCCCCAGCACCAGCGCCACCGGCGCGCTCAGCACGGTTTTCTCAAGACTCGCCGGGCCTTCGGAATCGAGGCCGACGCGCTGATAGCCGGCGTCGCCGAGCTGTTCGAGGGCGCGGGCGAGATTGACCACCTCGACCAGCGGAACATGCTCCAGCCCGCCGGAGGCGGTTTTCGCCAGCACGCCGGAAAATTCCGGGGCGTGGCGCTCGGTGACGATCACGGCGTCCACGGCGAAGGCGGCCGCCGTGCGCAGGATCGCGCCGACATTATGGGGATCGGTGATCTGGTCGAGCGCGAGGACGAGGCCGGATTTCCGCTCGATCTCGCTCACGTCGAGCGGCGGCAGCGGGCGCGCCTCAAGCAGAACGCCCTGATGCACGGCCTCGGGGCCGAGCCGGGCGGCCAGGATTTCGGCATCGACCGTATGAAGCGCAACGCCCCGCGTAGAAATGTCGGGGCCGAGCTTTTCGGCCGCCGCCGGGGTGGCGAACAGGTCGAGGCATTGGCGGCGCGGATTGCGCAGGGCTTCGCGCACGGCATGGAAGCCGTAAATCACGGCGAGTTCGGGCGAGGACCGCCGGAAACCGCGCGCCCCGGGATTTTGGTCTCCCGCGCGCGCAGGACGGGCGGGCCGCGCCTTTTGCGCGCCGAAGTCCTTTCGGGAGGGGCCTGGCGTTTTTTCCTGCCGCCGTCCGCCGTGCTTTTTCATCCGCGCCTCCGCTGTTCCCGCGAGCTTTCGTGTCATGGGTGGAGAACTTTGACAATCGCCTCGCGCTGTTCGAAGAAAAGCTGTAAGGACCGCAAAACGGCGCGGACGCGCGACGAGGCGAGGATTCGATGGCAATTTCCGACCAGCAGCTCGATGAAATCCGCGCGACGAGAGCGAATGGAACCGCCACTCTGCGCCCGACCGTCCCGGCGCTTGAGGAAATATTGTTCGAACCGATTCCGGTTCTCGACCACGGCTTTCTCCGCGTCATCGATTACATGGGCGACGACGCGGCGGTGGTGCAGGCGGCGCGCGTGTCCTACGGGCGCGGCACCAGGAAGGTGACCGAGGATCGCGGCCTCATCATGTATCTGATGCGGCACTGGCACACCACGCCCTTCGAAATGGCCGAGATCAAATTCCACGTCAAACTGCCGATTTTCGTCGCGCGGCAATGGATCAGGCACCGGACCGCCAGCATCAACGAATATTCGGCGCGCTATTCGATTCTCGACAAGGAATTCTACATTCCCGACGAGGCGCATCTGGCGGCGCAATCCACGGTCAACCGCCAGGGGCGCGGCGAAATCCTCACCGGCGACGAGGCGGCGCGCGTCCTGGACATGTTGCGCGGCGACGCCGAAAAAGCCCATGCCGATTACGCCTGGATGCTGAATGAAAATCCGGATTCGCAAAATCCGGATTCGACCGTCGCCGACCCGAATCGCTCGGGGCTGGCGCGCGAACTGGCGCGGATGAACCTGACCCTGAACACCTATACGCAATGGTATTGGAAGACCAATCTCCACAATTTCATGCATTTCCTGCGGCTGCGCGCCGATTCCCACGCCCAGTACGAAATCCGGGTCTATGCCGAGAAAATGCTCGATGTGCTGCGCCGCTGGACGCCGCTGACCTTTGAGGCCTTCGTCGAATATCGGCATGGCGCGGTCAATTTTTCACGCACGGCGTTGATGGTGGTGAAGAAACTTCTGGCGGGAGAGCAGGTGAGCATGGAGACCAGCGGCCTTTCGCCGCGCGAATGGCGCGAGCTGATGGACGTTCTGGACGTGAAAGTGGCGCGGGATTGAACGCCACGCGCCTTTTGCCTCAGCGGGCGCCGCGCCTGCCACAGAAAACGCTGTGAATTGCGTCGAGGATGGCGCGGGTGCCGCCACTCGCCAGCCGATAATAGACATTCTTTCCGTCGCGGCGGGTCGTCACCAAGCCATCGAGACGCAACCGGGCAAGCTGCTGCGATACGGTCGATTGCCGCTGGTCCAGCAGGGCCTCCAGTTCGCCGACGGTTTTTTCGCCTTCCGATAGAATGCAAAGAATGACGAGCCGCGACTCATGGGCGAGCGCCTTCAGGAATTCGCTCGCCTCCCGCGCCTTGTGCGCCATGCTCTCCAACTGGTCGGAGATTTCGATTTCCTTCACGGCATGTAAAACCATCGGCGGTGTCTCCGAATCAGACGGCGGTTGATTCATAAATTAGTCCGAACGAACCAATCGTAAAGATATATGAGCTGGAAATAAGATATATTGAAGCGATGATATGTGCGCCGGGAGGGTCGCTCGCCCGCGCCACGCCAGCGCCGCCCGATAAAGCAGACTTGGCCCGGCGCGAACAGGCGACCAAGGGAGGAGAAGCCCAAGGGAGGAGAAGCCCACCCGCGGCTGGCGCAAGGTCAAGCGACAACCGGAGCCTCGAGGACTCCCGCCTGCGCCGGATGTGCTACATGGGCGGTCATGACCGATTGGATTTCACGCAATTTCGTCGCCGCCACGGCGGCCCTTTACGCCATCGTGGCGCTGACCGGCGCGGCGATGCTGGCGCGTTTCTATGACTTTCACGTCTGGTCCATCCACCGCCAGCTCGGCTATGTCATGGTTCCGGCCTCGCTGGCGCTGGCCTGGCGCTTTCGTGGACGATTCCGCGTCGATGCGGCGCGGATCGCGGCTTTTTTCGCCCTGATCGCGCTTGCGCTCGCCGGAGGTCGCCTTTTGCACCGGGAGCGTCCGGCGGCGCCACACGACTCCACCAATGTCCTGATCCGCGCGGTCACGCTGACGCCGCTCGCCGATCTCGCGCCGATTTACCGCGCCGATCCCGAGCGCCTGGCGTCCCGCCTGCGCGACCTGGGCTTTACCGTGTCTGGCCCCCAAAGGTCTCTGGCGCAGATCGCCCGCGCCAGCGGACGCGGCGAGCGCGAGGCCCTGGGCGCCCTCACCGATCTTTTGCGCAAGCCGCGCCAGCGGTGAAAATCCAACGCTTGCTTCCTGACGCGGGAAGGCCTGATCGGCGAGGATCGCCATCCTGCGCCGGCGGCGATCCATTTAAACCTGCATCGGCCGGATGACCCTTTATTCCGCGGCTTGGCGATCTGCAACGCTGGCCGTTGCGTCCCAACGACCCGCGCCGCGCGACGTCTACGCCGCAAGATAATCTAACATGATGGAACGCCCGGGCGGGCGGCCACGTTGTGGCGTCAAGCACAAGAGCGAGATGAAGGGAGAGAAGCCATGCTTCGCAATGCTCCTGGAATTTCCACCGTTTGTTGCGGCATCAATCGTCGCGGCCTCCTGGCCGGCGGCGGCTTGGCGGCCTTGTTGTCGATCCTGGGCCCCGGCGCGAGGCCAGCGCGCGCCCAGGCGTTGGCGGGCGCGCCGCCGGAAGTGGACAGGCTCGCCGTCCGCATCCTCGTCGACTCCTATCAATTCGCCGTGGGGCCGGGCCACAAGGTCGTTGGGCCGGTCGAAATCGACCAGTTCGGCTGGGGCATTCAGCCGGACAGGCCGCCGGGACCGACCCTGGTCAGCGAGTTCGGCCTCGCCATGCTGGCGCAATCGACGCGCGGCGCGGAAAAGCGCCTTGTATTGCAGGACTTCGGCTTTACGCCGCAAGCGCTGATCAACAATATGGCTTTGCTCGGCGTCGATCCGGCCGAACTCGACGCCATGGCGCTCAGCCACGGCCATTACGACCATTTTGGCGGCATGGCCGGCTTCCTGCAAAAACACGGCGCCGCGTTGAAATCCGGCCTGCCGCTTTATGTCGGCGGCGAGGAGGCCTTTTGCTCGCGCGCCTGGACAGGTCCACCGGTCAAGGGCGATTTCGGCGCAATCGACCGCGGCGCGCTGAGCGCGGCGAAGGTCAAGGTGACTTATGCCGATGCGCCGTCGATCATCGCCGATCATGGCTTCACCACCGGCCTGATCGGCCAGAAGAGTTTCGAAAAAGTCCTCTCGCCGAGCGTGATGAAGATCGGAATCGCCAATGGTTTCGGCTGCCGTGCCGATAATCTGCCGGAGGACGAAAGGACGCTGACGACGACGCCCGACCAGTTCCGCCATGAAATCGCCTCCGCCTATCACGTCAAGGGACGCGGCCTGGTGGTGCTGACCTCGTGCAGCCATCGCGGCGTGGTCAATGCGGTCAAACAGGCGCAGGCGGTTTCGGGGGTGACAAAAGTTCACGCCGTGATCGGCGGCTACCATCTCGCGCCCTATAACGAGGATTACGTCCGCCAGACGATCGCCGCGCTGAAGGAGATCGGCGTCGATTACGTCGTCCCGCTGCATTGCACCGGCGAAATGTTCTACGACATGGCGCGGGCGGAAACGCCGGGCAAGGTCTTGCGCGCTTTCACCGGCACGCAACTGGTGTTCGGCGGCTAGACAGGACTTGCGAAAAACGATCGCTGGTTCCTGGCGTCACGTCCTGCCGAAACCAAGACTGTCAGCAGGAGACTCTCAGCAGGACGTCATTGGCGCGCCAAAGACGTACTGCTTGCCTTCCGGTGAAAAGAGCGAACCTGCCGAGGAGGAGCCGACCGATGGAGGGACCGTCTGAATCGAAATGGCGCCTTGATGGCGTGCGCGTCGTGCGGGGGACCGAACTTGATCCGAACACGCCGCAAACGCCGGGCATGAATCGCGCGGCTGCGATCAATTACGCTCGGACCGGCGCGGAAAAACTCTGGGCCGGGACGGTGGTGATCCATCCCAAGGCGAAAACGGGCGCGCACCATCACGGCCCGCTCGAAAGCGTCATTTATGTCGTGAGCGGACGCGCCCGGATGCGATGGGGGGAACGGCTTGAATTTGTCGCCGAAGCGGGACCGGGCGACTTCATCTATGTGCCGCCTTATGTTCCGCATCAGGAAATCAACGCGGCCGACGATCAGCCGTTATCCTGCGTCGTCGTGCGGAGCGGTCAGGAGCCGGTGGTCGTCAATCTCGACATCGAGGTCGTGGAGACGCCTGAAGAGGTTTTCTGGGTCGACGACATTCACCTTGCGCCCAAGGCATGAACAAAAACACGGCCCGCCCGCGCGATGTTCGGTCACCGAACGCGGTCGGCGTCCCGGCGCAGGCGCCCGGCCTCATTGTTTCAGGTAGCCGACATAGTAAATGCCGATGACATTATTCGCCGCGTCCTTGATAGGCTCGTAACCCGTCACGTATTGCTTGCCCAGGATGGCGGCGTCTCCATAATACGGCTTGCCGGTCTTGATCATTGCGATGGCAGGACCCTTGGCGTCCAGGACGGTTCCGATCGCCCGCGAGCCGTCGTCCTTTTTCACGTTCGTCGCGATCCGCACATAATCATCGCCTAGCCTGACAAAAAGCGTCGCCGTCCCGCCGTTTTCCTTGACGACCTCATCGACGACATCGAAGAAATTGTTCATCTTGGTCGCGCCGAAATACAGGGCTGGAACTTCCTTGCCGGCAACCACGTCCTTCCCGTCAATCCTGGGCGCGCCCAAACTTGCCGTCTTTGCTTTCAGACTCGCCATGGCGGCGGCGACTTTGTCCGTCTGAGCCATGGCGACGCCCTGCGCGAACGGACATAGTGTGACAAAAATTCCGGCGGCGAAAAGGCTTGCGATGAACTGCTTCCTGTTCATGGCGGCCTCCCCGCGACCGCCGTTGAAGTCACGGCCCACGCCTCGAATTTTTCCAAGTGACCATGAACGCGCGACGCCAGCGATCAAATCGCGCCCCCCAACGCCACCGCCTATGGGAGATTGATTCCGGGAATTGCGGAGCATGACGCACCCCTTTCCGTTCGGACGATCGTCGGAATCGCTTTCCGGAGGCTGCCCTCAACGCCCTTGCCAACAGAATGGCGAATTCCGCGCCTCGCGCGCGCTTCTATTTCGGGAGCGCCGCCGAAATGTTAACCCAGGCGTCGGGCGTTGGTTCCGTGGCGACGAAAATTCCGATTGCGGATCGTATCTTTCGTTCGCCTGTCGGACAGCCGCATGCGCGGAGGATTATCTGAGCCCAAGCATGGGAACAACGAATACGCCGCGTAAGGAATGTCCGTTTTGCGCTGGCGAAGCGGCGGCCAGCACGGACGGTGAAGGTCGCGATCGGGTCGAAATCGTTCGAAACCGAGCCGCCGACCCATGACCCAATAGAGAACGGAATCGGTCGACCTCGGCCAATCGGAATGACACGCGTTCGGGAACCAGGCGTCAGATCTCAACCGCTAGGCGGGGGTGGATTCGCCAGCCGCCGGCTGTTCCTCGTCCTGGGCCTCGTGCCATTCGAGCGTCACCACGCGGTTGTTCTCCACCGTCAGGGCCAGCCGCCCGTGCTTGAGCCGGAGGGCCTTGGCGCCGAACAATTCGCGCCGCCAGCCTTGCATCGCCGGCACGTCGGCGTGATCGTCGGCGGCGAGCAGCTCCAGTTCGTCGATGGTGGCGATCATCTTGGCCGCCACGCCCTGTTTCTCGGCGACCTGCCGCAGCAGCACCTTTAAGAGCTCGACCGTGGCGCCGCCGCCGCTGCGCCGGTCGCGCTCGATCTTGGGCAGGCTTTTCGGATCACGCGCCAGGCCGCGCTCGATCGCCGCGAGAATTTCGGCGCCCGCGCGCGATCTTTCCATCCCGCGCGGAAAAGCGCGCAGGCCGCCGAGCGCCTCGACGGTGCGGGGCGCGGCGGAGGCGACCTCGAACATGATGTCGTCCTTCAGCACCCGCGAGCGCGGCACGTCGCGGCTCTGCGCCTCATGCTCGCGCCAGGCGGTCAGCTCCATCAGCACCGCGAGATCGCGCGGCTTTCGGGCGCGATGGGCGTGGCGCTCCCAGGCGCGCTCGGGGGTTTGCGCATAGGTCTCGGCGCTGCAAAGGCTGGCCATCTCGTCGGTCAGCCAATGCAGGCGGCCGCTGCGCTCCAGCCTTTGCCGAAGCGCCTGGTAGATGTCGCGCAAATGGGTGACGTCGGCGATGGCGTAGTCGATCTGGGCGTCGGTGAGCGGACGGCGCGACCAGTCGGTGAAGCGCGAGGACTTGTCGAGCGTGACCTTGCAGATGCTCTGCGCCAGCTCGCCATAGGCGATCTGGTCGCCATAGCCGCAGACCATGGCCGCGACCTGGGTGTCGAACAAAGGCGCGGGAATGATCTTGGCGAGATGCCAGACGATCTCGATGTCCTGGCGCGCGGCGTGAAAGACCTTGACGACGTTCTCGTTGGCCATCAGCTCGAAGAAGGGCGAAAGATCCAGGCCCTCAGCCAGCGCGTCGACCGCGATGGCGTGATCGTCGCAGGCGAGCTGGATCACGCAGACCTTGGGCCAGAAGGTGGTCTCGCGCAGGAATTCGGTGTCGACCGTGACATAAGGATATTTGGCGAAGGACTGGCAATAAGCGGCCAGCTCGCCGGAATCGGTGACGAGGCTCATGAAAGCTTCATAAGCCAAGGTTTTCGCGGCGGCTAGTAACGCGATGGGATTATTTGCCGGTCAGGCGGGACGGGTCGGACGCGCGCCAGCGCCGCGCCCCCTTCACGGCGGAGCAAATTTCCGCTAGGCAGCGGCCAAAGCTTTTCAGTCTGGAAGATCATGCACGCCTTTCGCTCCCACACCTGCGGAGAACTCCGCACCGACCACATCGGCCAGACGGTCCGCCTCTCCGGCTGGTGCCACCGCATCCGCGACCATGGCGGCGTGCTGTTCATCGACCTGCGCGACCATTACGGCCTGACCCAATGCGTGGTCGATCCGGATTCGGCGGCCTTCAAGCTGGCCGAAACCTTCCGCTCGGAATGGGTGGTGCGGCTCGACGGCGAGGTGCGCCATCGCCCCGAAGGCACCGACAACGAGGACATGGCCACGGGGCGCGTCGAACTTTATGTCCGCGAGGCGGAAGTGCTGGGCCAGGCGGCGGAACTGCCGATGCCGGTTTTCGGCGAGCAGGACTATCCCGAGGAAACCCGCCTCAAATATCGTTTTCTGGACCTGCGCCGCGAGCGCATCCACAACAACATTCTTTTGCGTGGCAAGGTGATCGACGCCATGCGCTTACAAATGAAGGCGGCGGGCTTCAACGAATTCCAGACGCCGATCCTCACCGCCTCCTCGCCCGAGGGCGCGCGCGACTTTCTGGTGCCCTCGCGCATCCATCCCGGCAAGTTCTACGCCCTGCCCCAGGCGCCGCAGCAATACAAGCAGCTGCTGATGATGGCCGGCTTCGACCGCTATTTCCAGATCGCGCCCTGTTTCCGCGACGAGGACCCGCGCGCCGACCGCCTGCCGGGCGAATTCTACCAGCTCGACGTTGAAATGAGCTTTGTCACCCAGGACGACATTTTTGCGACGATGGAGCCGGTGATCCGGAGCATTTTCGAGCAGTTCGGCGGCGGCAAGCCGGTGACGCCTTCGCCCTGGCGGCGAATCCCCTATGCCGAAGCCATGCGGAAATACGGCTCCGACAAGCCGGATCTGCGCAATCCCATCGTGATGCAGGATGTTTCCGAGCACTTTCGCGGTTCGGGCTTCAAGATTTTCGCGCGCCTGCTGGAATCCGAAAAGAACCAGGTGTGGGCCATTCCGGCGTCGGGCGGCGGCCAGCGCACTTTCGCCGACCGCATGAATTCCTGGGCGCAGGGCGAGGGACAGCCGGGTCTTGGCTATATACTGTTCTTCGACCGCGCCAAGGACGAGACCAGCCTTCAGGCCGACAAGAACGCCAGCGGAATCGGCGGACGCGGTCCGCTCGCCAATAATATCGGCCCGGAGCGGGTGGAGGCGATCCGCGCCCAATTGGGCCTGAAGGCCGGCGACGCGGCCTTCTTCGTGGCCGGTGACCCGGACAAATTCGCCAGATTCGCCGGAATGGCCCGAACCAAGGTCGGCGAAGACTTGAACCTCGTGGACAGGGACCGTTTCGAACTGGCCTGGGTCGTCGATTTCCCGATGTTCGAATATAACGAGGACGACAAAAAAATCGATTTCGGCCACAACCCCTTCTCCATGCCGCAGGGCGGGCTGGAGGCGCTGCAAACCTTGGATCCGCTGACCATAAAAGCGTTCCAGTACGACATCAGCTGCAACGGCTTCGAGATCGCCTCGGGCGGCATCCGCAACCACAAGCCGGAAGCCATGGTCAAGGCTTTCGAGATCGCCGGCTATGGCGAAGAGACGGTGGTCGAGCGTTTCGGCGGCATGTACCGCGCCTTCCATTATGGCGCGCCGCCCCACGGCGGCATGGCGGCGGGCGTCGACCGCATCATCATGCTGCTGGCCGGCGAACAGAATCTTCGCGAGGTCGCTTTGTTCCCGATGAACCAGCGCGCCGAGGACATTCTGATGGGCGCCCCCGCGCCGGCCACGCCCAAGCAGTTGCGCGAACTGCACCTGCGGGTGAACGCGCCGGAAAAATGAGGGAAAGGCATCCGCTCAAGGCGCGAGGGACCAACTGGCGGCGAAGGTTCTTTTAGCTCAATCCGGTTTGGAGCAAATTCGCCGATGGAACCGACATTTCGAGATCATCACGATTTACAGTTTTGGCTTTGGGCCTGCCTGAAAGCCGGCGAGGATTTTCTCGCCGCTTGAGGGCACGAGACCTGGACGGTTCTATTAACGCCGGCGGGCTGACTGTTTGAGCGATTTGGACCGTTAATCGGCGCGGCAGCGTGACTCCTCTGGGTCCAAATAGATCAACGTTTTATGACGCCGATCGGCGTCCAGACCCCATGCCGTTTCACAGGTGGATTATGCCCGCAGAGGCTTCGGAGGCAAATCGGGCTAAGGCTTTCGATAGCGCAGCGCGTCGACCAGCAGGGCGAAGGCCGGCGTCTGCTGACGGCGGCTCGGATAATAAAGGTGGTAGCCTGTAAAGGGCGGGCACCAATCATCGAGAACGCGGACCAGCCGGCCTTCCCGAACGTGCCCCTCGACCTGATCCTCCGGCACATAGGCGAATCCGCGCCCGGCCAGAGCCGCTTTCACCCTCAGATTGAGACTGTTCAACGTCAGTTGGCCGTCGACCCTCACCTTCATCTCGCGCCCGCCCTTTTCGAACTCCCACGCATAGAGGCCGCCGAGCGTCGGCAGGCGCAGATTGATGCAGACGTGGTCGGTCAGGTCCTGCGGCGTCTTCGGCTTCTTTCGCTTTTCGAAATAGGCCGGGGCGCCGACGACCACCATGCGCATGTCCGGGCCGACGCGCACGGCCACCATGTCTTTCGCGACCTGCTCTCCCAGCCTGATTCCCGCGTCGTAGCGCTCCGTGACGATGTCGGTCAGGCCGTTGTCGACGACGACCTCGACGTTGATGTCGGGATAGTCCGGCAGCAGCCGCTCCAGAGCCGGCCAGAGGATCGTCGTGGCCGAATGTTCGCCGGCGGTGATGCGGATGGAGCCGGCGGGCTTGTCGCGCATTTCCGTCAGCGCCGCCAGTTCCGCGTCGATCTCGTCGAAGCGCGGCCCGACGGTCGAAAGCAGTCGCTCGCCAACCTCGGTCGGGGCGACGCTGCGGGTGGTGCGGGTGAGGAGCCGCAGCCCGAGCCTTTCCTCAAGGCCGCGGATCGTATGGCTCAGGGCGGATTGCGACACCCCGAGCTTCGCCGCCGCTCGCGTAAAACTTCGCTCGCGCGCCACCGTGAGGAAGGCGATCAGGTCGTTAGCGTTCGGCGTCGAATTCATGAATTATGCTCATAAGGTTATGCTGATTATAGCGGCTAATCGCAAGGAGTGAAACGGACTATCTTTTCGTCACGACTGGAAAACGAGCCGCCCCGCGTTACGCAGGCGGGGCATCGCTACTTTCAAGGAACAGGATCGATGCAGAAGCGCAAACTCGGAAACAGCGGCCTTGAGGTCTCGGAGATCGGTCTCGGCTGCATGGGCATGAGCTTTTCCTATGGGCAGCCAAAGGACCGACAGGAGATGATCGCCCTCATGCGCGCAGCCGTCGAGAAGGGCGTCACCTTCTTCGACACTGCCGAAGTCTACGGCCCCCACACGAACGAAGACCTCGTCGGCGAGGCGCTCGAACCCTTCCGGGGCAAGGTCGTAATCGCGACGAAGTTCGGCTTCGACCTCGATCCGGCCGGCGGCGCCAAATGGCGGGGCCTGAACAGCAGGCCCGACCACATCAAGCGGGTCGCAGAGGCGTCGTTGAAGCGGCTCAGGGTCGACGCCATCGACCTGTTCTACCAGCACCGCGTCGATCCCGACGTGCCGATCGAGGACGTCGCCGGCGCGGTCAAGGACCTCATCCAGCAGGGCAAGGTCAAGCATTTCGGCCTGTCGGAAGCCGGCGTGCAGACCATCCGACGCGCTCACGCCGTCCAGACGGTCACGGCGCTCCAGAGCGAATATTCGCTGTGGTGGCGGCGGCCCGAGGAGGGAACGCTGGCGGTTCTGGAGGAGCTTGGGATCGGTCTTGTCCCATATAGCCCCCTCGGCAAGGGTTTCCTGACCGGAGCGATGACGGACAAGACGCAGTTCGGGAGCGACGACTTCCGCAGAACCATTCCGCGTTTCCAGCCGGAGGCGCTCAAGGCCAACCAGGCTCTGGTTGACCTCCTCCGGGAAATCGCCGCGAGAAAGAAGGCGTCGCCGGCCCAGATCGCGCTGGCGTGGCTTTTGGCGCAAAAGCCTTGGATCGTCCCGATCCCCGGCACGACGAAGCTGCATCGCCTCGATGAAAACATCGGCGCGATGGTCGTCGACCTGACGTTGGATGACCTGCGCGACATCGAGACCGCCGCGTCGAAGATCAAGGTGCAGGGCGAACGCTATACCGAAGCTCTGGAGAAGATGACCGGGCTTTGATGGTCGGAGGAAGCGCCGACGAGATTCAACACAGATTTGGAGCACACCATGTCCGACAACATCCAGGGCAAAGTCGTTGTCATCACCGGCGCGAGCAGCGGGTTGGGCGAGGCCACGGCTCGACGTCTTTCGGCTGAAGGCGCGAAGCTCGTCCTCGGCGCACGGCGGCTCGACCGGCTTCTGGCGCTCGCCACCGAATTGAACCTCGGGGCCGACGCCGCCATGAAGACGGACGTGACCAATAGCGGGCAGGTGAAGGCGCTTGTCGACCACGCGGTTGGCAAGCACGGACGCATCGACGTCATCCTGAACAATGCCGGCCTGATGCCGCACTCGTTGCTCGAACGCGGCAAGGTCGAGGATTGGGACCGCATGATCGACGTCAATCTCAAGGGCGTGCTCTACGGCATAGCCGCGGCGTTGCCGCATATGAAGGCGCAGAAGAGCGGGCACATCATCAACGTGTCCTCCGTCGCTGGCCACAAGGTGCGCCCCGGCAGCGCAGTCTACGCGGCCACCAAGGTCGCCGTGCGCATGCTATCGGAAGGCCTGCGGCAAGAGGTGAAGCCGTACAACATTAGGACGACCGTTATCTCGCCCGGCGCCGTCGACTCCGAACTCGCCGACAGCGTCACCGAGCCGGATGTGGCCAAGGGCATCCGCGACTTCTATGCGGCCAACGCCATTTCCACCGACTCGTTCGCTCGAATGGTGGTGTTCGCGATGAGCCAACCGGAGGATGTCGACATCAACGAGATCCTGTTCCGGCCGACCGTTCAGGAACTGTGATTTCAAACAATTAGGCCGCGTGGCGGCCGTCGGCCTTGAGTCCATGAGTTTGAAATATTCCACTTGCGTTCTCATCCGAGACGGCGGTTCACCTTTTCTTGCGTCAGCGAGGGCAAATGCAAATATTGTGTGGAAAAATAGCTCGGGCCAGGCGACCCTCATTGAGCGCACGCGTGACGGCTTCCAATCGTTCGACGAGATCGGCGCAATCGAACGGCCACCCGAAGGCAAAGCCGAAAATTTCGTTCAGTTCCTCGACGGGACGCGGCGCGAAACCTTTCGAGCTCTTGACCAGCAGCCGGACGGGGCCGAGCGCGGGACCGTTTTCGTCGCAACTGGCTCCCAAGCCATCGCCCGATGAAGAAAGGTGATGGAAATGTCCACCGAGAAACAGCGCGCCCGTCATGAAATTCCTCACATTCAACTCGCCTAGAAAGGCGCGAACATCACATGAACATATGTCAAGCCATGAATGGCTCAGGTTTCGGGAGCGCGGCGCGACTCCCGCAAGCCGCCCCTTGCGTTCCCGCCCTCTCCACGGATTGCCGCCGCAACGTCGCGGGCCTAGACTCTAGCCAAAGAGGAGTCGAGCCATGGTCAAGGCGATCCGCGTGCACGAAACCGGCGGGCCGGAGGTTCTGCGTTACGAGGATCTTGGCGACCTGCCGCCGCCCGGTCCGGGCGAGGTCCAGATCCGCCAGCACGCCGTCGGCGTGAATTTTCTCGACGTCTATTTCCGCACCGGCGCCTATCCCGCGCCAGCCATG
>JAJYCZ010000032.1 GCA_021777915.1 Pseudomonadota bacterium | reverse complement strand
CCGCCACCTCCGTGACCGCCGCCATGGAAGCCACCTCCGTGACCGCCACCTCCATGGAAGCCACCTCCATGGAAGCCACCGCCGTGGAAGCCGCCGCCGCGGAAGCCGCCTCGGTAAACGCCGCCGCCACCGTAGCCGCCTCCATAATAGCCGTCGCCATAACCGTAGCCATAGCCACAATCATTGAAGTAGCAACCGTTGTTCAGCACGCCCCCGAGAATTCCGCCGATGATCGCCGCGGGGACCGCCCCATCATTGCCGGACCCATAGTAACGGCGATGGACGTAATGGTGGTGGACGTAATGATGGTGATGAATGTAATGGTGGTGATAGGTATGATGGACGGCAACCAGCTCGATCTGGCTATCCGGGCTCGACATTTGCGGCCGGGACAGGTTCATGGGCCCTGCCGAGGCTGCCGCGGTCGAAAGGATTGTCGCCGCCGCGATCGCGGCTATGCGAATGCGAGTCATTTTATCCTCCATGCGTCCGATAGGAACGCGTTGCATTGGCCTCGGCGTCAGCGACGTTCCTTTCGCGCCATGAATTCGCGCAATTTGTCGAATTTCGCCTTCTGTCCGGCGTCCAGGCTTTTGTAAAAGGCGATCAGTTTCGGATTCTCCGATTTCACCGCCGCCAGCCGATCCTCAAGGAAAGCCTGGTGGAAACCGAGACGCCCTTCAAACGTGGACAGGTCCGGCTTCGCAGCGCAGAGGCGGGTCGTCGCCGTTTCGACGGCTTTGCCCCGCGCATCCTGAAACTCCTTGAAGGCCGCTTTCTGGGCCTCGGTCAGATTCAGGCGCTTGGTCAGAAATTCCGCGAATTTGGCTTCATGCGCGGCCCTGTCGGGATGGGGGGCGCAAATGCGTTGGAAATCGCTCTTGGGTCCGCTCGCGCCGCGTTCCGCCGCCTGCGCCGGACCAAGAGCCGACGTGAAAGCCGCAGCCGCAACAATAAGAGCCGAAATGCTCAACTTTCTCATCTCACTCTCCGGGTCAGTTCTAAATTTTCACCTTTCGAGCTTAGCCGCCGGGCCGTCTGGCGTGCAGGTTCGGAATCTAACTATGGGCGAACGAAAATCCGGATTGACGGCTTGGCCTTTCGGCTCAGCCGAAGCCGGGCCGTCCGACGCCGGCAACTTCGCCTGCCCCCGTCAATACGCGGGCGAGCGCGCGCGCGGGCGGCCGCGCCGACCAGACTCTGTCGCTTTGTCGCGCCGTCGGGATGAGCGAACGGGGCTCGGAATCTACTTATGCCAACGCGCGGATTCGACTCGATCGCGGTTTTTGAACCCGCCGGCGGACTACTTCACCGCCGCGACCGCGAGGCGCGCAAGCGCCGGAAGCGATTTCACGCCGGTCCGTTTCATGATCGCCGCGCGATGGTTTTCGACGGTGCGCTGGCTGATGCCGAGATCGGCCGCGATATTCTTGCTCGGATGACCGGCGAGAACCAGCCCCATGATCTGCTTTTGCCGCGGCGTGAGGCCCTCCAGATGCGTCGCGGCGTCCTCCCGCCAGGCGATCAGCTTGCTCGCATCCCGCGAATGTTCCAGCGCGCGCTCCACGCTGGCCAGCAGTTCGTCGCGGCCAACCGGCTTTTCGATGAAATCCGACGCGCCGGCCTTCATCGCCTGAACCGCCATCGCCACATCGGCATTGCCGGTGATCATGATGGCCGGCAAAAGATGGCCCTCGTCGCTCAGCCGCTGGAGCATTTCGAGCCCGCTCATGCCCGGCAGATAGGCGTCGATCAGCAGGCAGGCTTCCCGTCCCGGCCGGTAGGCTTGGAGAAAGGCCTCGCAATCGGCAAAATCCTCGACGGTCCGTCCATCGTCCTCGAGCACGCTGCGGATCGTCGCGCGTATGTGGCTGTCGTCATCGACGACATAAATGACCGGAGGACCGGGAGCCTCGACCGTTTCGACAGGGTGCTGACGTTTTGCGTGAGGAGGCTCGTGCTTCGACGCCAGCGCCCGCTGCACGGCGACCGTCACATCGTCCCGTTTCACCGGCTTGTTGAGCAGCACGCAGTCGGCGTCCGCTATTGCGCGCAATGTCCTGGTCGAAATGTCGCCGGTCAGAATGATGGCGGGAACGGCGCGATGAAGCTTTTCCCGAACCTTGGCGGCCACTTCGAGCCCGTTCATGCGGTTTGGCAGGTTGAAGTCCGCCAGGATGAGGTCCGGCCGGAAATCCTCGCGCTCGACCAATTGCATCGCCTCGGAACCGTCATAGGCGCGCGCCACGCGATGCCCCTCTTCCTTGAGAGAAACAGCGAGCAACTCGCGCAATTCTGGATCGTCCTCGACGACCAGGATCGCGCCCTTGCGGGCCGCCTTTTCGCCGTTTGCGGCGCCGAGATCGGGACCAGGCTCCGGACCCTTTGGCGGCGCCGCAACCTGCGGCCGCGCGACTTCAATGGAGAAGACAGAGCCGTTGCCGTGATGCGAGCGCACGCGCACGCGATGGCCCAGCAGATTGCCGATCCGCCGCACGATGGAGAGGCCGAGGCCGAGGCCGAGGCTGCGCTCGCGCGCCTCATTGCCGACTTGATGATATTCCTCGAAAATCGCCTGAATTTCCTCGTCGGGAATACCGATCCCGGTGTCCCAGACCTCGATGCTCAAAATCCCCTTGCGGCGACGGCAGCCCAGCAGCACCTTGCCGCTTTTGGTGTATTTCAAGGCGTTCGAGAGCAGGTTGCGCACCATCGTTTCGAGCAGGCGAAGATCGCTGCAAATCGACAGGCCGCAGGAAACCACGCGCAGGTCGAGAGACTTCGCCTGAGCCTGATAGGTGAACTCGTCGTGCAATTTCACGAGCAGGTCATTGACAGGGAACAGCGCCATCTCTGGGCGGACCGCGCCGGCCTCGATCTGGTTGATGTCGAGCAGCGCATTGAGCATGCCCGTCATCGCGCTCAGGGTCTCGCCGACCCGCGCAACCAGTTTCCGCTCCCTGTCGCCTTCGACGGCGCGCGCCAGCAGCCCGTGAAGCAGCGCCAGCGTTTGCAGCGGCTGGCGCAGGTCATGGCTGGCGGCGGCGAGGAAGCGCGATTTCGCCGCATCGGCGGATTCAGCCTTGAGTTTGGCTGTATTCAACGCGTCATTGACGTTCTTGCGATCCGTGATGTCGGCGAAGGTGAGGACCACCCCCTCGACGCCGCCGCCCTGCATCCGATAGGGCAGGATTCGTCGCATGTACCAGGCGCCGCTGCGCGCTTCGATCTCGCGTTCGATCGGCAAATGCTTGGCCAGCACCGCTCGCGCGTCGGACAAAAGCGCGCTGTCCGCCGCGAGCGACGCGAGGTCCGCCAGCGGGCGCCCGACATCGCTCGCAATCACATTGAACAGCGATCTGGTCGCGGGCGTGAAAAAGCGGATCTTGAGAGCCGCGTCGAGAAAGATCGTCGCGACATCGGTGCTGTACAGAACGTTTTGCAGATCGTCGGCGGTGGTTCGCTGCTGGTCGAGCGTTTCCTGAAGCTGGTTGTTGAGCGCCGTCAGCTCTTCGTTGAGCGATTGCAGCTCCTCCTTCGAGGTCAGCAGCTCCTCATTGGTCGACTGGAGTTCCTCATTGACCGACAAGGCTTCCTCATTGATCGCCTTCTGCTCCTCGCCCGAGATTTCCAGATCGCGAATGGCGCCCTGCAACTCGATCCGCGTCGCTTCCAACTCCTGCTCGAGTTCGGCGACCCGCGAAACCTCGCCCGGCGCGACCGCGCGTCCCCGCCGGTGCTCCTCCTTCGCTTCGTCGAGAAAACAGACCAACGCCAATTCCTCGCCCTCGCTTTCAACCCGCCGCGCCGATAGGCCGAAGCACAAAGTCCCGCCGCCGTGATCGACACGGCAGCCGCCGACGGTGACGGGCGCGCTTTCCTGAAAAGCCCGCTGGATCGCCGATCTGAGCTTGGCGCCCAGACCCTTGCGCGCCATGGCCAGCAGATCGTGCGTCGGCGGACCGGGCGGCACGGACAGATAGCGATCGGTTGGCCCCAGCGAAAACAGGCACTCGTTCTTGCGGTTGATCAGAACCGCCGCAGGCGCGTAATGCTCCAGCACCAGACGCCGGCAAAGTTCGGCGAGAATTGTTTCGCGCGTCGGCGCCTGCCCCTGGCCCTGGCGCGCGGGAATGCGCACGCCGTCGCCGCCGAGAAAGCCGAAATCTCCCGGCCGGCCGCGCGCCGTATGGCGAAAGATACGCTCGGTCTTGGAGATCGCCGTAAAGCGGCCATGCGCCTCGCCAACCGACTCGGCGTTGCCAAGAAGCAGCACGCCGCCCTCGCGGAGCGCGAAATGGAACAATGCCATGACTTTCGCCTGCGCCTCCGGGCCGAGATAAATCAGCAGGTTGCGGCAGGACACGAAATCGAGACGCGAGAACGGCGGGTCCGCCAGCACATCCTGCACGGTGAAGACCACGTCCGCGCGCAATCCGGGAGATATTCTGTAGCCCCGCTCCTCCTTCACGAAGAAGCGCGCCAGCCGCTCCGGCGACACGTCGGCCTCGATCGGCGCCGGATAGAGGCCTTCGCGCGCTTGCGCCACGGCGGCGCCGTCGATATCGGAGGCGAAGATCTGAAGCTTGACATTCTTGCCGGCGGCGGCGATCGCCTCGCGGAAAAGCATGGCGAGGGAATAGGTTTCCTCGCCGGAGCTGCATCCGGCGATCCAGATCCGCAGCGGCTGGTCCGGCGGTTGATCGGCGACGAGGCCGGGAATGATTTTCTCGGCGAGAAATTCGAACACCTTTCTGTCGCGGAAAAAACTTGTGACGTTGATCAGCAGGTCCTTGGTCAGAAAATCGAGCTCGTTGGGATCGTCGCGCAGCATTTGCAGATAAAGCTCTTTGTCATTCGTTTCGAGCGCCATCCGGCGCTCGATGCGACGCTGCAACGTGCCCTGCTTATACAGTCTGAAATCATGCGCCGTCTTTGTCCGCAACACGTCGATGATCTGCGCCAGCCAGTCCCGCGCCGGTTCTTGCGACGGCCGATGTTTCTTCGTGCGCACCTCATATTTGAGGATAGCGTCGGGAATTTTCGCTGCCGGCAGCACGAGATCGACCGCCCCGGTCAGGATCGCGTTGCGCGGCATGCCGTCATAGCCGGCCTCTTCGGGGTCCTCGGCGATGACCAGTCCGCCTTTTTCACTCACCGCCTTCAGCCCGGAACTGCCGTCGGCGCCCGTCCCCGAAAGCACGACGCAAATCGCGCGGGCGGAAAACTCCTCGGCCAGGGAATGCAGCAGGAAATCGAAAGGCAGCCGGGCGCCGTGACGTTCCTGTGGTTGCGAAAGCCGCAAGGCGCCGGCCTTGACCGAGAGATAGGACCCCGGCGGAATGACATAGAGATGCTCCGTCTCGATCTTCATGCCGTCGGTCGCCTGACAGACTTTCATCGACGTATGGCCGGCCAGCAGCTCCACCAGCATGCTTTCGTGCGTCGGATCGAGGTGCTGCACCAGGATGAAGCCGAGGCCTGCGTCGGGAGGCAGCGCGTCCAGCAACATCCGGCACGCGTCGAGCCCCCCGGCGGACGCGCCGATCGCCACGACCGGAAACGACTCCGCCTTGGCGGCGGGCGGCTGTTTCGGCTCTCTTGAAGGCGCCCCAGATTTTTTTGCGGAGCGCTTTTGAACATCTCGCATGCGAAACCTTTTCGGACGATCGCCCGCGCAGCCAACACTTTTTAATATTATCACCTTAACGGCGCCCACCCGCCGCTTTTTTTGCTCGTCGGGGCATGAGTAGTTTCCGACCCTGCGCGGGCCCGGCGCGCTGCCTATGCTGAGGATCGGCAGGATTTGCCGCCGACGCGGAATTGGGGATCGCGCGCAACCCCAAGCGCGGCACTCGACGGAATCGCCTCATGGAAAAGCTCCGCGTATTGATCGTGGAAGACAATCGGGTCATCGCCGCCCTGCTCGCCGAACTGATCGAGGCCATCGGCCACGAGGTCTGCGGCATCGAGTCCAGCGAGAGCGGCAGCATGGCCGCCGCGCTCCGCTTGCAGCCCGACCTGATGATCGTCGACGCGCAGTTGCAGGATGGCAGCGGAATCAGCGCGGTCGAGGCCATCGAGCGCGATTGTCACATTCCGCATATCTTCGTAAGCGGCGACGCGTCCGCGGTCAGGCGGTCGAAGCCAAACGCAACCGTGATGCAAAAGCCCTATTTCGAAGTCGATCTGGTTCTCGCCATCCAGTCCGCGCTGAGCAAGGCGGCGCCCTGAACGCGAGCGGTTTTTTTTCGCCCGGCGCGTGCGGCGTGAGTAATTTCCGACGCTGCCGCCGGCGCCATCGGGCGCCTAGGATGCGGCGTGATCGAGAAGATCTCGTCGCGGCCCCTTGCGGAGCGTCAAGCCGCGCCGATCGCGGCGCCGTCGGCGCCTCCCCTTTCAACCTGAAGACCCTGCCATGCAGCCGACACGCAACACTTTATCGGAAAACTTCCGCGCTCAATCCGTTGGGCTCCTGAACAAGCATTTGGCGGTGGCGATCGATCAGCAGCTCTGGCTCGTCGAATCCCATATGGCGCCGCAATGAGCGAGCGCCCCTCAGCCAAACCGCGATTTGAACTCTCGACGGAGCGCTTGGGGAGTGTCGCCTTCGTGCGGTTTCAATTTGCGCTTTCGCGCGAGCGCGGGTGCTTATCGGAACTCAAGGCGCAAATCGCCGCCTGGGTGAATGAAGGCGGCGCCGGAGGCGAAGTCGGGCGATAAGAGGGCGTCGACTCCTCGCGCCGGACCGAGCGATGCGAAACAAAGGCCGCGCCATCGACACAGTGACAAAAGGAAGTGCGCCATGAAAGCCCGCAAACATTCCGCCATGCTGGGGTCGATCGCGTTGATCGCCGCGTTCTCGCCGATGGCCGTTTCGATGGCCGCCGACGCCGGCGCCGGGTCCCAAATGGCCGAAACCGAGGCGCTCCCGCCCGGCCACGACGCCTATTTGCAAAGGGTGCGGGCCGAAATGGGGGAATGGCGGGTCAAGCTGGATAAATTCGCCGATCGCGCCGCCGCGAAGTCCCAGGAGGCAAGGAAGGCCGCCGCGGCCGACCTGAATGAGGCCTGGAGGAAGACCCGCGACGCGGCGGCCAGGCTCGAAACGGCGAGCGCGGCGGATTGGGAGAGCGCGAAGGCGTCCTTCAAAAAGGCGTCCGATGAATTGGCGGCAGCCTGGTCGAAGGCCGTTGCGGAAGCGAAGTGAAGCCGCAATCCGCCTTCGAGCAGGAACGTCTGCCGATCGCGCAAAAAGCCAGTGGAGGGCGGAAATGCGCTTGCATCATGCCGCCAGCCCCGGGCGAGCCGCGCCGGCGAAATGTCTTCGCGGATGCGTCCTTCGCGCTCGGTCTTCCCGTGCGCCCGACCTTTGGGGATATCGCCGATGAGGTCGATGACATCGCGCGCCTCCATGAGTCCTCTCGGCTGTCCGTCGATGTCCGATTTCGGGCGCCGGCGCCTGCGCGGCTCCCGGCCCGTCCCGTGTTCCGATGGGGGCGTTCGGTGGCGTTAATGAACGTCATGCCGCTGCAACTTCCGGTCAAGACGCCCTTGCCCCGACGCCTGAGAACAGCCGCGAATTCAGCGCGCTCGACGGGTTGTCGGGCGCCGAGGCGCGTTCGAGGACGGCGAAGCATGCGGCTTCCATGAAACGACTTTTGACAGATCCCTCAGGGACGGCCGGGCCAGTCATAATGCTTGTGGAGATCCGCTTCATAGACTGGATCAATGTCCCCGAGCGGGCTCCACGGCGGACTCGTCCTGACCTGATCCCTGCTGACGTCCAGGCGAATTTCACGGTCCGCCCAGGAAATTTCCTTCACCGCATGGGGCGATATGAGCGTGTGTTGGCCTGACCACCAGCTTCCGGTATCGACGACGAGGAAGCGAACGCCCCAGCCGGCGTCGTCGATCAGGAAGTCCTCGGCCTTGCCGATCGAGCCGTCGCTAGCGAGGATGTGATAGCCGGAGATCGCGGCGAGGCTGCGCAGATGCGGATCGCTGTCGTCGCGGCTGATAGCGGGAGTCCCCGCGGCCGTCGCCGACCCGAACAGTGGCGGCGCGGAAAAGCGCGAGGCGATCGGGTGCTCGCCGAAATAGCTGTCGCCGACAGTCGTCTCCCATTTGTAATAGTCGTAGAGATGGCGCTCCATCTGGGTCGACACCGGTTCGTGCTCGGAAAGCTCCGGGCTCGCGCCGACCTGCGCCCGAGTCAGGGCGACCGGCAGTTCCCGACGGTCGTGGTCCGCTTTGCCAAGCACCGCCGGAAGCAGAAGGAACTTGCGCCGCGACAGCCAGTTTCCGGTTTCGACGACGAGCCAGCGCACCAGCCATGTCCTGTCGTCGAACAGGAAATCGGCGATGTTGCCGATCTCGCCGTCTTTCGCCTCTATGGCGTAGCCCTTAAGGGTCGATCCGAGCTTGAGCATTGTCGAGGCCTTGGTTCTTGAATTCTTCTTTCGCTCGTCGGACGATAGGCGTTAGCACGCCGACGGACAGGTTCGGAAACTACTCAGCGAAAATATCGCTCTCATTCCCGGCGTTTCGGCCGACATCCTGTCAGGCCTCGATGATTGCCGTCAGCGCATTGGTCCTGACGGCATTTGCGAAGGTCTCGCAGGCTTCGAGGATATCGTCGAGCTTGAAGCGGTGAGTCATCGGCAGCTACGGTCGATCTTCCCGGCCGTGAAGACCTTGAAGCATTATCGATCTACTCGCAGAGTTCGAAGGCCGCGGGGACGTCCACCGTTTCGATGACGGTGGCGGCGCCAAAGCCTCTGCTTCGAACGACGAGCGCCGTGAGTAAATTCCGAGGCTGCCCTTCGTCGGCGCGTTGGCGCTTGATCTGGCTTCAGTGCGCTGCGGTTTTGCGTTCTTCCGCCAAATCGGCCGGAAGCGCCCCGGGCCCGAATGTGATTTCGTGCGCCGCTCGTTATCAACGGCGCAGTCATTTGGCGCGCCGTCGCTCCTCAAATATGTCGGCGGGAACAGGACGAGCGCGATCAGGCCGTCGGGGGAATGGCGCCGATCCCGTCGGGGCCTTCGATCCTCTGGAGGAGCCGACGATGTCCCGGAGCGCGCGATCTGGCGCTTCCGATCCAACGATATGAACAGGAAATCTCATGCTCGATCTCGCGACGAGGAATGATTGTGGCTAAAACGAAAGGCGCGCCGCGTAAATTTACCGTCCACATCGACGAGACCATCTCATCGATTGCGAAGCTTCGCGCCGAGCATCAGGAGAATGCGACGCCCATTCAACGCAGCGTCGACCGCGTGGCGAAATTTCTTGGCAGGCCCCGGTTCATCGCCTTGATTGGCTTTCTTGTCCTCGGCTGGATCGCCCTGAATCTGATTTCGATCGCGCTGGGCTTTCGGGCAATCGATCCGCCGCCTTTTACCTGGCTGGGCGAAGCGGTTTCGCTGGCCTCCTTGTGCATGGTCGTCCTGATCCTGGTCGCGCAGGAACGCGAGGACGAACTGGCCCAACAGCGGGAGATGCTCATTCTGGAGCTGGCGATCCTGAGCGAACAAAAGATCGCGAAGGTCATCCAGCTTCTGGAGGAATCCCGTCGCGACGATCCAAACATTCGCGATCGGCTCGACCCAGAAGCTGAAACCATGGGTCAAGCCGCCGACACGCGATCGGTACTCGACGCAATCACGAAAAAGCCAGCCGGGGGACCGGCTGGAAAAAGGCGTGCGCATCGGAGGAAACAGGCCAGTGAATGATATTTTTGGGCAATCATGGCTCGAAAGCGTTCGCGGTCCAGTCACGGATTTTTTTGACGTTTTCGGGCGGAGGCATGCTGACGGGAAACAAAATGCCTACGAAATTTCTCGCTGCGATGATCCTGACCTTTGCGCTTGTCTTGGCGCCCTTCGTCTTGTCGGCAGAATCGGCGGCGGCCGAGCCTATGCCGATGGAGCAATACGACCATCATGGGCTCGCCCCCGGTCTTTCGTCGAGGC
Organism: Pseudomonadota bacterium; assembly: GCA_021777915.1. Lineage (GTDB taxonomy): Bacteria > Pseudomonadota > Alphaproteobacteria > Rhizobiales > Beijerinckiaceae > Rhodoblastus. The sequence goes on along the minus strand of JAJYCZ010000032.1, from coordinate 16,429 downwards.
CAGCAACGGCAGGAGCTTAGCCATGACGGGACATCATCATAGCGTTGTATGGGGCGATCATCGCGAAGCCCGCGTCGTTCATTTCAGCGTGGACGACGTGAATCGGCTCGTCGTGCGGCCGGACGATCCGCATGTTCATATTCATCACAAGGCCCACGCCATCGGCAGCTGCCATTCGCCCGAGGACAAGGCCTTCATTTCGACCGTCGTCGACGCAATCGGCGGCTCGAAGGCGATTTTGATCACCGGCCCCGGCGTGGCGAAGACGGCGCTGGTCAAACATATCGCGCGCTATGCGCCGACGATGATGGCCGATGTCGTCGCCTTCGAAACCGTGGACCATCCGGCCGACAACGTTTTGCTCGCTCACGCCCGCGCTTATTTCAAGGCGGCTGACCGGATGACTGCGCAGAAGTGACGCCGCTATCCCTCTACGCAACCTTGGTCGAAAGGCGGCGTGAGTAGTTTCCGATCCTGTTTCGGCGGATCGGCGATGGATAACGTCGTCCTCGCCGCGCAGCGCGCGTGCGGGTCCGACGACGGGACATGCTTATAGCGATAAGTCTTCATTTTCTCATTCGCTGCTGTGGGCTTGAACGCGGCGCGTCGCTTGACGACGGAAGGTCACATTTTGGAGGACGGTCATGATCGTGCAGGGCACAAGGTGCGGCCGCGGCGTCACGGCCGACACTATGGGCAACCCTCTGGCGTCTCTTGGAGCGCGGGACATGCTTCCGTCCATCGACGATCTCGAACAATATTGCATTTTCCTTGACCTGGACGGGACGCTTGTCGAGATCGAGGACCGCCCCGACGATGTCCGCATCGACCCGGCGACGCTGCGCTTCATCGAGAGGTTGCGCGACAAGGTCGGGCGGGCGCTGGCGCTTCTATCAGGCAGAGACATCCACGTCATCGACCGCCTGCTGTATCCGCTCGTCTTGCCCGTCGCCGGCGTCCATGGCCTGCAACGCCGCGACGCTTCTGGCCGGCTGCATTCCCCGATCATTGACCAAAGCGTTGTCGACGCGATCGCGACCAAAATCGAAGCAGCCTTTGTTTCGGAGCCAGGCGTTATCATCGAACGGAAAACCGGCGCGGTGGCCATACACTTCCGGCTACGTCCCGATTTCGAAAAGCGCTGCCTCGCCCTTGCCCGCAAGATCATTTGCGACCGACCGGGCCTGGACATGATCAAAGGGAAAATGGTTTGCGAGATCAGGGTGCATGGAAATGACAAGGGCGCCGTTATCGCCACCTTTCTCGAAGAGCGTCCGTTCAAAGGCCGAAGGCCCATCTTCGCCGGTGATGATGCGACCGATGAACCGGGATTTGTCACTGCAAACGCCCGCGATGGCGTCTCGATCAAGATTGGCGAAAATCCGACAGCTGCAAAATTTCGGGTCGCAACCATCCTGGAATTGCGCAACTGGCTAGACGAATTGATGGCCGCGCCGCGCGAATTTTCCGCGCCGCCGAAAACGGCCGGCATGCAATGAACGACCTCGATCTCCGCGTAATTGGCGTGTCAGTCACATGACGGGGCTCGTCGTTGTCTCCAATCGCGTCGCCGATCCCGGCGCCAGGCAAGCGTCCGGCGGGTTGGCGGTATGCCTTCTCGACGCGTTGCGCAATCGCGGCGGAATGTGGTTCGGCTGGAACGGTCAGCTTGTCGCCGACGAAAGCGAGATTGCTCCCTCCTGCGTCAAACACGGCCGCTGTACGCTGATGACCATACCGCTCACCGAGCGCGACCATCGCGAGTTCTACCTTGGCTTTTCGAACGAGGTCTTGTGGCCGATCCATCATTATCGCCTCGATCTCGCGCATTTCACCCTTGAGGCCGCCGAAGGATATCGAAGAGTCAACGCTCGCTTCGCCGACGTCCTGACGCCTCATCTGCGCCGCACCGACCTTATCTGGGTGCATGATTATCATCTGATCCCGCTCGGCGCCGAACTTCGCTCGCGCGGCGTCGGCAACGAAATCGGCTTCTTCCTTCACATCCCGTTCCCGCCGCCCGAGGTGCTTACCGCAGTTCCCGAATACGAGTGGTTGGTGAATTCGCTGCTCGACTATGATCTGGTCGGTTTCCAGACCGCCGCCGATCACGCCAATTTCTGCCGCTTCGTCTGCGAAATTCTGGGCGGCGAAATGATTTCCACGGACACGATGCGTGTTTCGGGAAAATATCTGAAGGCCGGCGTCTTTCCGGTCGGCATCGACGTCGATTCCTTCGTCGCCATGGCGCAGGATCCAGTCGCCAGAAGGAGAATTCAGCGAACGGAGCGCCACGGCAAACAGCGAATTTATGCGATTGGCGTCGATCGCCTGGACTACAGCAAGGGTTTGCCGGAAAAGTTTCGCGCCTTTCGCCGGCTTCTCGATTCCTATCCCGAGGACAGCAAGCCTATGACCCTGATTCAGGTCGCTTCGCCAAGCCGCGACGATCTGCAAGCCTATATCGACATCCGCCACGAACTTGAGGCGATGTCGGGCAAGATCAACGGCGCATTCGGCGACTTCGACTGGACGCCGTTGCGCTACATTCATCGTTCCGTCGCGCGCGAAACCCTCGCCGTTCACTACCGCGCCAGCCGGATCGGTCTCGTCACGCCGTTGCGCGATGGCATGAATCTCGTGGCGAAAGAATATGTCGCGGCGCAGGACGGAGCGGATCCTGGCGTTCTGATCCTGTCGCGTTTTGCTGGCGCCGCCGAGGATCTCCAGGAGGCGTTGATCGTCAACCCCTACGACATCGACGAGGTGGCGCACGCCATGCGCCGGGCGATCGAGATGCGAAAAGAAGAGCGCATTGAGCGCCATCAAGCGCTCATGAAACGCATTCGTCACCACGACGCTTGCAACTGGATGCTGAGTTTTCTGCGCGCCTTGCGTTCGTGCCGCGGGCGTCTGCGCGCCAAACTGGTCGTCGGGCCGCCTTTGGCGCTGGCGAATGCGCCAGCCAAACTCATTGCCAGATGAACGCTTTTCGACGCGCCTGCGGAGGAGCGCGCCCTTTGCGCCCGGGGCCCGCGCGCGCGTTCAGATTGTCGTGCCGAACAAGGCTCCGACGCCTGTCGTCACCCCCATCGCCAGCGCGCCCCAGAAGGTGACGCGCCAGGCGCCCGGCGCCATCGGCGCGCCGCCCGATCGCGCCGCAAGGGCGCCAAGGATGGCGAGGAAGATCAGGGATGCGGCGGCGACGAAAAGGATCAGCTCGGCGCCGGGCGCCAGCGCGGCAATGATGAGCGGCGCCGCCGCTCCGGCGGCGAAGGCCCCGGCGGAAGAGAAGGCCGCCTGAATCGGGCGCGCCTTGAGCGTTTCGGAAATGCCAAGCTCATCACGCGCATGGGCGCCGAGAGCGTCATGGGCCATGAGCTGCGCGGCGACCGTCTCTGCGAGCGCGGGATCGAGACCGCGGCCGACATAAATGGCGGCGAGCTCGCGGTGTTCGGCGGCGTCATCCGTCTTGAGTTCGAGACTCTCTCGCGCCAGATCGGCTTGTTCGGCGTCGGCTTGCGAATGGACCGAAACATATTCGCCCGCCGCCATCGACATCGATCCGGCGACCAGACCTGCGACGCCTGCGACCAGGATTGCGCTGCGCGTTCCATGGGCGGCCGCCACGCCCAACACCAGACTGGCGGTCGAAAGCAGCCCGTCATTTGCGCCCAGCACCGCAGCGCGCAGCCAGCCGATATTTCCCGTCCGATGGCGTTCCCGGTGCTGTCCGCGCATTCCAGATCTTTCTTGCCGCCTGATGGCGTTCGGGCGCCCGGCGGACGGGAGGTCTTCGCCAGGCGCCTTTGAAGCTTCTCTCCAGCCTAGTCTCTTCGTCGAGGCTCGCGCAACCGTCTTGACCGCGGCGAAATCATGTCAGCGGCGCACTTCAAAGTCACTCCGCAGAAACTGGAACAATTCGCGTCTCTGCCGATTGTCGAGGCTGGCGTAGAGCGGATCAGCGGCGTCCGCGAGTTCCTTCAGCGAAGCGCCCCTCGCGGTGAGGCTGTCGGCCATTTCGCGCAAGAGCGCGATATCGTTGCGGCGCTCGCTGCGGTCCCGGTCTTCGCGGTCGTGACGACGGAGACGCCCCGGACTTTCCATGCCGGCCTTCAGCTGCGCGATCCCGTCGCCGTGCAATGCGGTCTGCAAGGCTGGCCAATGCTTTTCCTGATCGACTGTCAGACGCAGATTGGCCTTGAGTTGGGCGATTCTGGCGTCGACGTCATTGGCGATCTGGTTGTCCGCAGGCCCCGTCGCCGGCTCCATTTGCGCGGGCGAAGGTTTCATCATCGGCTCTGCTTGCGGGGGCGGGGAATTGCCGCTGATCTGGGCGAGCGAAGTGTTGAAGCTTGCGGCGCCTATCAGCGCCACGCTTGCGATGCCCGTGATCCGAAGTTTTCTCATCTTGTGCTCCCCTGGTTTTTGAGAAATGCGGTAGTGGCGCGATCGCCATGGCGCGAAAATGGCCCGCCCGGCGCCTGCCAGCGAGACCGAGACGGATCGACATTTTCTGGCGAGATTTTGTGGATTGTGGCGCCTGACATCGCGCGCCAGCGCCGCGGATTTTCATTTGTGGGCCGCCGCGAAATTTCGTGTCGCGGAGCGCCCGGCTCATTCGAAAAAAATATCTGATCGTCGAGGCGCGACGGTAGCGTCGGAAAATACTCAGATCCGGTTGGTTTTCCAGGCGTCGGCGACGAATGGCGGCTCGGTTCGCGCGGCGATCCGACGAGTTTCGCTGGCTTTTCCTCAGCGTCATTCGCAGAATCCATCCGACTTGCCGCCGTGAGTATATTCCGATTCTGTCGGAACAGCTTCCCGTCGGAGTAAAGTCGCAAGACGAGCGGGGCCCAGAATAGTCCGCCGTCCAGCGCAAGTGGCGCAGGATGCGCGCGGCGTCTGATTCCCAAACAGGCGCGCAGTCAGGCGCTGGCTGAACCGGCCAGAGGCGATGAACCCGCTCGCGGCGAACCAATGCGGTCGCCGGTTCGCCCTCGCGGCTTTTTTCGTGAATATTTCAACAAAACGGAGCCCATGGAAATGGACAAAGATCGTATCGCCGGCGTCGCCAAACAGGCCAAGGGCGCCATCAAGGAAGCCGCCGGCAAAGCCTTCGGCGACGCCAAGCTCGTCGTGGAAGGCGGGCAGGACCAGGCTGAAGGCAAGATCCAGAACGCCGTTGGCGGCGCGAAGGACGTGCTGAGGAAAAGCCTGAAGAAATGACGACGGGGGAAGCCGAGCGTCGCGCCGAAAAAATGTTGCGGCGTGGCAGGGCGTTCAGACGGCGAACGACGGACAACGCTCCGGCAAAGTCTCGTTGAAGGCTGTCCCCGCATTCCAATTGTCAACCGACCGATTTTCACGCGCCGGCTTCGAAGCCTTTCGAACCGGCGCGCCAATCGCCCACTGAGGAGTCTTTTTACCATGCTCGGCACAATCTTGCTCGTCTTGTTGGTGCTGTTTCTGATCGGCGCATTGCCGACGTGGCCACACAGCGTCAATTGGGGCTATTTCCCTAGCGGCGGAATAGGCCTCGTCCTGGTCGTCGTTGTCGTCCTCTTGCTGATAGGTCGGATCTAGCGGGGAGCGCTTCCGCGCTTGATCGAAGGCGCTCGCCGCCGACTTTGCGAATGGAAACGCCAGAAGCCTTCCGATTCGGGGCGCTGGCCGAATGATCAGGAGATAAAAATGACCAACAATGTGGCAGGCTCCGCAGCGGAGATCGCCGTCGATCTGGCCGGCCTCCGGCGTGAAATCGCGCATTTGACGGAGACGATGCGCGGGATGGTGGAGCATCAAGCGCGGGCTGCCGGGATTCGGGTCTCCGACGCCGTTGGGACGCCCGGAGCAAGGTTTCGAATGCAGCTGGGGACGCCCAAAAAAACGTCAAAGCTGCGAGCGCCGAATTCGGGCGCAGCATCGAGCGGGATCCGCTGACGGCGGTGCTGATCGCCCTTGGCGTTGGCATGGTCATCGGCTTCCTGGGCCGTTCGCACAGACAAGCCGCGATGGTCCGGTGAATGGGAGATCGTCGCAGCTGCACAATCAGCAATATTATGCGACAAACTCGTAAAAGCCTGCCATCCAATAAGTTGGCGCGGTTGTTGAAAATACAAACGGTCGGTAGACATCGATAAAATAACAGGCATAAAGCCTATCTAGTGTTAGAATATATATAATAAAGTTATTGTAATAGTTTTGGAAAAGTGCTATTAATTTCCAATGGCGTAAACGCTTTATATCACCGCATGCGGAGTAACTAAAATGACACACACGTTTTTTGTTCTAGCGCTTCTTCTCGGAGTCACTCTTGCCGGAGCTCCGGCGATGGCCGGGGAACGGCTGAATGACGGATTGATGGGAGCAGGCGCCGGCGCCATTGTCGGCGGACCAGTCGGCGCGGTTGCGGGAGGCGCGGTTGGCTATGTGGCGGGGCCGTCCATTGGCCGTGGGTTCCACCGCCATCACCGTTATCATCACCACTATCGCAACTACTGAACCCGGTTATCCACGTTGAGCGGAATTTGCCGTCAAGGGCGGGACTTCGTTTCAGACTTTGCAAAACAGGGCCGCCGACTGGCGGCCTTTTCGTTGCGCAATCTCCCCGACCGGTCGCGCCAGGATCGCATTCAAACCAGAACCTTGACCTCGACTCCGACCGCCATGCCGGCAAAGGCGTCGCCGGCGCCGACAAAACTGCCCGCCACCGGCACGGCCTGCCGGATGTTACGCGCGACTGCGACGGGGATGAGATTATAGCCGCCGAAACTGCGGTTGGTCGGATCGAATGTGATCCAGCCGGCGCCCGGCACATAGATTTCCGCCCAGGCGTGGGTCGAGCCGGCGCCCGCTGAACCGTTGGCCCCCGTTTCGGTCCCGTGGAGATAACCAGAGACGATCCGCGCGCCGAAGCCGAGACAGCGGACGGCCTCGACGAACAGGACCGCGAAGTCGCGGCACGAGCCCCAGCCGCGATCGAGGGTCTGGACCGGCGATTGCACGCCTTCGTCATCGCGGCTCTGATAATTGATCCAGGCGGATACGCCGGCGCTGAGGTCCTTGAGCAGCGTGAGGGTGTCGGTTTGGGCGCCGCGTACGAAGGCCCAGGCCCAATCGCGCAGGCGCCCGGTCGGATCGGCATATTGCTGGAACATCAGGGCGCCGAGATCGGTCCGCTCGTCCTCGGCATATTGAAACGGATAGAAAATGGCCGAGGCCGCGACATCGAAGACGGGCCACGCGGCGGCGTCGAGAGCGAGCCGCGTCACGCAGTCGATCGTGAGCGTATCGACGAGTCGGTTGAAATAGGCGGTCGCGACGGAATTGCCGAACACGTCCTGCGCGAAAGTCAGGGACGCGGGCGGATCGATCTTCAACTCGCTCGAGATCAGCCGCAAGTCGCGGCTTTCGCGCGGACGCAGCATCAGGCGATGAGGTCCAAGGCTCACGGGCTGTCGGTAGCGATAGGTCGTCTTGTGGTGGATTTGCAGCGCGGTCAAGCTGGGCCCCATCCTTCGCCGAAACACGGAAGCTGCTTCCGGCCAAAAAACCTTTGCCAGGACGCCTTCAAGGGAAGCAGCCTGGAGCATCAGGATATATTGGCCCGTCGCGGGTTTCGGTCAGACGCCAAGATGGCGGCTTGACGCCATTCCAGATCGCAGATGATCGTGCCATAGCGTTGGTCGCGGCGCCACCGCCAGTTCGGCGCCCTTGGAACCAGGCGTCACTGGAATGCTTCGCATTCAGGCTCATGGTTTGGCGGGCGTTCCCGCGCGGAGCGCATTGATTAAGACCTTTGCCGCAAGTTCCGATGACGCGGGATTCTGCCCGGTGATCAGCCGCCCATCGACGACGACGTGGGGCTGCCAGTCGCCGGCCTTGGAATAAACTCCGCCGTTGGCCTGAAGCATATCCTCGACAAGAAAGGGAACGACCTCGGTCAGCCCGACCGCCTGCTCTTCGCTGTTGGTGAAACCGGTGACCTCCTTGCCTTCCACCACGGATCGCCCCTGCGGCGTTTTCGCATGCCGGAGGACCCCTGGCGCATGACAGACCGCAACGACCGGCTTGTCTGCCGCAAGCGCGCCTTCGATCATCGCGATGGACGCCTTGTCCTCCGCGAGATCCCAGAGCGGGCCATGGCCGCCGGGATAAAATATCGCGTCGAAATCCTTCGGGGAAAGATCGCGCAATTTGAGCGTGTTCGACAGAGCGGCTTTTGCGGTGGAATCTGCTCTGAGACGCCGGGTGGCGTCGGTCTGAGATTCCGGCGCGTCGCTTTTCGGGTCTTCCGGCGGTCGCCCGCCGAGCGGGGAAGCGAGCGTGACATCGGCGCCCGCATCCACGAACACGTAATAGGGAGCAGCGAACTCCTCCAGCCAGAATCCGGTCTTCTGGCCCGTTCCGCCAAGTTTGTCGTGGGAGGTTAGAACCATCAGAATTTTCATGTCAGCTCCTGCGAGATTGGGCGGCGTTGCTCAAGGCGCCGCGACACGATTACGCGGCGAACCATGTTACGGCATATGAGATGGCGCCACTTCGTCGGTGAACACCTCAAAGCGCACGAGATTCGCGACGCCAAAGGCCGTCGAGATCGGGACGTCCGCCGCGTCGCGGCCGCGTCCCATGACGATGCGGCCGATGCGCGGATGGTTGTGTCGCGCGTCTATGGTCCACCACCGACCGTCAAGAAAGACCTCGGACCAGCCGCTGAAATCCATCGGGCTGATGTCGGGCGGCGCCCCGATGTCGCCAAGATAGCCCGTGCAATAGCGGGCGGGAATGTTCATGCAGCGGCAAAGCGCGATGGCCAGATGGGCGAAATCACGACATACGCCAACGCCTTCATGCATGGAATCGCTGGCGCAACGCGTCGGCCGCGCGTCGGGATAACTGAAGCGGATTTTCGAATGAACAAAGTCGCAAACAGCCTGAACGCGTCGGTAGCCGCCCGCTATTGTTCCAAACGTCGACCACGCGAAATCAGCGAGCTTGTCGCTGTCGCAATAGCGGCTCGAAACGAGAAAAAGCAACGTCTCATCGGGAAGGCCGGCGATGGGCGTCAAACCCGTGTCGGGCGGCGTTTCATCCGGCTGGCCGGAATCATGGATCACGAAGCGGCTGCTGAAGGCGACCAGGCCCGGCGGAACCTCCAGACGTGTGACGCGATTGCCGAAAAGATCGAGATAAGACCGCATCGGCAGAGGCGGAACGGAGGTGATGACGTCCCGCGAAACCAGATCCGCTTCGCGCGACGGATGGACGTTGAGCTGAAGCAGCATCGGCGTCAGTGTCGGACATTGAAATGCGATGCCAAATCCCGCCTGGATGAGCATCTATCAACCTCGGGGTTGCCCTTGCTCCGCCGTTTCGTCCGCACGGCTTGACGCGTTCGAGCGATGCGCCTTGATCGAAATTCCGTCCCATTGCGAAAGGTTCCGATCGTCCGCGGTCAAAGGCGCGCTATCGGGAAGCTGCCGAACATGGACGGAGACTTCCATTCCCACATCGTCCGCGACCGTCGCCGAAATAGGATCCATGAAGTGGAATCGCCTGATGCGCCTCCCTTGCCACGGCTACGGGAATGAGATCCGGGCTGCCGACGACGCCATTGGTCGAATCGAATTCGACCGAGTCGGCGCCGGGCAGATAGATCTGACGCCATGCATGCGTCGAGCGGCCGCCGTGCTCGCCATGACCAGGACAACGGCCGCCGTAGCCCAGGACAACGACCAGGGGATGACAATCAGAAGCGTGTACATTTCTGGCCCTCTCGGCGATCTGGAGCCGCTGCGGGTAGACGCTGGGCGGTCTGGCGAATGAAATATCGCGCAGACAGAACGCGCAGACAGAAATTTAAGGGAGGGAATCATCGCGCGGCAGCGTCGGAAAACACCTATGGACCTTGCGGCGATAACCGGGACGGGATCGCATCGCGTGGCCTTGGGCCGCCGCCCGCGCCGGCGTCGGAACGAAGATGCGCGCGGATGACGTCTCGGATGGAAGGAGATGAGTAGATTCCGTCTCTGTCGCGAACTCCGCCTTATCTTCAAACTGCCGAGCTGGCGGCGAAGAAGGCGAAATTGACGCTCTCTCTGACTGCCAGCGATCGAAACGGGACGATGAGATGTCGGGGCCTGGGAACGGCGTGACGGGCGTCAGTATTTTTGCCGTCGGCTTCGGTTTATAATTCCCGTCAGCGGCTGGGCCGGTGGCGTTGCCGTTTTCGGCGGAATTCTTTCGGGCATCGTGTTTATCGGATTGCTCGAAAGCGCATAGCGTTTGGAAAGCACGAATTGTGGCCCGGTCCAAGCCGAGGCTGGCGGTGAGGCGGTGATCAGAATTTTGGCGCGGCGCTCGACGTCACGATTGGCGCGGCCCGACTGCTTCTGGTTTTGATCGCCACGTGGAGGAGGACACGATGCGCATGCTTATCGCCCTGTTAGTGATTGCTTATCTTGTCGGCGTTGGCGTCATGCTGGCGCCCACGATTACAGCAAACTGGAGCGCCGGCTCCGCATCGCAATTTGTCGAGAAGGTTGTCGCGAAACTGCCGAGAGCGTTATCTTGGCCGGCGGCAGCTTATCGCAGCATTGCACAGAAGCCCAGCGCTTCTGAAAAACCAGGCGCCGCCGAGTAGCGCGTCTCACGAGACGCAGACATCCGACCCCGGGCTGATCGAGAAAGCTTTCCGACACCGTTGGACGGCTTCTTGCTACCCCTGCCGGGTTTCACGCCGGGGCTATGAAAAAACGCGGCCACACAGCCGCAACAGCGCCGCAGCGCCTGTGAGTACATTCCGAGCCTGGCGGCCATTTCGCCGCCTGTTATGATGTAGAAATCCCGACCAGCCCCACCCAGTCAACCCCAACAACGAAGGATTTTAAGTTATGGCCAACCGGTTCGAAGAGCAGATCTCCACAGCAAACGCCGACGCCCTGTCCAAGAGCGCCTACACCGCAGAAAAGATCATGAAAGAAAGCACCAACACTCTGACCGAAAGCGGAAATGGCTCTGCTGCCGCCGTTCAAAAATTGACCAAAGCGTATCAGGAATTGGCGACAAGGAATGTCCGGAACCTGACCGCCGCGATGGAGGCGCTTAGCGCCGTGAAAAGCCCGGCAGAGTTTATGGAATTGCAGCAAAGGCTGGTCAAAGACAGCGTTGAAGCAGCCGTCAATGATAGCCGTCAAATAGCCGAGTTGACGAATGCCGTGTTCACTGCCGCTTTCGAGCCAGTGAAAAAGCAGTTCGAAGCGGCCCAGAAGACCGCCCGGACATAAGTCAAGATACTTGTTCGCGCCCAATGCTTTTTTCGAGCCGCGCTTCGTCACCGAGGCGCGGCTTTTCCTCGTGACCCATTGCGGACCCAGCTCATCGCCATTTTGAAGGCCTGTTTTGTGGCGGCAAGCAGACGCTGCCCGGGCGGCCATAACGTCAGCACGGCGACGCGCGCCGCCATCGTGACTGAGGCGTCCCGGGAGGCCACACTTTTCGGCATGAGCCAGTGGCCGTCCGCTCGACGATCGCTGAAGCGCGAAGTCGCCCTCCAGCGTTGCGCCCGACGATCACTCCTTTTCGCGCGTCCCGATGGCCAGTGGCGCGCTACCCAGCAGCTTGGCGAAGGAGCCTTGGCCGAGGGTGGCGATGATGTCGAGGCAGCCCGAGGGCGACGGCGGCCTGATCGTCATCGTCTTGCGATGCGTGTTGAAAGTGAGCGCCGACTCGTCCGCCAGCATCAGCGTCAGCACCTTCGTCCTCGTGTCCTCGTGGAAGGACCCGCCCCCGGCACGCTCAATGGCCTCCAGCGTGTGAATCGGCGTTCAAATTTGGCTCTGACTCAATTTTGATGAAGTTCCGGCGCCAAGTGGCATCGATTTCTCATTGGGAATCATTGCCATGCGCTTCGACCTCCGCGCGTCGAGTTTGGTGCCGAGTGGGTTCGTTGTTGAAGGTGTAAAGATCGATTTGGCCGGCGCGGTGATCACCGTGCGGGCCATGGGCAAGACAAACCAGTGCCCGCGATGCGGGGCTGTCTCTGCTCGGATCCACAGCCGGTATCGGCGTCAGCTTGCAGCTCTGCGGCGACGCCAGCGCCGCCATGTTCCAGCAATTTCGTGGCTCCGAGCCGAGTGGTCAGAACGGACCCTCGAGCTTGATGCTTTCAGGCGCTGACGGGCGGAAACTGGCCACATGGCGAAAGGAAGGAATGAGAGGCAAAGCCGCCGGAGACATGAACGGCAGCCGGCATCACGCCTCGCAGAGTCGTGACATCCCTGGGGGCCGCGGGCAACGCGCGCCACTAATTCGCGAAATGCCACGCGAACTCAGAGTACTGGCTGAATCATAGGCGTTGGTGGAACGAGGTCGGCGGCGAAGGCGTGTGGGTTTGCGAAGCGGGAAGCGGCGTCATGACTGTCATGAGGCGTCGAATCCTGGTCCAACAGGAGGACGCGTCATGCGACAAAGAGCCGCGAAGGTCAAAAATCTTGCGAAAGATCATGGCGGCGCAGCGACGATTGGGCAATTTTTCGAGTGCCTCGCGACAAAGGATGCCGTTTGGCAAGGCCCATACGCTTTCCCCGACTTCCCTCCTCATTTTCCAGAAGGAGAGCGGGGCGGCGGCCGTTAATGGGAGGCAGAAGATGCGGAAGGTTTTTCTTGAGCTCTTGGTGGGCGCGCTGGCTTTGACGAGCGCGCCGGGATGGGCTGAGGACGCCCTGATGAAAAGCGCCCAGACGCAATTCAAGCCCATTCCGTCGATGGTCCCGGCGGTCAAGAACAACGCCGTGACCCATGAAAAGGTCGAGCTGGGCAAATGGCTGTTTTTCGACCCCCGCCTGTCGCGAAGCGAGATCATCAGCTGCAATAGTTGCCATAACCTCGGGACCGGCGGCGTGGACGCAGGGCCGACCTCGGTCGGTCACGCCTGGCAGAAGGGGCCGCGCCGCGCCCCGACCGTTTACAATGCGGTCTTCAATGTAGCGCAATTCTGGGACGGCCGCGCCGCCGACCTCAAGGCCCAGGCCAAGGGCCCGGTCCAGGCGAGCGTCGAGATGAATGCGACGCCCGACCATGTCGTGAAGACGCTGTCGTCCATGCCGGCCTATGTCGAGATGTTCAAGAAGGCTTTTCCCAATGACCCCTCTCCGGTGACTTTCGATAATTTCGCCAAGTCGGTCGAAGCTTTCGAAGCGACCTTGATTACGCCGGCCTCGCCCTTCGACCAATATCTCGAAGGCGATTCCAACGCCCTTACCGACCAGCAGAAATCCGGGCTGAAGCTCTTCATCGACAAGGGATGCTCATCCTGTCACAACGGGATCAATGTCGGCGGCGCGGCCTATTTCCCCTTCGGCGTCGTCGAGAAGCCGGGCGCCGACATTCTGCCCCCGGGGGACAAGGGCCGGTTCAACGTCACCAAGACGGCGAGCGACGAATATGTCTTCCGCGCAGCGCCGTTGCGCAACGTTGCGCTGCGCGCGCCTTATTTTCATAGCGGCCAGGTCTGGGACCTGAAAACGGCGGTCGCCATCATGGGCGAGTCGCAACTCGGCGCGAAACTGACCGACAAGGAAGAGGATGACATTGTCGCTTTCCTCAATTCCCTGACGGGGCAGTTGCCCCGGGTCGAATACCCCGACCTGCCGACGCGTACCGATGCGACGCCTCTGCCGTCATTGGCCAAGTGAGCCGCCGCGCACGTCGGTACATTTGCGGAGGCCGCCAGTCGCGACCCATCTTTTCGGAGCCTGCCGGGGAGAAGGGCACCAATTGGCCTTTAGGGAGTTGGCAGGGGTCGACCTAGGCCCCTGACCACCATAGCCGCGGTCGAACTGGCCGTGAAGCTCACGCCCGGCGGTCCCTGACGGGCGGGAAGCGGCCGTCGGCCGAAAGGAAGATTCCGGCAGAATAGCGGCCAGTGGGCCCAGATAACATTTTAGGGCTTCCGTATCAGGTCGGCGTACCTCCGAGTGCGGTTAAATCGCATGCCCGTTGCGGATCTTCATTTTTATGTAACATTCTTTGAGCCTGTTGGCTTCAGAAAAAGTAATTTCGAGACGTTGTCGAAGCTCTGTATCTCGTTCGAGGTCTTGCTGGCGATAGGGACTGCCTTTTTCAACTTGCAGCGTCGAATTTATTACCCCAATCATGTCGGAGGCTGGAAGTGTCAGGTTGGCTTCTTGGCCAGCGCGTTTCAACGTGACGAATTATTTGCACCCGTCGTCCTCGTTCACGTCCATCCACGCGAGTTTATCATCTGAATAAAAGCGCAAAATCATAACGTTGACTCCCGAAGGCTGATGAGCCTTTGACCCAAGACCCTAAAGACCAAGGTGTTGCAACATGGCTTCCGGGCCTTCGTCCCATGCCCGCTTCCGCGCGGCTTCTTCCGCCCGTTGGATGTCGGCCTCGCGCCACGTCGCGCTGTAGGGCCTCAGGAAAATTGCTTGGCCCGATTTCACTGCGGCTATGGCGCGCCGGGGGTCGTCGGTGCCGGACACTTCAAAAAGAAAGGCCAGTTCGGCGTCCGTTTTCACGCTCTCTTTGGCATGTGATATTGCTGCCGCCTCTTGCAAAAAGGCCTTGAACGGGTTTGTGAAATCTGGCTCTCCACTTGGACCTTGCAATCGCACGACAAACATCATCACGGCTCCCGTCGCTTAGCTGTCTCATAATCATCCCGAGCATGTTTTCCGCCATCGCTTAATCGACCAGCGACCGTTCTTCGGCCCGTCTGAGCAGGCCGCGTGTCTTGTTCTGCCGCGCGTGATAGGCGGTAATCACCCGACCTTCAGATACGACCAGTCTCTTTCCGACGATACGTCTCGCGCGATTCAACAAGCCCGCCAGTTCACGCTTAAGTGCTTCGAAATCCTTGTCGCGAACGAGATAGCCGTCATCAACCTCTGTCCCCATCCACTCGATAAGGTCCACATCGCTTAAGGTAATGCCGCGCTGGGCCGACCTGAGAATTGCATGACGCGTCATTTGCGCGGTCATTCTCATCGCGTTTCTCCTTCGGACATTTCGATCCCGAGTGACGCTAAAAACTCGGCGTCTGAACTGGCAGCGCGGTTCCGCTCGGTTCTTGCCCATGCCGCCAACTCGGCGGCGGTTGCGGGCTTTGGTCGTTCGTGCAAAGCGGCGGTGCCTGCGAGGATGGCCTCAGCGGCCTCCTCGTCGCCGCCCGTCAACCGCAACGCCTCTTTGGTGCAAATCTGGTAGCTCGGCCCGGCCCACGCGCCCCAATGCACGGGCTTGACCCTCTCGTCATTGCCAAACACCTCCCCGAGAAGTTGGCTCAAGTATCGCGCGAAAGGATTATCCTTGCTCCGGTCGTAATCGGGATCGTCGTTCCCGCACCGGCTATCCTCGACCTGTTTGGCGAATAAGTCGCGCGCCTCAATCGATTTCTGCTCCGTCTCAATGGCCTCGTCATCAATGGCTGATTTTCGTTGCAGGTGTGGAATCGCCGCCGCGTAGACCGCGTCCTCTGCCGCCCGCAATTCTCGAATTTGTGCGCGGCGTCTTTGCAGGCTCGCCTCTGCGGCGGTAAAAAAAAGGAGGGGCGCGATTTCGATGATGCGCTCGCGCGAAATACGATACCGCGCGGCAACCAAAGCCAAAGCGTTGCGGGCGGCAGCCCCGATGCGGACCTTCATAAAGTCACGCTCCGGTTCCGACTCGGTCTTCTGCGTCAAGACGGACGGCTCAACCCTCAGCGCAGTGGAAAGGCTCTCAACGGTCCTTGACCGGATGCGTGTCGATTTGTCGCGCTCAAGCCGCGAAATAGTTGAAACGTTGACGCGAGACTCTTCGCTCAATTTTTCCTGTGTCCAGCCGAGCTTTTCTCTTGCTTTCTTCAATTCTTGTCCCACCATCGCCTTGGCCATAGCCAACTCCTTTTTGGGTACAAATCAATGCCATTAGCCCCAGACTAGGCATTTATTATTGCACCATCAATAGGCGTTTTTGATGCATTTTGCTGCATATTGCGCTTTAGTCGGCACACAATAATGCATATCCGTCCTCTGACATGCATAGCGCGGGTGCCCTTTGCCGATAAGTTTCTGCCGACTGGGCGTATTGCGCGGCGTTACCCCCAGCTTCCGCGCCAACGCGGGGCATGCGGCGGCCCGATAACGCGCTCTGGCGGTCCGCGTGGGATCAGCATAAATGAACAGAAGAGCACGCGGCCGATTCATGTCCGGAAAGAGACGGCCGGAGTGACTCGCGGACGGACGGTTTGGGTCGAATTGCGGGCATAGCGCGAAGGACAGGTTCGGAGAAAACACCCGTCGATGGCTGAGCGTAACCGGAGGACCGGCTCCGGCCGCCGCCTTTGCACTTTGACCAACGATAAACAATATAAGCCATGCGGGCAGCGACACGCTCGTGCAAGCTTAGGACAAAACCATGG
>JAJYCZ010000201.1 GCA_021777915.1 Pseudomonadota bacterium | reverse complement strand
CGGGTTGTTGGCGTATGGCGACAGACCGGCGCGCTTTGCATCGCCCCAAATTCCAGTCTGGCGGCCGAAATCGCCGCCGCCCTGCAAGCCGATGTAAAGGCCGGTCCACGAAAACTGCGGCTCGGCGCCGAGAACAGGCGTTTCCTTGCGCGAGGGAAGATCAGCCCCGAAACCCGCACCCACGCAGGTGACGAGAAGGACGGATGAAAGAATCGTCTGGCGCAGCAAAATCGCGATCCTCAGTTTCATGTGCGATTCGGCTAATATCTCCGTTTTATGCGTTGCGACGCAACCGGTTTGTGCATTCGATATCCTTCTGAGACGCAGCGGCGAGCTTGCCGGCGGAATGACGGTTTCCGAGTATTGACCTGACCGAGACGACAACACCTCGACCGGCTCGTTTGGGGTCGCAACGAGACCGTCGTCAATTTGATCGCGACGGGCCGGTATGAGCCGGAAGCAGCCCTTTGAGTGACGGCTGCGTCCCGCCGTCAGAGCCATTCATCCAAAGGAAGCCAGCGTTGCCTTTTCAGCGCTCGCGTTTTGCGCCTTCGCCTTTTCCCGAATCGCTGAACAAAAACGGCGCCACGTCGCCAAGCGACGGCGGCTTTTCGGCGAAAAAGGGCATCGGGCGGCAGACCGAGATCGCGGAAATGCCGATCCGCGCCGTCAGCGCTCCATTGACCACGCCCTCGCCCAGCCGCGCCGAGATTTTCGCCGCGAGGCCGTGGCCGATGATCTGCTGCGCCAGTCCGTCGGTGAGCGCCATGCCGCCGGTGATGGCGAGATGCGAGCCGACCGCCCGCGCCAGCCGCCAGGCCCCGAGCAGGCCGGGGCGCCCGCCATAGATTTCCGCGATGCGGCGGATCAGGCGCAAGGCCTGGGCGGCGACGACAATCAGGTCGACCGCGGCGCGCGGGCTGATCACGGCGACCAGCGACACCCGCTTGGCCGCGCCCGCCACTTCCCGGCGCGCGGCGGCGTCGAGCGCCGGCATCAGCTCGCGCTCGGCGATCTCTATGAGGTCGCGGCCATCCACGATCTCGCCGCGCAAATCCTCGAGATGGGCGCGGGCCGCCGCCGTCGCCGGCCGGCCTTGATAGATCGCGGCGAGTTCGCCGATTTTCGCCCGCGCCAGATCGCGGTCGTCGGTCTCGTGGGCGAGCGCCAGCGCCTTGTGGAGCAGGGCGACGCGCCGCTGGCGGAAAATGGCGCGCGCCTCGCGGCCGATCAGCGCGACAAGCGCCAGCAGCGCGAGGCCGGCCAGGCCCAGGCCGACAAAGCCGAGCGCCATCGAGCGCGTAAAAAGGGATTCGATCAGCTGGTCGAGCCAAAGGCCGAAGGAAAAGGCGATCAGGCCTCCGAGCGAGGAGATCAGCAGCCCGCCCCAGCCGAAGGAGCCGCGCCGCAGAAAGCCGGCGGCCTGCGCCTGTTCCGCCGCCTGCTCGTCCGGATCGCCGGTCAGCCGCGCGGTTTCCGCCTCGTAGGCGTCGGGGCGCTCCTCCAGCACGAAATCACGCTCTCCGCCCGGCGCAAGCTCGTCGAGGCGGAAGGCGCGCGGGCGCGATCTGGGCGCGTCGGTCATGACAGCCGGTCTCCGAACAGGAACTGGCAGGCGCGGTCGAGTCTGATATGGGGCGCGGGCAGGGGCTTGCCGTCAACCCCGAAAGCCGGAAGCGGCGGGCGGAAGCGCAGGAAGCGGACATCGGCCTCGCCCTCCGGCGTGGCGAGCCCGTCGCCGCGAAAGGCTTTTTGGGGATCGGCCGGCAAAAGACCGGGAAAGATCGCCGCTTCGGTTTCGCCGTCGAAAATCTCCCCGTCGAGCCTTTCGCCCTTGAGCGGCGTCCCGACAATCGCGTCGAGCGTCTCGCGTCCGCGCCGCACCGCGGCCTCGCGGGTCGCCCGGATGGCGGCGAGCGCGACCACATCGACCTTGGCGCCGGAGAAATCGGCGCGGGAAATGGCGCGCGCGGTCAATTGCCGCAGGATCGCCTCCAGCCGGTCGTGACTGAGGTGATGTAGGTGGTCGGCCTTGGTCGCCGCCACCAGAATCCGGTCGATCTTTGGCCGGACCAGCCGGCTCAGCGCATTGCCGCGCCCCACCCGGAAGGCCGCGAGCACGTCGTCGAGGGCGCGCTGCAGGTCGCGTAGCGCCGCCGGCCCGGAATTGAGGGCGGAAAGCGCGTCCACCAGCACGATCTGCCGGTCGAGCCGCGCAAAATGGTCGCGGAAGAAGGGTTTGACCACATGGCTCTTGTAGGCCTCGTAACGGCGCTCCATCATCGCGGCGAGCGAGCCCCTGACGGCTCGGTGGCCCTCGGGCAGGGGCAGTGGCGCGAAGGTCAGCGCCGGCGAGCCTTCGAGGTCGCCCGGCATCAGGAAGCGGCCGGGCGGGAGTGTGGAGAGCGCATAGGCTTCCGCGCGCGATGCGCGCAGATAGCCGGTGAACAATTCCGCCGCCCGCCGCGCGACGGACTCGTTTTCTTGCGCGCCGGGGTCGAGGCCGGCCGAAAAGCCGCGCCATTCCGCCGCCAGCGGCGCCCGGGCCGCCGCGGCGCTGGCCTCAAAAGTCTCGCGCGACCATTCGGCATAGGATTTCTCCAGCAAGGGCAGGTCGAGCAGCCATTCGCCGGGATAATCGACGATGTCGATGACGAAGGACGTGGGGCCGGGGCGCAGACCCGTCCGCCGGTCGAATTCGAGCCGCAGGCGCAGCTCCGAGATTTGCCGGGTCGATTGCGGCCATTGACGATCCGGCCCGGTCAAGGCGGCGACATGGTCTTCGAAGGCGAAGCGCGCGACATTGTCGTCCGGTTGCGGCTCAAGACGGCCGGAAATCAGGCGGCGCTCGGCGGCGACCCGGAGCACCGGCAGCGGGTTCTTGCGTCCCTCGGCGGCGGCATGGGCCAAAGCAGCGAACTGCTGGGCGAGGGCGGTGATGAACACCGTCTTGCCGGCGCGCGACAGGCCGGTGACGCCGAGGCGAAGGCCGCGTCCGCGCGCGATCACCTCCGCGAGATTGGCGGCGGTGTTGCGGGCTTCGCTGAAAAGATCGGTCAGGACGGACAAGTCGGGCTCCGCGGGGTTCGAGCTGAACCCTTGCCGAATTTAGGGCGGAATGGGCCGAAGAACAGGCGGCGCCCGCCAATTTCCTCGCGTGAAAGGCAGTTGATGGAAAAAGCGTCATGAGAACAGAGGCTTTGCCCGTCAATCCGAACCTTTGCGCCAGGGGCCTGATAATCGCGTTGAGGTGTTTCCTTCAAGTCTCTGGTTTATCGCATTGATCAGGTCAAATCGCCACAATGGTCCGATGGGGTCCGTTCGGGCGTCAGGCCCAGAGATCGATCAGCCTGCCGTCGCCCCAGCGCAATTTGCGCCATTCGACGTCCTCGATTTCGAACAAGGCGATCGCGCCGGTCGGAAAGCCCCGCCCGAGCCGCTTGAGCGCACGGGACTCGCCGCGCCCGACGAAATGGGTCGCGAATTCGGCAAGCGCGGGATTATGGCCGACCAGGACCAGGGTCTTGACCGAATTCGCCTGGGCGCGGACCAGTTCCATGAGGTCGTGGCGTTCGGCTTCATAGATCCTCCGATCGAAGCGCGCCTCGGGCGCCTCGTTCAGGGCGGCGCTGGCATGGTCCCATGTCTCGCGGGTTCTCTGCGAATCCGAGACCAGGGCGAGATCGACCGGCGGCGACGATTCCGCGAGCCGCGCGCCCGCCTCGGACGCTTCCTTCCGGCCGGCCTCGGTCAGCGGCCTTTCGTGGTCGCGATAACGGCTGGAGTGAATCGCTTCGGCGTGGCGGAGAAGAATGAGGCGGCGCATGCGCCTCATTAGCACGGCTTGGCGATATTCCGCCAATAGGCCGAACGGAGCGGGCGCCGGCCAAGTTTTGCCTTTTTCTCGGCGCGCCGATCGGCTAACCCTCGTTTCTGTCGCAAGTAGAGATTTTCGGTTCCCACGGGAGGAGAGATGAGATTAACGGCTCGTTTGCTGGCGTCCACGGGCGCTCTCGTTGTCGGCGGCGCCGCCCTCGCGCAGGCGCCGGCGCAGTCGCCCGGGGCGGCTCCCCAGATGGAGCAAATGGTCGATCCCTTCGCGATTCGCGCAGTTCCAACGCCTGCCGCCCCGCCTGTTCTGAAAAAGCAGTCGGCGGACGCCGAGGCCTGCGCGAACAAGGACGGCAAGATTGCGGCGCGGGCGCGCGCCGAGGCCTGCGGCAAGCTGATCGATTCCGGCAAATGGAAGGGCGGCGAGATCGCCTGGGCCTACGCCAACCGCTGTTTCGCCCTGTTCGAACTCAAGAGCGCCGGCAAGGCCCTGGCCGATTGCGACAAGGCGATCGAGCTTGACGGCAAGAACGCCGTCGCCTTTCAAACCCGCGGCATGATCGAAAAAGATGGCGGACAGGGGGACAAGGCCCTGGCCGACTTCGACAAGGCCCTCGATCTCGGCGCGAACAATCCGGCGCTCTTCTCCGATCGGGGCGACCTGCTGATGGCGAGGGGCGACGCGGACAAGGCTTTGGCCGATTACGACCGGCTGGTCGCGCGCGACGGCGCGCCCGCGCGCGTCTATATCCAGCGCGGCGGCGCCTGGCTCGCCAAGGGCGATCCGGATCGGGCCATCGCGGATTTCGAGCGGGCGGTGAAAATCGCGCCGAATGACCCTTTCGCCCTGTTCAACCTCGGGGCCGCCGCTTTACTCAAGGGCGACAAGGCCAAAGCCGTCGAATCGCTGCGGCAGAGCATGAAGAGCGACCCCGCGAACATTTATACGGCGCTCTGGCTGTTTCTTGCGACCGGCGGCCCCGAGGGCGCGACCGAACTCCGGAAGAATTCGGCGAAATTCTCACCAAGAGCCTGGCCCGGGCCGGTGCTTCGTTTCGACCTGGGAGAAATCGGTTCGGATAAGGTCCTCGCAGAGGCCCGGACGGCCGACCAGCAATGCGAGGCGCGATTCTATCTCGGCGCCGGGCTGATGGCGAAAAAAGCCGATGAAGAGGCGAAGTCCGATCTCGCCAGGGCAGCGGACATCTGCCCGAAGAATTACTTCGAATATTTCGGGGCGGTCGCCGGATTGAAGGCCTTGGGCGGGCCCGCCAAGGCTGGGGCGCCCGATGCGCCGCCATCGAAATCGGACGCTGGGCTGCGCCCGTGAAGACCTGACATCGCCTCGTCGGCGGATCGGGTTTTTCGGCTCCGCGCTCCTCCCTTCCCAACGAAGGAGTGAGCGCGGACTGTGCCGGCGCGCGGGAACAGGGTTGGCGGCTGGCGCCCGAGGGCCTTTGAAACTTCAAGGCGCCTGCCATTACCTCTTCGCGCAAAGCCCGGAGCAGGCGCCAACAATCGGCGGGCGCGCGATCGCGCCCTATGTGCTCCTCGCGATGACGCTGTTGGGGGCGTCCGACCGGGTGACGCGCGCCGCCTTATCTTGTCGCCATCGGCCTTTTGACGGCGGATCGAGCTTCCACGCGGATTTCAGGGGGCTCGCGGAGCGCGAAAATGCGCTTGGCGTCGTGGCGACGAATGTCAATCCAAAGGGAATTCGTTTGGCCGCAAAGCCGCGTTTTTCAACTCGTCCAACCGGCTTTTCGTCATCGGGGCGCCTAAGCCGCCGGAGCGAACACTCGGGTTTGCCTTGGCTGGCGACGCCAGGCCGTTTATCGGCGGGCCGATGCTCTCTCTGATTGCGTGCGTTCAGAGCTTCCGGCGAACCAATGGGCGAGAGAGCAG
>JAJYCZ010000031.1 GCA_021777915.1 Pseudomonadota bacterium | reverse complement strand
TTCCTTCAACCGGGAGACGAGCTTCAGCCTGTCAAGCCGGTCGATGGGGATGGAGGTAAAGACGCCGATGCGGTTCTTGAGATAGCGCAGCGCGGTGACGAAGGCGCGCTCCTTGTCGAGGTCGCTGCCCTCGACACCCGCCGGGTCCTCGATGCCCCAATGGGCGGTCATCGGCTGACCGGGCCAATGCGGGCAGACCTCGCCGGCGGCGTTGTCGCAAACGGTGAAAACGAAATCCATCTGCGGCGCACCCGGCGCGGCGAATTCGTCCCAGTCTTTTGAGCGCGCGTCCTCGGTCGGATAGCCGTATGATTCCAGCACTTTCATGGCGAAGGGATTGACCGCGCCCTTCGGATGGCTGCCGGCGGAGAAGGCGCGGAAACGTCCGCGGCCGTCCTGGTTGAGGATGCTTTCGGCGATGATCGAGCGGGCCGAATTTCCCGTGCAAAGGAAAAGAACGTTGTAAACGTGGTCGGTCATGGGCGGCGCCTCCGGTGGACAGCAAGGCGAAAGATCGGCGATCAGCGGCGCGCACAATTCCGGCTGGCCGCCGCAGCAGTCTTTCAGAAGAAAGAGGACGAGCCGACGCAAGCGCTCGACGTCCGCGCGGTAGATGATGGAGCGGCTGTGGCGTTCGCCGTGCGCCAGGCCGGCGTTGACGAGGATCGACAGGTGGGTGGAGAGCGTGTTCTGCGGCACGCCGATCAGGCGCGCCAATTCCCCGGCGGGAACGCCGTCGGGCTCCCGGCTGACCAGCAGCCGGAAGGTTTGCAGGCGGGTGGCCTGAGAAAGAGCCGCGAGGGCGGCGAGCGCATTTGCTTCATCCATATATCGAGAATAGTCGATATGACTACCATGCGCAATCCCGTTTCAACGCGGCTTCACGCGGCGAGCCATGTGGCGACATCCTCGGCCCTGGGCAGGCCGCCGGCATGGACGACCTTGCCGTCGATCACCAGTCCGGGCGTCGAAGCGATGCCATAGCCGGCGATGGCCGCATAGTCGGTGACCTTTTCAAGGTCGATCTCGATTCCAAGCCTTTTGGCCTCGGCGCGAACCAGATCGGCGGTCGCCTCGCAGCGTTTGCAGCCGGAACCAAGCACTTTGACGTTTTTCATGACGGAGCCATCTTCAGGAGAACAGGAAATTGAACAGATAGCCGACAGCCAGGATGCCGGCGGCGACGACCCCGACGAAGACCGCGATGAGGCGCGTGGTCATCACCTTGCGCAGGATCACCATTTCCGGGAAGGACAAAGCGATGACGCTCATCATGAAGGCGAGCGTCGTGCCGAGCGCCGCGCCCTTGCTCAGCAGCGCCTCGACGACGGGTATGATTCCGGCGGCGTTGGAATAGATCGGGATGCCGATCGCCACGACCGCCGGCACCGACCACCACGCCCCCTTGCCCATGATCGACGCCAGAAGCTCGGTCGGCGCGTAGCCGTGAATGAAGGCGCCGACGCCGATGCCGACGATGATCCACAGCCAGACCCGTCCGACGATGTCGCGCATCGCCTCAAGCCCCGCCTCGATGCGATCGATGACTGTCAGATGGTCCGGGACGACGACCGCCTCGCCGGCCCGCGCATTGCGGACCCATTCCTCAAGCCAGCCTTCGAGATGCAGACGCCCGATGATCCAGCCGGAAACAATGGCGATGGTCATGCCGAAGACCAGATAGACCAGCGCGACCTTCCAGCCGACCAGCGCCAACAGCAGGCCGAGGGCGACCTCGTTGACCATCGGCGCCGAGATCAGGAAGGAGAAGGTGACGCCGAGCGGCACGCCCGCCGAAACGAAGCCGACGAACAGCGGCACGGCGGAGCAGGAGCAAAACGGCGTGAACACGCCGAGCGTCGCCGCCGCGACATTGCCAAAGCCCTCGCGACGCCCAGCCAGCAAGGCGCGGGTTCGCTCCGGCGAGAAGAAACTGCGCACGACCCCCATGGCGAAGACGACGAGCGTCAGCAGCATCAGCACTTTCGGCGTGTCGAAGACGAAGAAGCGCGCCGCCTCCTCGACGTGGCTGCCGGCCGGCAGGTGAAGCTTGCCGGCCACCCAGGCGGAAAAATCTTCCAGCCGCCAATAGAGCGCGAACCACAGCACGACGGCTGCAAGGGCCGCGCCCACCCATAGGACCGGAGATCGCGCCGCATTCGGCGATGGCGAAGCCTCGACGCTCATGCCGCCCTCCGCTCGGCCTTCGGCAAGGCGGCCATGACCGCGTCGACGATGGCGACGACTTCTCGCGACAAGGCCGGATTGCGGCGATAGCGCACCCATTGCGCATCACGGCGGTCGGTGACGAGACCGGCGACTCTGAGGACGGCCATATGCCGCGACATGCGCGACTGGGTCGCGTCGATTTTCTCCATCATTTCGCAGACGCAATGCTCTTCGCCATCCCAAAGGAGGCAAATGGCGGCAAGGCGGGTTGGCTCGGCCAAGGCGGAAAGGATTGTGACTATGTCGATCATATGCGGTTTCCGTTATATGCGCACAGGCGCATATCCATGGATACACCATCAGGGCCGAACCGTCAAACCCGGCCTCGCCAAATGTTTCAACGAACCATCGTGTCCATGCCGGTCAAAAAATCGTCGCCACGATTTCCGTGGCGGCGGCGCGGAGGGGCGGTTGAGGCTGCCTGAGCGACTCGGGTTGGGTCGTTGCGCGCGTCGGGCGATCGACTTCCAATGGCGCGCGGCGTGAACTTGACTTCCGGGCGCCAAAGCCCGAAACCACGAGCAAACGATTTCAACCGAGGAAATGCCCATGCCGCACGCGCTTGCGACCATTATCGAAGCCGCCTTCGAGGATCGCGCCAGGATCACGCCCGACACCAGCGGCGATGTCCGCCACGCCGTCGAATCCGCGCTCAATCTCCTCGATTCCGGCAAGGTCCGGGTGGCGGAAAAGATTCCGGGCGCGACCGGCAAGGACGACTTGAAAAACTCCTGGAAGGTCAATCAATGGCTGAAAAAGGCCGTGCTGCTATCCTTCCGTCTCAACGAAATGACCGTCGTGCCGGGCGGCCCCGGCGGCGCGACCTGGTATGACAAGGTTCCCTCGAAATTCGAAGGCTGGGGCGCCAAGGACCATGCGGCGGGGGGCTTCCGCTCCGTCCCCGGCAGCATCGTCCGCCACTCGGCCTATATCGCGCCGGGCGTGGTGCTGCTGCCGAGCTTCGTCAATCTCGGCGCTCATGTGGACACCGGCACCATGGTGGACACCTGGTGCACCGTCGGCTCCTGCGCCCAGATCGGCAAGAATGTCCATCTGTCCGGCGGCGTCGGCATCGGCGGCGTGCTGGAGCCGCTCCAGGCCAGCCCGACCATCATCGAGGACAATTGCTTTATCGGCGCGCGCTCCGAAGTGGTGGAAGGCGTGATCGTCGGCGAGGGCTCGGTGATTTCGATGGGCGTCTATATCGGCGCCTCGACCAAGATCGTGGACCGCAAGACCGGCGAGGTTCATATGGGCTATATTCCGCCCTTCTCGGTGGTGGTCTCCGGCAACCTCCCCGGCAAGCCCCTGCCCGACGGCAAGCCCGGCCCCTCGACCTATTGCGCGGTGATCGTCAAGACCGTCGACGCGCAGACCCGGTCCAAGACCGGCATCAACGAATTGTTGCGCGACTGATCCGACATGGACGGCGAAACCAGCCCGGAAAGCAGCCCAGGAACCAGTCAAAGCGTCGCGCTGGCGCAGGACCTGATCCGGCGGCCCTCGGTCACGCCCGCCGACGCCGGCGCGCTCGACATTTTACAGACGCGACTCGTCGCGCGGGGCTTTCGTGTTCAGCGCCTGCCTTTTTCGGAAGCCGGCACGCCGGACATCGACAATCTCTACGCCCGGATCGGCGACAGCGCGCCGTTCCTGCTGTTTGCCGGCCATACCGATGTCGTGCCGCCCGGCGATCCCGCCAAATGGGCCCTTGAACCTTTCGCGGGCGAGATCCGCTCGGGCGAGCTTTACGGTCGCGGCGCCGCCGACATGAAGGGCGGCATCGCCGCTTTCGCCGCCGCCGCTTTCGCCTACCTCGAAAAGCATGGCGCGCCCAAAAAGGGCTCGATCGGCTTTCTCATCACCGGCGACGAGGAAGGCCCCGCCATCAACGGCACGGTGAAAATGCTGCAATGGCTCGCGGAAAAGAAAGAGAAATTCGATCATTGCGTGGTCGGCGAGCCAACCAATGTTCACGACCTCGGCGACACGATCAAGATTGGCCGGCGCGGCTCGCTCAACGGCCGGTTGCTGGTGAAAGGACGCCAGGGCCATGTCGGCTATCCCCAGCGCGCCGACAATGCCGTCCCTCATCTGCTGGCTCTTTGCGCGGCGCTGAAGCAGGACGCGCTCGACCGGGGAACTGACTGGTTCGAGGCCTCCAATCTCGAAATCACCTCGATCGACATCGGCAATGAGGCGACCAATGTCATTCCCGGCGAAGCGCGGGTGCGCTTCAACATCCGCTTCAACGACCTGTGGACGCCCGAGACGCTGAAAGCCGAGATTCGCCGCCGCCTCGAATCCGCGCGGCCGCCCGAGACTTTCGAACTGAGCTTCGATCCCTGCAACGCCGTGTCCTTCGTCACCCAGCCCGGCCCCTTCACCGAACTGGTGGCGCAGGCGATCGAAGCCGAGACGGGAAGGACGCCGGAATTGTCCACCTCCGGCGGGACATCCGACGCCCGATTCATAGCGACCTATGGCCCGGTGGTGGAATTCGGCCTGGTCGGCAAGACCATGCACCAGATCGACGAACGGGTGCCGGTGGCCGACATCGACGGATTGACGCGGATTTACGGGCGGATTCTCGAAGCCTATTTCGCTTAAGGCGCCATCATTCCATTGAACTTCTCCACAAATGCCCATTCGTCCGGCCCCGGATTGTCGCGCAGCATGCGCACCCGATCGACGAGGATTTCGTCGGCGCCGGTCGAAAATTTCTCCATTGTCTCCTTGATGAAGTCGTCGAGCGGCATGGCTCGCTCCTCGTCGCGCGAGCCCATCAGGTCGGTCCTCACCCAGGGCGGCGCGACCTCCAGCGCCCGCACCGTCGTCCCCTTGAGGCGGAAACGCAGCGACAGGGTCCAGGAATGGAGCGCCGCCTTGGTCGCCGAATAGACCGCCGAATGGGCGAGCGGGGTGAAGGCCAGCCCCGAGGTGACATTGACCACCGCCGCGTCGGGCCTGGTCTTGAGATGCTCGATCAAGGCCGAGGTCATGCGGATCGGGCCGAGCAGATTGGTCTCGACCATCGCCAGTGTCTTCTGGTCGTCCATTGCCGAGCCGGTTTTGTCGCCCCCCATGACCCCCGCATTGTTGATCAGGGCATTGACTTGCGCGTGATTTTTCACCAGCCAGCCGGCGACGCGCGCGATGCTCGCGGGATCGCGCATGTCGATCTCGTGATAAGCCATGCCGGGGCAGGACTCCACCGTCTCCATCAAGGGCGCCTGGCGTCGCCCGGCGATGATCACCTGGTTGCCCAGGGCGTGAAAGGCCTTGGCGAGGCCTTGCCCGATCCCTGTGCCTCCCCCGGTGATGAAGATCGTGTTGCCGGTCATTTTCATCGCTCTTCTCCAATCATCCCGCCATGAAACCGATCTTGAGCGCCGCTTGCAAGTTGGGCCATTCCGCATTAGGCGAAAAGAACAAGACAAGAAGGAAAAGCAACAGGAGCGCGCCTTGGACCATTCCCTCATCGAATCGCTGAAAAGGCAAGCCGCCGAACGCGCCGCCGCTTTGGTGCGTTCCGGCATGAGACTGGGACTCGGCACCGGCTCCACCGCCGCCCATTTCGTCGATTGCATCGGCGAGAAGGCTAAGCTCGGGCTCGACGTGATCTGCGTGCCGACCTCTGAGCGCACCCGCCTCCAGGCCGAGGGCTGGAACCTGCGCCTTTCGACGCTCGACGAGACGCCCGAACTCGACCTCACCGTGGACGGCGCCGACGAATTCGACGCCCAGCTCCGCCTGATCAAGGGCGGCGGCGGCGCCCTTTTACGCGAAAAGATCGTCGCGGCGGCCTCGAAGCGCATGGTGGTCATCACCGACGCCAGCAAGGAGGTCGCCCGGCTCGGCCGCTTCAAGCTGCCGGTCGAGGTCGATCGCTTCGGCCTCAACGCGACGCGCCGCCATATCGAGGAGGCGGCGCGCGCCTGCGGCTGCCATGGCCCGATCGTGCTCCGCAAGGCCGAGGGCGACAGGGACTATCTGACCGATGGCGGCCATCCGATCTTCGATTGCGACTTCCGCGCCATCCCCGACCCGGACGCCCTCGCCGTCGCCCTCAACGCCATTCCCGGCGTGGTCGAACACGGCCTGTTCATCGGCATGGCCAGCGCGGTGATCATCGCGGACACGGCCGGCGTCCGCGTCGTCGGCAAACTCGAACGCTAACGATTTCAGGAACGCGCCGATGAGCGAATTCGAGACCGATCTTTTCGTCGTCGGCGCCGGCTCGGGCGGCGTGCGCGCCGCGCGCATCTCGTCGGGCCATGGCGCGAAAGTCATGATCGCCGAGGAATTCCGCATCGGCGGAACCTGCGTGATCCGCGGCTGCGTGCCGAAAAAGCTCTATGTCTATGCCTCCCGCTTCGCCGACGATTTCGCCGACGCCCAGGCCTTCGGCTGGCGCCTTGCGCACAAGCCGGAATTCGACTGGCCAAAGCTCGTCGCCGCCAAGGAAGGCGAAATCTCGCGCCTTTCCCGCATTTACGAGGCCAATCTGCTCAAGGCCGGCGTCGATATTTTCCAGGAGCGCGCGGAAATCCTTGGCCCCCATGACGTGCGGCTGATGCAGTCCGGCCGCGTTGTCACGGCCAGAAACATTCTGGTCGCGACCGGCGCCGCCCCGCAAATGCTGCCCGCCGTTCCCGGCGTCGAACATGCGATCAGCTCCAACGAGATTTTCGACCTGCCGGAATTTCCCAAAAAACTCGCGGTGGTCGGCGGCGGCTATATCGCGGTGGAATTCGCCAGCATTTTCGCCCGGCTCGGCGCCCATGTGACCCTGCTGTTCCGCGCCGACAATGTTTTGCGCGGCTTCGACGAGACCCTGCGCCGGGGCCTGCGCGACGCCCTGGCCGAGGCGGAAGTGGACCAGCGCTTCGGCGTGCTGCCCACTTCGATCACAAAAACCGCGCACGGATTCGACCTCTCGCTGTCCGACCATTCCAGCCTTCATGTCGATCAGGTCCTGATCGCCACCGGCCGCGCGCCCCACACCAGAGGCCTCGGCCTCGACAAGGCCGGGGTCGAGACCGACGAGATCGGCGCGATCAAGGTCGATGCGCGCAACAGGACGAATGTTCCCTCGATCCACGCCGTCGGCGACGTGACCAACCGCGTCAATCTGACGCCGGTCGCGATCCGCGAAGGCCACCTCCTCGCCGACCGCCTGTTTGGCGGCGCGGACAACGAGGTCGATTACGATCTGATTCCCACCGCCGTCTTCACCACCCCGGAAATCGGCACGGTCGGCCTGACCGAGGCCGAGGCGCGGAAAACCCATGATTGCGTCGACATCTACCAGACCTCGTTCCGGCCGATGAAGGCGACGCTGTCCGGCGGCCCGGAAAAGGTGATCATGAAAATCGTGGTCTGCGGCGAGACCGATCAGGTGCTCGGCGTGCATATTCTCGGCGAAGGGGCCGGCGAAATGGCGCAACTGCTTGCGATTTCCCTGCGTCTGGGCGCGACAAAATCCGATTTCGACGCCACCATGGCGCTGCATCCTTCGGCGGCGGAAGAACTGGTCACACTTCGCAACCGGACCGCGCGGCACACGCGCGACGAGGAATAAGAAAAAATGTGCGGGCGCTTCGCCATCACTTCGCCGCCCGAAGCCGTCCGCGCTTTTTTCCGCTATGTCGAACAGCCCAACTTTCCGCCGCGCTACAATATCGCGCCGACCCAGCCCATTCCCATCGTGACGGCAAAGCGGGACGCGCGCCATTTCAAGCTCGCGCGCTGGGGTTTTCTGCCCGGTTTCGTCAAGGACCCCAAGGATTTCCCGCTGATCATCAACGCCCGCGCCGAAACGCTCGCCCAAAAGCCGAGCTTTCGCGCCGCCTTGCGCCGTAGGCGCTGCCTGATCCCGGCCGACGCCTGGTATGAATGGCGCGCCGAGGGCAAGGGCCGCAAGACGCCGTTCCTGCTGCGCCGGCGCGGCGCCGGCCTGATGGGCTTGGCCGGCCTGTGGGAGACTTATGCCGACCCCTTGGGCGGCGAGATCGACACCGCCTGCATCATCACGACCAACGCCAATGGCGCGACGGTCGCCATCCACGACCGCATGCCGGCCCTGATCGAGCCCGAACAACACGACGCCTGGCTCGATCCCGACGAAACCAAAGCGCCGCCGCTGCATCTGCTGTGTCCGGCGGACGACGAGCAAATAGAATTTTTCGCCATCTCGCCGCTGGTCAATCGGACGGCCAATGACGGGCCGGAGATTCAGAAACCGGCCTGACCCGGGCGGCGCCGGCGTAACGGAATAGAAAGTGGTAAAATAAACAATTTCACGGCTCCTTTGGTCGGCGCGGTTTCGCAATCATGGATTCTTTCATTTTCTCGCTTCTTGGCCTGATCGGCTTTTTCCTCGCGCTCAACCTGCGGGCGCGGGTGAAGCGGCTCGAAAATGCGCAGCGCGCGCTGGAAATGAGGCTCCGCGACCTTTCCGGGGGGCGGGGCGTCGAAACCGCGCCGCCCGATGCCCAAAGGGCCGAACCGGCGGCCCCGGAAAGCGCTTTCCCCAAACCTGAACCCGGGGCGGCTTTCGAACCTGCGCCGGAGCCCGAATTCGCCCCCGCCCCGGCGCGGGGCGCCGAATCTCCTCCCGTCTCGATCGAGCAGGCAATCGGAACCCGCTGGGCGGTCTATGTCGGCGGCGTCGCTCTGGCGCTCGGCGGCCTGCTGCTGGTGCGTTACGCCATCGAACAGGGCTGGTTCGGCCCCGCCGCGCGCGTGCTTATGGGGTTGGCGCTGTCGGCCCTCCTCATCGGCGCGGGAGAATATTTGCGCCGTCGCGAAAAAAATGCGGGCGAGCCGACGCCGACCCCCGCGGTGCTCACCGCCGCCGGAATCACCGCCGGTTTCGGCGCCATTTACGCGGCCCATGCGCTTTATGGTTTCATCGGTCCGGCCTTAGCCTTCATCGCTTTGGGCGCTTTCGGCCTTGGCGCCATGTTCGCCGCCGTCTGGCACGGCCCCGCCATCGCCGGGCTGGGCCTCGTGGGCGCGCTGACCGCGCCACTGCTCGTGCAATCGGCGGAGCCGAGCCCCTGGCCGCTCTTGGTCTATGTTGGCGTCGTCGTCGCCTCGGGCTATGGGCTCGCCCGCTTCAGACGATGGGCCTGGCTTGCGATCGCCTGCGCCGTCGGCGCGGCCGTTTGGGGGCTGGGCCTCGCCTTCGGCCGCCGGCCGGATTTTCCCGAAGCCGCCGAAATACATTTCGTCCTGCAAATGGCGTTGGCCTGTTTCGCTTTCGCGCTCGACCGCGCCGCCTTGGCCGCAAATCCACGAAACCGGATGATCCTCGCTCATGCGGGACCGCTGGGCCTGGCTTTGGTCGCGGCTTTCGCTCTGGCGGTCTCAGTCGCTCGTGGCGGCTTCGACGATCTGTGGGTCGCCAGCGCCGCCGGACTCGTCGGCCTGCTCGCTTTTTCCGGCGCGGCGCGCCCGCGTCTTGCGCCGGGCCTCCTCGCCGGGGCCGCGCTGGCGGCCCTTTATATGTTGCTGCTGTGGCCGGTGGAGACGGATTTATTCGATTTTCACGCGCCGCCCATCATGCCCCTGAGTTTCAAAATCTTCACGGTCCTGAGCGCCGCCGGCGTCGCCTCGCTCGCGGGCCATGTGCTGTGGCGGCGGGCCGAAGTCTCGAAATCCGTCGCGGCCCTGCTGGTCGCAACGAGCGCCCTGACGCCGCTTTTCACGCTCTGCCTCGTCTATTTCCGCCTGACAACCGACATGAGCTGGACCAGAACCAGCGCGCCGCTGGCGCTGGCCGCCGGCGCCCTCGCCCTGATTTTCCTCGCCACGGCGAGCGCCTTCCGCCGCCGCGACGCGGAAGACTCCCACGATCGCCTCGCCCTGGGCGTGTTCGCTTCCGCCACTCTGGCCGCTCTGGCGCTCGGCCTGACCTTCGCGCTCGACCGGGGCATGCTCACCGTCGCCTTCGCGCTCTCGGCGCTCGGCGCCGCCACTATCGAGTCGCGGCTCGATATTCCGGCCTTGCGCCTTGCCGTGGCGGCGACAGGTTTTGTCGTCGCCGCGCGCCTGTTCTGGGACCCGCGCATTGTCGGCGACGACCTTGGGACCACGCCGGTCTTCAACTGGCTGCTGTGGGGCTATGGCGTTCCCGCCCTGTCCTTCGGCCTCGCCGCGCGTTTCTTGGCCCGCAACGGCGGCGAGGACACCGCCACGCAGATCGCGGAAGCCCTGGCCACGTTCTTTGCCGCGCTGCTGGTCTTTTTCGAGATCCATCATTACCTGCATCGCGGCGACGTTTTCGCGCGAGAAGTCGGATTGGTCGAGAACGGCCTTTACGCCATAAGCGCCATGGGCTTTTCGCTGGTTCTGGCGCGAACCGCCCTGCGCCGCGCCAGCCCGGCGCTGGAGGCTCTGTCGCTGGCTTTTGGCGTCGGCTCCGCGACGATTTCGGCCTTGGCGCTCGCTGTCTGGAGCAATCCTTTTTTCACCCAGAGCCCGGTCCTCGGCGGGCGCTGGCTCAACAGCCTGTTGCTCGGCTACGCTCTGCCCGGCTTGTGCGCCGCGCTTTTCGCCCATCTTTCCCGCGCCGGGCGGCCGCCGTGGTTTGCGCGCCTGATCATGCTCGTCGCGCTCGCGCTGGTCTTCCTTTATGTGTCGCTGCAAACCCGCCTGCTTTTCCAGGGCGCCTGGATCGGCTGGAGCCACGCCGCCAGCGCCAGCGAGCAATACGCCTATTCGGCGGTCTGGCTTGCTCTGGGCGTCGCCCTGCTCGGCTATGGCCTCGTCCGCCATTCGCTCGAAGCGCGCGCCGCCTCGGCGGCGGTGATCGTGCTGGCGGTGCTCAAGGTCTTTCTCTTCGATCTCGGCCATCTCGTCGGGGCGCAGCGCGCCTTTTCCTTCATCGGCCTCGGCGCGGTGCTGATCGGGATCGGACTCGTCTATCAGAAACTGGTGTTCCGGCCGCGCAAGGCGCCGGACCTCAAACAGTGAGAATGCCCTCGCCGATCTTGACGCAGGCGCCGCCGACGCGGGTCTCGACCAGAACGCCGCCGGCAACGCGCAAGGTCAGGCCGATATGGCTCGGGCGCCGAATCGCGAAACCTTGCTCGATGACGATCTCGTGCTCGCCGTTCTCCGGTTGCTCGAAATGGACGGCGACAGCCGCGAAGGCGGCGGCCGCCGAACCGGTCGCCGGGTCTTCGCTCACGCCGACGCCAGGCACGAAAACCCGCGCCTGGACATGATGGGCCGGATCGGCGGTCTCGCGCGCATAGACGAAGACGCCCGCGGGTTCCCGCCCGAAGGCGGCCGAAAAACGCGAGAAATCCGGCGTCAATCGATTGAGCGCCGACAGGCTGTCGACGGGGACGAAGGCGAAAGGCAGTCCTGCCGATGCAACCGCCGATTCATGGGCGTCGAAGCCGATCTCGTCCTCGCCCAGGCCAAGCGCGGCGGCGATTTCGGCGCGATCCGGGAGGACGCCGCCGAGCTTGGGCGGTTGTGGCGGGACAAAACTGCCGCGCAGCACGTTTTTGAACCGCGAAACCTCGCAGACCACGGCGCCAGCCTGTTCCTCCAGCACGATCTGCAAAGGCTGGCGGCCGATCATGTCCGGCGCGCGCAGCGAGGCGATCAGGCAGGCGGCGCCGATCGTCGGATGGCCGGCGAAGGGCAGCTCCGTCGTCGGGGTGAAAATGCGCAAACGCGCGGTATGAACGGGATCGCGCGGCGCCAGGACAAAGGCCGTCTCGGACAGGTTGAACTCGCGGGCGATGGCCTGCATCTGCTGAAGGTCAAGACCATCGGCTTCGGCCACCACCGCCAGCCCATTGCCGGTGAAGGGCTTTTCCGCGAAGACATCGAGCAGATGAAAGCTGAGGCGGATCACGCCGCGCCCGCGTCCGTCGGCGCGGCGGCGTCCTGTTCCGCGAGATGGCGGTAAGCCCGCACCGAGAACGGGATCAGCGCGAGATACGCCAGGCTCACCACGATCAGCATTTCCAGCGGGAAGGACGCCAGCAGGATGAGAACGGCCGCGACGGCGAACAGGACGAAGATGAATTTTTCGCGCGGAACCCGCCCGATGTGCTTGCCCGAATAATGCGGGATGCGGCTCGCCATCAGGCCGGCGATGACCACGACATAGGCCGCCACCAGTTGCGTCAGTCCGCGCGAGGGCGGCAGGTCGAACGACATGTTCAGATAAAGCGGCAGCATCACCACGATCGCCCCGGCGGGCGCCGGCATGCCGGTGAAGAACCGGGCGGACCACGCCGGCTTGTTCGGATCGTCGATCATCACGTTGAATCGGGCCAGCCGCAAGGCCGCGGCGATAGCGAAGATCAGCACCGCCGCCCAGCCCACGGTCTTGAGCGTGTGCAGCGACCAGAAGAACAGCAGCAAGGCCGGCGCGACGCCGAAATCGATGAAATCGGCCAGCGAATCGAGTTCGGCGCCGAAACGCGACGAGCCTTTCAGCGCCCGGGCGATGCGGCCGTCCATCCCGTCGAGCACCGCCGCGGCGAGAATGGCCAGAACCGCGCTTTCATATTTCGCGTCGACCGCGAAACGGATCGCCGTGAGGCCGGCGCAGAGCGCCAGCAGGGTCACGACATTGGGAACGACGAAGCGCAAGGGCAGGCTGCGCAAGCCGCGCGCCCGGAGTCGCGCCTGGACCGGAGGAGAGACGGGAGAGGTTTCGCCCTCCATGTCAGCCGACCTTGAAATGACGGTCGGCTTCGCCGGCGCCATAATCGGCGAGCACGGTCTCGCCGGCGATGGCGCGTGCGCCGAGGCCGACCAGCACGCGGGCGCCCGCCGGCAGATAGACGTCGACCCGCGAGCCAAAGCGGATGAGGCCGAAACGCTCGCCGACGCCAAGGCTCTGGCCCTCCTGCACGAAGGAGACGATGCGGCGCGCGATGAGCCCCGCGATCTGGACCACGCCGACCCTTCCATGGCGGGACTCGATGACGAGACCGCTGCGTTCGTTGTCCTCGCTCGCCTTGTCGAGATCGGCGTTGAGGAACAGGCCCGGCTTGTAGGCGATGCGGGAAATGCGGCCGGTGACCGGCGCGCGGTTCACATGAACGTCGAAGACATTCATGAAGACGCAGACGCGCAGCATGGGGTCCATGCCGAGGCCGAGTTCGGGCGGCGGCTGGAATGGGCCGATCGAACAGATCACGCCGTCGGCCGGCGAGATCACCAGACCTTCCGCCACCGGCGTCACGCGCGCCGGATCGCGGAAGAAATAGGCGCACCACAGAGTCAGGATCGCGCCGATCCAGCCCAGCGGCGTCGAGATCCAGCTCAGAACCAGCGCGACGCCGGCGAAAAGCGCGACGAAGACATAGCCTTCCGGGTGAATCGGCGTGATCTGCTTGCGGAGGGAATCGATGAGCGTCATGGAGGCGCGGGCTCGCAAAGAAATTCGGGCGCTTTATGGCGCCAAAAGCGGATCAAGTCACGCAGGCTAATAATGCGGCGGCGGTTTTTCAGGCGCGACGGCGTGGCCGAGCCCCTGCATCTCTTCGCGCAGGCGCAGGACTTCGCGGGTCAGCAGGTCGATCCGGCTCCATTGCGCGGTGACCGCGTCGCTCAGTTCCGCGAGCGCGCGGTCCTGATGGGCGCTCGCCGCCTCCAGCGCCTCGACGCGCGCCGCCAATTCGGGCGATGGGCTCATGCTTTTTCCTCTCTAGCGCCGCCCGAACAATTTCTCGATATCGGCAAGCTTCAGCTCGACATAAGTCGGGCGGCCGTGATTGCACTGGCCGGCGCCCGGCGTGCGCTCCATTTCGCGCAGCAGCGCGTTCATTTCCTCCGGCGCGAGGCGGCGGCCCGAGCGCACCGAATGATGGCAGGCCATGGTCGCCAGCACATGGTCGAGCTTCTTCTCCAGCGGCGCCGCCGCGCCGTCCTCGGCGAGCGAACAGGCGAGATCGCGCACCAGAGGCTCGATCTCGGCCGTGCGCAACTCCGCCGGCGCCTCATGGACCGCCACCGCGCCAGGACCGAAAGGCTCGACCGCCAGACCCAGCGAGGCCAGAAGATCGGCGGCCTCGACGAGGCGCCCGGCGTCGTCGGAGTCGAGATCGACCACCAGCGGCGAGAGCAGAGCCTGACGCGCGACGCCGCGCTCCGCCCGCTCGCGCTTCAACCTTTCATAGACCAGCCGCTCATGGGCGGCGTGCTGATCGACCAGCACCAGTCCGTCGCGGGTCTGGGCGATGATGTAAGTCTCGTGAATCTGCGCCCGCGCCGCCCCCAGCGGCGCCGCAAGATCGCTGTCGCGCGGCGCCTCCTCATGGGCGCGCGCGTCGGCGGCGGGGGCGGACTCCGCAAAGCCGGGCCCGAGCATCGAAGGCGCGGCGGGCGACGAGCGCCAATCCCAGTTCCGGGCAAACCCTTGTTGGCGATCGCTCGCCCCAGAAGGGAATCCTTCTCCCCTTGCGGGAGAAGGCGGCGCGCAAGCGCCGGATGAGGGGCTCCACCCGAATTTCCCTGCCGCCGCCGCCGCATTGGCCGGCGTCGCGCGGTGCAGCGCCCCGGCGAGGCTTTGTTTCAGCGCCCCGACCACCAGGCCGCGCACCAGGCCCGGATCGGCGAAGCGCACCTCGGCCTTGGCCGGATGGACATTGACGTCGACCAGGCGCGGCGGACAGGTGATGAAGAGAGCGAGCGTCGGATGCCGGTCGGAACTCAAATAATCCATATAGGCGGCGCGGATCGCCCCGGCGATCTGGCGGTCGCGCACCGGGCGGCCGTTGACGAAAACGAATTGCGCCAGAGCATTGGCGCGATGCCAGGTCGGCAGGCCGGCGAAGCCCCACAGCCGGAAATCTTCGCGCTCGGCGTCCACCGCCAGCGCGTTGTCGCGAAAATCGCGCCCCAGCACCTGGGTGAGGCGCGCCAGCAGCCCATCGTTTCCGGGCGCGCAGGCCTGATAATCGAACCCGGTCAGCCCCTCGCCGCCGAGCGAAAAGCGCACGTGCGGATTGGCCATGGCCAGCCGTTTCACCACATCGGCGACGGCCGACGATTCCGCGCGATCGCTCTTCAGGAATTTGAGCCGCGCCGGCGTGGCGGCGAAGAGGTCGCGCGCCTCGACCTTGGTGCCCTGCGCCAGAGCGACGGGCGCGGGGGCCGAGGCCGCGCCGAATTCGACCCGCAGCCGCAGGCCGTTTGCCGCCTCTGGCCTGCGGGTGGCGATTTCAAGCCGCGCCACCGAGGCGATGGACGGCAGGGCCTCGCCGCGAAACCCGAGGGTGGCGATATTGGTCAGGTCGCCATCGGGGATTTTCGACGTGGCGTGGCGCTCGACGCAGAGCGCGAGATCGGCCTCGTCCATGCCGGCGCCGTCATCGATGACGCGAATGAGCTTCTGGCCGCCGCCGGCGATGGTCACGTCGATCCGCGACGCGCGAGCGTCGAGCGCGTTTTCCACCAGCTCCTTGACGGCCGCCGCCGGCCGCTCGACCACCTCGCCCGCGGCGATGCGGTCCGCCAGAATGGGATCGAGCCGGCGGATTTTCATCGGATCAGCTGGCGGCCCGCTCCGACAGGCCCTCCGGGCGTCCGACCACCGCGACCAGCAGTTTCGCGTCGCCGATCAGGCGCCTAGCCACGCGGCGGGCGTCGTCCAAAGTCACCGCCTCGACCTCGGCGTTGCGGCGGTCGAGATAGGCGGCGTCGAAGCCCTCGCGCTGAAGTTGCAGCAGATGGCCGGCGATCTTGGTCGAAGTGTCGAAGCGCAGGGCGTAGGAGCCGACGAGATATTTCTTCGCCTTGTCCAGTTCGTCCGCCGTCGGCCCCTCGGCCGCCAGCCGGGCGCATTCCGCCTCGATGACGTTCAGGGATTCCGCCGCGCGTTCGTTCTTGGTCGAGGTCGCGCCGATGAAGGACGGGCTGTGTTCGGCGGTCGCGAGCGTCGAAAAGACCGAATAGGTCAGGCCGCGTTTCTCGCGCACCTCCTGCCACAGGCGCGAGGTGAAGGCGCCGCCGCCGAGAATGTGGTTGACCACCAGGCCCGCGATATAGTCGGGGTCGCGGCGGGCCAGGCCCGGGCGGCCGAAGCGGATATTGGCCTGCGGCACGTCGAAATCGACCACGATGCGCTGGCCGAGACCCTGGATCTCGATTTCGGGAACCGGCGTCAGCTCGGCCTTGGCCGGCAGGCCGGCGAAAAGCGCGTCGAGATGGCGCGCCAGCGTCGCGGCGTCGATGGCGCCGACGACCGCGATCTTCAGCATGTCGCGCGCCAGCATCCGGCGGCGCAGGTCGAGGAGGTCGTCGCGGGTCACGGCGTCGATTTCGCCCAGTTCGCCGCGCGCCGACCGGGAATAGGGATGGCCCGGCCAGGCGGCCCGCCGCCAGGCTTGTGCCGCCATGCTGTCGGGCTCCGTGGATTCGCGTTTCAGCACGGAGTTGAGCTGGGCGCGCACGCGGGCAAAAGGCTCGGCGTCGAAACGCGGCGCGTTGAGCGCCAGCCCCATGAGTTCGAAGGCCTTGTCGGCATGACGCGACAAGGTCTGGAGATGGCCGGTGAATTCATCGCGCTCGGCGGAAAAGCTGAGGCGGATGGCGTGATCGTCGAGCGCGCGCTGGAAAGCTGCCGAGTCGAGGTCGCCGGCGCCCTCGTCGAGCAGACCGGCAAGCAGCGACGCCGCGCCGGCCTTGCCCCGCGGGTCCTGCGCCCCGCCGCCCTCGAAGGAAAGATCCATCGCGACCAGCGGCACGGCGTAATCCTCGACCAGCCAGGCGGCGATCCCGCCGGGGCTGACGACATGCTGCACGCGCTCGGCGCGCGAGACTTTTCCTGCGGGAGCGTTCATGGGTGACTTTCCTTCGGCGCTCACGCGGCCTGTTCCTTGAGCAGGAAGCCGGAGACGGCCCGGCGCTTGTTGAGCCATTGCATCGCCTTGGCGACATCCTCGACGCTCACCGCCTCGATCCGCGCCGCCCAGCCCAGCACGTCCTGGACATTGCCGCCGCTGGCCAGCGCCACGCCGAACCAGCGCGCCAGCGCGACCTGGCTGTCCTGGGCGTAGACCGCGTCGGCGACGAGGCGCGTCGACGCGCGCGCGACGTCCGCCGCGCTCACGCCGTCGCGGCGCAATTCGGCGAGAACCTGGTCCACGCCGCGCTCCAGTTCTTCGAGGCTGACGCCTTCGGCGGGCGTCGCATAGACATAGAATCGGGTCTCGTCCACGGCGTCGGAATAATAATAGGCGCCGGCGGCGACCGCGATTTTGCGCTCCAGCACGAGTCGGCGGAACAAAAGGCTGGTCTGGCCGCCGCCGAGGTGATGGGCCAGCACGTCGAGCGCCTCCGCTTCGCCCTTTGCGCCGGTGAAGGCCGAGGGCACGAGATAGATGCGCTCGAATTGCGGCTGCTCGACTTTGGGATCGGCGAGCCGGACGATGCGTTCGGCGCGGGGTTCCGGCTCCTGCGGGCGATGGCGTTGCGGCGCCTCGCCGCGCGCGGGAATTTTCCCGTAAGTCTGGCGCGCCAGGCCCTCAACTTCCGGCGCCTCGATGTCGCCGGCGACGACGAGAATGGCGTTTTCCGGCGTGTAGAAGCGGCCGTAATAGCGAAGAGCGTCCTCGCGGTCGAGCGTCTCGATCTCATGGCCCCAGCCGATGATCGGAACGCCATAGGCGTGATGGGTATAGAGCGCCGCGTTCAGCGCCTCGTCGAGCTGCGCCGCCGGGTCGGCCTCGGTGCGCATGCGGCGCTCTTCCAGCACCACGTCGCGCTCAGGCGCCACCACCTCGTCGGTCAGGTTGAGACCGGTCATGCGGTCGGCCTCGAACTCCATCATGGTCTTGAGATGCTCGCGGGCGACGCGCTGGAAAAAAGCGGTGAAATCATGGGAGGTGAAGGCGTTCTCCTGTCCGCCCAGTTCGGCGACGAGATGCGAGAACTCCCCCTGTTTATGCTGGTGCGTGCCCTTGAACATCAGATGTTCGAGGAAATGGGCGATCCCGCTTTTCCCGCGCGGATCGTCGGCCGAGCCGTTGCGATACCAGATCATGTGAGTGACGACCGGCGCGCGGTGGTCAGGGATGACCACCACATCCATGCCGTTGTCGAGGCGGAAATAATCGACGCGCGGCCCGGCGTGGGCGGCGCCTTCCCCGGCTTGGTGCGACGGCGTCTCCTGCGCCGCGCCAGAGGGGGGGAAGTGCTCTGATCGGGACAAGGCGCCGCTCCATTCTTTGAAAAATGCCTATCCCGCCAATATAGAATGCAAAAGCCGGAACGACAGCCCCGGCTTCAAAAATTCACAATCGATCGCGAGATCAGAACAGGCCGAAAAATTTCTTGTCCTTGCTGATGTCGCCCGACTTCAGACCGGAGACATTGCCGTCCGCGCCACGCACCTTTTCCAGGTAATTGTCGGGCGGTTCGAGCAGATCCTTCGGATTGGAGGGCCGCACGCCGGTCTCGGAGGCCAAGGGGGCGGGCTGAGGCAGGGAGCGCGCCTTGGGGACATTCAGTTTCGGCCGTTCGGCGTAAGTGATATTGTCCGCCGGATTGTTGGTGTTGAGCCCGACATTGCCGAGCATCCGGTCCCAAACGCCCGGCTCGCGGGCGGGCGCCGGCCCGGGCGGCGCCTGGACCGGGGTCAGCGCCTTGCCCTGCGGTTGCATCGCCGCCTGATCCGAAGGCTGCGCGGCGCCGTGATGGCCCCAGCCAAAGAAATTCGAGAGGAGATTCTGGTTGTCGCCTGGCGCGGCGGACGCGGGGGCGGGTTGCGGCGCCGCCTGCGCGGCGGGAGCTGGTTGCGGGGGCGCGGCGGGTTGCGGGGCGGCGGCGCCCTGACCGGACGACCCGTTGCCGCCGAGGCCGATGCTGTTCATCGCCTTGCCCCAGAGCGAATCGTCGGCGCGAGCGGTCGGCGCAACAAAAAGAACCGCGCAGGCCACCAGACCGCCCGCCAAACATTGTGCGCGCTTCGCCCGCCGCGCTTGTTCCGTCAACGCCAAACCCAATCCGAAATCCCCCGCCCAAGCCCAAGCCCTAAGGTCGACACCTTATTCCCAGGGCCGCCAAAATAACGCCCCTTAACTGAAATTCAAGGCGTTTTCGCGGCAGGCGCCGGCGCGGCGGCCGCCGCCGCCGGCGCGCTGTCGCCGCCGCCGAAATCAAACATCTTGTTCAGGAGATAATGTTTGGGCATCTGGTAGGCGCCGTTATTGGGGCCGTTGTCGTCGTCGGCGGCGGCGGCGGTGGCCTGGCCGCCAACGCCGCCCTGCGCGCCACTGCCGCCCTGGCCCGCCGCCGGCGCGCCGGCGCTGTCGGTTTTCGGCCGCTCCGGCGCGATCATGCGGTTGATCAGATATTGACGCGGGGCGGCATAGCCGAACATCGTCGGCTGCTCGGCGTCCTGCGCTCTGGCCGAAACGCAAGCCGAGGCGACCATGCCCGCCGCGAGGAAAGCCGCCGCCGCGGCGCGGCCGATGAACTTCGTCTCTGACATTCTGCCTGCGCTCCTCGCCTCACGCGCCGTCCTCGGCCCCGCGTCTCGTCGCCTCATACACCAGTAGGACGACGCCGACAAATATGGCGGCGTCGGCCAGATTGAAGACATAATTCGCCAGCGGCCCAAGCGGGAAGGGCGTGTGGAAATAAAGAAAATCGGCGACCGCGCCATGGGTCAGGCGGTCGCTGGCGTTGCCGAGCGCGCCGCCGATGAGAAAACCGAAGGCGAGCGCCGAGACCAGGCTGCGCGCCCGCCACAGCCAGTAGGACAGCAGGCCCACGCCGGCGAGCGCGACCGCGACGAGAGCGAAACGCCCGACGTCGCCGTCCGAGCGCAGCAGCGTATAGGCGATGCCGCGATTCCAGCTCATGACCAGAGCCAGAAAGGGCGTCAGCGCGTAGCTCGGGTGATCCGGGCCGCCGAGCAGGCCGATCGCCCAAAATTTGCTGGCCTGATCCGCCGCGAGCACCAAGGCCGCGGCGGCCAAGCCGGCGAGGCGCCGGGCGGCGAGGCTCACGGCCAGCGGCCCAGGGCGCGCAATTCCCGTAAAGCTTGAGCGTCGCGCGGCGTCACATCGGGGAATTCGGGATCGGCGCCGACGAAGGGCGATATCCGCCAGGACCGCGCGCATTTGCGCCCTTGCGCGCGGCGGCTGACCACGCCGACGCCCGGCGTTTCCGGCAGGGTGAAGGCGGCTTCCGGCGGCGGCGCGGCGACGATCTCGATGGCGGAGGTGATGCAGATCTCGGCGAAATCGACTCCTTCGAGCGACGCGCGAAGACTTTTGTCCGCAATGAACACCTGCGGATCGGCTTCAAGCGAGGCGCCGATGGTCTTTTGGGCGCGTTCGATCTCCAGCGCCCCGGTCACCACGGCGCGCACCCGGCGCAGGCCGCGCCATTTGGCCGCAAGCGCCTCGTCGCGCCAAATCTCCAGCCCGTCGGGGAATTCGGTCAGGTGAACGGAAGCCGCGCCTTGCGGCCGGAAGGCGAGCCAGGCTTCTTCCGCCGTGAAGCACAGGATCGGCGCCAGCCATTTCAGCAGCGCGTCGCAAATCGTGTCGATCGCGGTCAGCGCCGCCTTGCGGGCCATGCTGGAGGGCGGATCGCAATAGAGACAATCCTTGCGGATGTCGAAATAAAAGGCGGAGAGGTCGCCGGTCATGAAGGACGACAGCAGCGCCACCACTTTTTTATAGTCGAAACCCGCATAGGCCTCGCGGACGGGGGCGTCGAGCTCGGCGAGCCGGTGCAGGATGTAAAGCTCCAGCTCGGGCATGTCGGCCCTGGCGATCCGCTCGCCGGGATCGAAATGGGCGAGCGCGCCGAGCATCCAGCGGAGCGTATTGCGCAGCTTGCGATAGGTCTCGGAGAAAGTCGCCAGAATCTCCTTGCCGATGCGCAGATCGTCGGAATAATCCGAGGCCGCCACCCACAGGCGCAGAATGTCGGCGCCGGCGTCCTTGATCACGCTCTGCGGCGCGATCACATTGCCGAGCGATTTCGACATCTTGCGGCCCTTTTCGTCGAGGACGAAGCCGTGGGTCAGCACCGAATCGTAGGGCGCGCGGCCGCGCGTGCCGCAGCTTTCCAGCAGGCTCGAATGGAACCAGCCGCGATGCTGGTCCGAACCTTCGAGATACATGACCTCGTCCGGCCCGCCGTCGTGGCGGCGCTTGATTCCGGCCAGCGTCGGAAAATTCTTCGGGTCTTCGAGGGTGAACGCATGTGTCGAGCCGGAATCGAACCAGACGTCGAGCACGTCGTCGATCTTTTCGTAATCGGCCAGATCGTGGTCGGGCGCCAGAAACCGTTCGGCTGCGCCCTCCTGGTACCACGCGTCGGCGCCTTCCTGAGCAAAAGCCTCGACGATCCGGGCGTTGACCTTCTCGTCCCCCAATATGTCGTGGCCGCCCTTCCTGACGAAGACCGAGATCGGCACGCCCCAGGCGCGCTGACGTGACACCACCCAGTCCGGGCGGTTGGCGATCATGCCGGTGATCCGGTTTTCCCCTGCGGCGGGGATCCATTGCGTGCGGGCGATTTCCTCCATCGCGATGGCGCGCAGGGTCGGCCCGTTCGCGCCGGCGCCGAGGCTTTTGACCGCCGTCGCATCGAGCGGGGCTGCGAAAGGCTCATCCATCGCGATGAACCATTGCGGCGTATTGCGGAAGATCACCGGCTTCTTCGAGCGCCAGCTATGCGGATACTGGTGCTTCACTTTTCCGCGCGCCAGCAGGGCGCCCGCCTCGATCAGCGCCTTGATCACCCGTTCGTTGGCGTCGCCCTTGTTCCCCTTGTCGTCGATGACGCGGGCGTTCGCGAAGCCGGGAACCTCCTCGGTATAAAAACCGTCGGCGTCCACCGTATAGGGGATGCGCGTGTCAATGCCGCGCTCGTGCAAAAGACG
Source organism: Pseudomonadota bacterium (assembly GCA_021777915.1). Lineage (GTDB taxonomy): Bacteria > Pseudomonadota > Alphaproteobacteria > Rhizobiales > Beijerinckiaceae > Rhodoblastus. The sequence continues at coordinate 4,616 of JAJYCZ010000031.1, read as the reverse complement.
GCTTGAGGCCATCCAGATATCAAAATCCTCGCGCCCGTGACCGGGCGCGGTATGGACGAAGCCCGCGCCGGCGTCGTCGGTGACATGGTCGCCGTCGAGCAGGGGGACGTCGAATGTGTAGCCCAACGCCGCGAGAGGATGGGCGCAGGTCAAATCGTGCAATGTCGAAGGCAATACCGTGTCGCAGCGATCGAAGGCTTCAACCTTTGCCGCCCGGAAAACCTCTTCGGCGAGCTTATCCGCCAGGACGTAGGAAGAACCTTCTTTCGCCCAATTTCCTTCCGGTGCTTTCGTCACGCGGTAAAGACCGTAAGTGATGCGAGAAGAAAAAGAGATTGCGCGATTGCCCGGCAATGTCCAAGGCGTGGTCGTCCATATGACTACCGAAGTACGATCCGGCAACATCGGCCTCATGACAGGCATGGGCTTGTTTGGTTCCAAGGTTCTCGCAGGAGGACCTAACGGAACATCCTTCACCGGAAACGCCACAAAAACCCAATCCGACGTGTGGTCCTCATATTCGACTTCGGCTTCGGCGAGCGCGGTCTTTTCCACCACCGACCACATCACCGGCTTGGAGCCGCGATAGAGCAGGCCGTTGGCGGCGAATTTCATGATTTCCGCCGCGATGACGCTTTCGGCGGAAAAGTCCATGGTGGCATAGCGGCCCGCCCAGTCGCCGGCGACGCCGAGGCGCTTGAATTCCTCGCGCTGGATGTCGAGCCAATGTTGCGCGAAGGCGCGGCATTCGCGGCGGAATTCCACCACCGGCACTTCGTCCTTGTTGCGGCCTTTGGCGCGATATTGCTCCTCGATCTTCCATTCGATCGGCAGGCCGTGGCAGTCCCAGCCCGGCACATAATTGGCGTCCTTGCCGAGCATGCGCTGCGAGCGGGTGACGAGATCTTTCAAGATCTTGTTCAGCGCATGGCCGATATGGATATTGCCATTGGCGTAGGGCGGGCCGTCATGCAGCACGAATTTGGGCTTGCCGGCGTTTTCAAGCCGCATTTTCTCGGTCAGGCCGATGCTTTCCCAATGGGCCAGCAATTCCGGCTCCTTTTTCGGCAAGCCGGCGCGCATCGGGAAATCGGTTTTCGGCAGGTAGAGCGTCGAGGAATAATCGGGACCCGTTTTTTCGGACATGAATCAGGCTCGCGGCGCGTGAGGGCGAGGAAGGTCGTGCGGAAACATCCCGGCGCGCGTCGAGCAAATCAGACGCGGACCGGGCCGATAATTCGCCGGGAGATCATGCGGGCGCGAAAGGTCATGCGGCCTTTTAGCAAAACCTGAGCCCGCGAATAAAGGCCCTGCAACAAAAAAGCGCGGGCGGAGATTTTTCCGCCCGCGCCCTGCATTCGATGAGGCCTGTCTCAGTGCGCCATGGCCTTGATGACGCTCTCGACCACTTTTTTGGCGTCGCCGAACAGCATCATCGTATTGTCCTTGAAGAACAATTCGTTCTCGACGCCGGCATAGCCCGAGGACATCGAGCGCTTGACGAACATCACCGTCTTGGCCTTCTCGACGTCCAAAATCGGCATGCCATAGATCGCCGAACTCTTGTCGGTCTTGGCCGCCGGATTGGTCACGTCATTGGCCCCGATCACGAAGGCCACGTCGGCTTGCGCGAATTCGGAATTGATATCCTCGAGTTCGAACACTTCGTCATAGGGGACATTGGCTTCCGCCAGCAGCACGTTCATATGGCCGGGCATGCGGCCCGCCACCGGATGGATGGCGTATTTGACCTCGACGCCCTCGGCCTTGAGCAGGTCGGACATTTCGCGCAGCGCGTGCTGGGCCTGAGCCACCGCCATGCCATAGCCCGGCACGATGATGACCTTGGACGAGTTCTCGAGAATATAGGCCGCGTCGTCCGGCGAGCCCTGCTTGACCGGACGGTTCTCCTTGGCGCCGCCGGCGGCCGCCGCGTCCTCGCCGCCAAAGCCCCCGAGAATGACGGAGATGAAGGAGCGGTTCATGCCCTTGCACATGATGTAGGACAGGATGGCGCCCGAGGAGCCGACCAGGGCGCCGGTGATGATCAGCGCCAGATTGCCCAGGGTGAAGCCGATGCCGGCCGCCGCCCAGCCCGAATAGGAGTTGAGCATCGAGATCACCACCGGCATGTCGGCGCCGCCGATCGGAATGATCAGCAGCACGCCGAGCGCCAGCGACACCGAAACGATCGCGAGGAACAGCACGGCGGCGCCCGTGCCGAAGAAGGAGGCGATCAGCAGGACGAGGGCAATCCCCAGCGCCATATTGATGGCGTGGCGCTGCGGCAGCATGATCGGCTTGCCGGACATGCGGCCGTCGAGCTTGAGGAAGGCAATGACCGAGCCGGTGAAGGTGACGGCGCCGATGGCCGCGCCGAGCGACATTTCGATCAGGCTGGCCTGATGGATATGTCCGGGCTCGCCGATGCCGAACGCCTGCGGCGCGAAAAGCGCGCCCGCCGCCACCAGCACCGCCGCCAGGCCGACCAGCGAATGGAAGAAGGCCACCAGTTGCGGCATTTTTGTCATTTCGATCCGGCGCGCCACTATCGCGCCGACGCTGCCGCCGATGCCGAGGCCGACGACGACGAACAGCCAGCCAAAAATGTCCGATGGCGGCTTCAGGGCCAAGGTGGTGAGGATGGCGATCGCCATGCCGATCATGCCGTAGCGGTTGCCCTGGCGCGAGGTGGTGGGATGCGACAGGCCGCGCAGGGCGAAAATGAACAGGACGCCCGAAACGAGGTAGAGAAGGGCCGCGAGATTGACGTTCATGGATCTCAGCCCTTCTTCTTGTACATGGCGAGCATTCGCGCGGTGACCAGGAAGCCGCCGAAAATGTTCACCGAGGCGAGGATCAGCGCGATGAAGCCGAAGACGCGCGCCCAGACCGGGCCGCTGTCGAGCGCGGCCGCCCCGTCCACGCCGACCGCCAGAAGGGCGCCGACGACGATGACCGAGGAAATGGCGTTGGTGACCGACATCAGCGGCGTATGCAGCGCCGGGGTCACCGACCAGACCACATAATAGCCGACGAAGACCGCCAGGACGAAAATCGCCAGGCGGAAGACGAAGGGATCGATGGCGCCGCCGCTCGCCGCATGGGCCGCGGCGCCCGCCGCGTCGGCGACATGAGTGAGGTGGGAGGCGCGGTCGGCGTATGCCTGGGCCGCGTCGGCGGCGGCGCGCGCCGTCCGCGCCGCGTCCCGCGCCTGATCGACCAGCGTTTGTACGTCATTAGCCATTCTTTTGCCCCTCTCTCGGGCCTCGATCGAGTGGTTGAATCAGCGGGCTCAGGCCGCCGTGAAATTGGGCAGGCGGCGGCCTCATGCCGCCGCGAAACCTGGATGCACGATGGCCCCGCCATCGGTCAGGCGGGTCGCCTTGACCAGTTCGTCCTCGCCGTCGATCTTGAGCGCCTTGCTGTCCTTGTCGATCATGGTTTCGAGGAAGGCGAACAGGTTTTTCGCGTAAAGCTGCGAGGCGGTGGCGGCGAGACGGCCGGCGACATTGAGATGGCCTACGATCTTCACATGGTTCTTGGTGGTCACGATCTTGCCCGGTTTGGACAATTCGCAATTTCCCCCGCGCTCGACCGCGAGATCGACGATGACCGAGCCGGGGCGCATCGAGGCGACCATCTCGGCCGAGATCAGCCGCGGCGCCGGGCGGCCGGGAATGAGCGCGGTGGTGACGACAATGTCCTGCTTGGCGATGTGCGACGCCGTGAGCGCCGCCTGCTTGGCCTGATATTCCTTGGACATTTCCTTGGCGTAGCCGCCCGCCGTCTGCGCCTGCCTGAACTCGTCGTCCTCGACGGCGAGGAATTTGGCGCCGAGCGATTCGACCTGCTCCTTGGTGGCCGGGCGGACGTCGGTGGCGGTGACCACCCCGCCGAGGCGGCGCGCCGTGGCGATGGCCTGGAGGCCGGCGACGCCGACGCCCATGATGAAGATCTTGGCGGCGGGCACCGTGCCGGCGGCGGTCATCATCATCGGAATGGCGCGGCCATATTCGGCCGCCGCGTCGATCACCGCGCGATAGCCGGCGAGATTGGCCTGCGAGGACAGCACGTCCATCGCCTGGGCGCGGGTGATGCGGGGCATCAGCTCCATGGCGAAGGCCTGGACATCGGCCTTGGCGAGGGCGGCGAGCGCCTCGTGCTGGCCATAGGGGTCCATGATCGCCAGAACCGCCGCGCCCGGCTTGACCCCGGCGAGCGCCTGCGCCCCCGGCCGGCGGACCGCCAGCACGACATCCGCGCCGGCGACCACGGCGTGAGCGTCGGGCGCGATTTTCGCGCCGGCCTTTTCGAAATCGGCGTCGGTCAGGCCGGAACCCAGGCCGGCGCCGGCCTGGACCGCGACTTCGGCGCCGAGCCCCACAAACTTCTTCACGGTTTCAGGCGTCGCCGCGACGCGCGCTTCATGGGCGTCGGTTTCGGCGGGAACGGCAATGCGCATGAACAACTCCAATTGGCCCGCGACGGCGCGGATCTCGAAAGCTCCGCCCGGAGCACGGAAGCGTTGATGGGTTCAAAGGGTGAAAAAGGCCCGCGGCGGCGCGAACGCAAACTCGCCCGGCGCGCCGCCGGCGCCGATTTCAGCCGCCGTC